>CAZWUZ010000182.1:0-7988 GCA_964637655.1 uncultured bacterium | reverse complement strand
CTCTTCGCCTTCCGGTCCATCCTGTTCGCGCGCCGCCAGCAGTTGCATGTAGCCCGGCGGCCCGCCGCAATCCTCGGGTGGGCAGGAACCGGCGCCGGCAAAACAGAACAGTTCGGGCTTGTCACCCGGACGCGTCACCGTAATTTTCTTCACCGTTATGGTATGCTGCCAATGGTCGCCGAAATCGTAGATATACTGGAATTTCATCTTCTCGCGTGGGGCCACCGCCGCCAACGTCATCTTCTTTTCCATCCGTTCATCAGCATCGCCGGTCGGCGACATTCTTTGTCCAGGCAACACAAATTCGTGCAGGTGCGTGTCCGACCAGTCGAACGCCGCCTGAATGATCCGGTGCAGCGTGGCGAGCGAGCAATGCCCGGGCACGTGCAGTTCGCGCCACACCCGCGGTTGCACGTGGTCAAGCGTAATGCGCAGACGATACCAGCGTTCGCCGACGGCACTGGCCGGCTCCTGCCGCCGCTGCCGCGTGCCGGCAAACGGCTTGTACGCCTTCAGTCCCTCCACGGACAACCGGTGATACAGCTTTTCCAGCACGCGCCGGTGCTTCACCTGCGGGTCCAGCAGCGCGATATCGAGTGCCTCTTCAAGCAGTTCGCGTTCCTGCCCGATAATAGTCAGGTTCGTGTACCGATCGCTACCGCACGCCCGCAGGACGATGCGAAAGGTCTCGTCAGCCACCGGTTGCGCCAGCAATGTATCCACCAACGCGTCGAATTCCGTGAGTTCGAGAGGGTGCAGTTCATGCCGCGGTTTGCCCGGTTCAGCCAACGGGGGCAACCGGCGCAAGTCCCATTCGCCACCCATACTGCCGGCCATGGTTCCGCCATACCCGCAGCGCGGGCATTCCCAATGTGCGTCCGGCGGCACCTCGGTGCGTGACACAACAAGCCGGCCGCTGCATTGCCCTCCACCAACTGCGCGCCAGCAGCGCAACGGCGTGGCGTGCTGTACCCCGGGCGTCCGCAATGATGCCGCAGCGATGACAAGGCGCATCGTGTGGTTCATGCGCCGTATGACCTCGACCGACGGCTCCTGCCTATTGTTCATCGGTACGCCCACTCGCTCGCTGACGTTTCTTCATGCGCCGCCATGTCCCTTGACCAACTTGAAATCAACTTGATAGCGGTAAAAGGTGATGCCGCGTGCCGCGGCCAGCGCGCGCCTCAGGCGCAAATCGTCGTCCAGCGCGATAATCACGCCATGCACCTGCTGCCCCTCCTCCGCCAGTTCTTCCATCACATACCCCATGTAGCGCAGCAGTTGTCCGACCACCGCATCGCTGGCCCGGCCGCGTTTCAGTTCGATGACCAGCAGTTCCTTGCGGTCCCTGCTGACGGCGAGCACATCGATCGGGCCGCTGTCGGTCGGATACTGCTTGCCGACCAGTTCGCCATCCTCGGCATAAATGTCGTGGGTTTTGCCGAATACCGTGCTGCCCCAATTCTGCACGAGAAAGTCCTCGAGATGCCGCTCCATGGCAAACGCCACAGGGTCTTCGATCTCCGGATGGTTGGTGATGATGCCGGGCTCCGTCGCACCGGCAAGCAGTTTCTCGATTTCCTCGTGATAACTGGTGATATCGCTGTACGTGCCGATGGAGCCCGTCGAATTGCGCAGCGCTTCGCTCATCGCCGCGCGCTCGATCGTCTTGTCGAACCACTTGACCCGGCGGCGATGGAGCAGTTCCTGCCCCGGCGCATAATAGTAGTCGCCAGTCACCTCGCCAACGCGATAGACCCCGGTGCCGTCAGGACACAAAACAATGTCACCTTTCTTGATCCCCTTGGCGATGGTCCAGATTGCCCCACAGGCAAGTCCGGCGCTGACTTTCTTCTTGTCCGGATGTTTGGCCAGGTAGATCGGAACATAGCGGCGGTTGAACTCGCGCCATTCCTCCGGCAGTTGCCCGCTCAAATCCTCCTCGAGGTCAAAACCGACACCGATGAACCCCTCGCGCAGGCAGAGTTCCGCGTGTTTGCTTCCCCGCCCGAGCATGACCCGATAGTAACTCTTCATACCAGCCGTATCCTCCCGGTCAGCAGTTCCTGCATCATTCCCTGCTTGAGCGCGCGCGTCTTGTCGCGCTGCTTTTCCAGCGCGGCAATCTCCGCGTCCATATCCGTCAGCACCTCCGCTATCGCGGTTTGTTCACGCATCTCTGGTAGCATCAAAATATATGCCTTCCGAATGACACTCGGGTGCGCCTTCAATTGATAGTCAAACTGTTTTTGACTGTGCAGGTATTGGAGTTGGGCGGCCAAAAAACGACAATTCATCAACGCGCCATTGACTCTCATATATCCGCACACATTTGTCACGGAAAACTTGTGGCGAGGACGATAGAAAAAATCTCCCCCACCATCAACTGACCATGTAATCAACTCTTCATCAAACATATACTTTCCGTATTTTCCGAACATTCCTTCCGAAACGACCGATGAGGAATAAACCGGATAATCGCCCGGGAAGTTTTCCATATTTCTTTTTGAAATTACATTTCCTCGAAATAAACGGATACCACCAACCTTTTCTAGTGCTTCAAGTGATTGGCTATTCCATTTGCCTGCATACCCAGGGAGGCGGCGGCGGCCGGTGAGGAGTTGCTGCATCGTCGCCTGCTTGATGGCGCGCTTCTTGGCAATGAGTTTATCTTGCGCCCGCAGCAGCGCATCCACATCCGCCAGCGCCCCCGCAATCGCCCGCTGTTCCTCTGCAGGTGGCAAGGGTATGCGCACCTCGCCCAAATTGCGCGCGCTGATGTGGACTACCGCATCCCCTTGGCCACGCCGTGATTTTTGTTCTACCGCCACCGATTGATTCAGAAGGTAGCCGAGGAAAAGAGAATCCTGCTCCTCCGGGCTCAAGATGACAATATCACTGCCGGCATACGCTTCCTCTGCGCCAAGAAATGCAACGCATTTGCCGATTTCCTCCGCCGTTTCACCAGAACCGGCAAAAAGCAATTCACCCTTTCGCAGTCGTCGACCCGTTTGCGCCACTTCCGGCGGAATATAGGAATTGAACTCGCGGATGTAGTCATGGTGATGCGTATAGATTTCACCATAGCGAATACAGGGCAACCCATCGGCGACAACTTCGTTCTTCCTGATGCCAATGCCTTTCGAGAATACGCCGATTTCTTTCAGGCGTTTGACCTTCCAATCATCCGGGAGCACACCGACTTCGGTGCGCTGGTAGCCGGGCGGCACTTGCTGCTGGCGGCTCACGGACGTTTCCAGCGTTTGGTGACCGCAGGATACACGGCTTTGCGGTGCAGAATTGCCCAGACCGTCACCACTTTGCCGGGTTCATCGATCACATAGGCGACGCGATAGTCGCCGACCCGCAGACGCCACAGTCCCGTCAAACTCTTGCGCAACCGTTCACCGTACCGGTCAGGCGCCCCCCCCAATCGCGCGTCGATGGCCTTGGCCAGGCGCCGCTGCAGGTTGGCGGGCATGCCGGCAACATCACCATACACCACCGGCTGGTACTCGATGCGGTACTTCATTTCTTGCGCGATTTTTCCCGCTTGCGCGCCGTGCGCCAGAATTCCTCATGCCCGACGCTCTTGGCGGCGCGGTCGCGCATACGCGGCGCCACTGCCGCCTCCAGCGCCGCGTCCTCGTCAACCTCAACTGCGTGCAGCAGCAGGTCGCGCGCCTTGCCCGAGACGCTCATCCCGTCGCGCGCGGCCATGGCCATGATCGACCGGCGCAGCGCCGGTTCCAGCGAAATGATCAATCTTTGGGCATTGGGCATCGCATTCCCTCCGTGATGCAGATATGATTCATTTTAGCGCAGCCGGACATTCCTGTCAACCAACACCATCATTCTGCACCCTCTCCCGGAGGAAGAGGGGATAAAAGACGGGATGACGTGGATTCCCGATAGAACAATTCGGGAATGACGGCATAATGCGCCGGTGTGCCGATTCCCCCGATTCGGGGGAATTAGAATCCCGGCTGGTCACGCCTGCACCCCCATCTTTTTCAGGTGGGCGGCGACACGGGCGGAGAGCGCAGCCACCTCCTGTTCCAGCGCGGGGAGCGGCTCGGCATAGCGCTCGGCCAGTTCGCGGATGCGCCCGGCCAGCGCCTGCGACACGCGGTCGAGTTCCTTCTGCACCGCCCCGGCAATGGCGGCCAGCCATTTGTCATCGACCACCAGCACCTTGATCTCCTCAACGGTGAGCGCCCCGTATTTCTTTGCCAGTTTGTCGTCCAGCGCCTGCTGCGCCTCCTTGTGCCGGCGCGACGCCCCGGTTTCCTGCTCAAGCAGCGCCAGATAGGCAGTCAACGCCTCACGTTCCTCTTTCGCGTCCTTGTCATCCTTGATCTTCTTGAGTTGTGCCACCACTCTGACTTTGTTGATGTTCCCCTTGTCGTCCACGACCTCACTAAGCGCCCCATCATCACCACCCTGCTCCTCGCGCAGTTCCGCGAGTTGCTGGTCGAGCGCAGCGCACTCGCCCGCCAGTGTGTCCAGCGCCTGCTTCTCTGCGGCAAAATAGCGGTTGAGCAGCAGTGCCGGCGGCAGCAGTTCCGCCTTGAATTTCAGTTTGCCGACGATGAAATCCGGCCTTTCCTTGTCGAGTATCTGCCGCGGCTTCGCTGCCTCCTGCCACCCGCTCTCGACGAGCATATAGAGATCGTCCTGCATCGTCGTCGCCCAGTAATCCATCAGATGCTGGTAGATGTCGTAGGCATCGAGCAGTTTGGCTTTGGCAAAGGCGGCAAGGATATCTTCACCCAATGCACCAATCACCGCCTTCGGCCGGGTGGTGCGGCTGATGCCGCGCAGTGACTCGCGATGGCCCGCCTGCCACTTCTTCAGCAACGCCTTGACCGTTCTGCCATACGCGGTAAATTCCTCGTGGCCGAATATCGTCTGGCGGATAGCCGGCACCGCCACTTTCAATTCGCCATAGCCGGCGCGCTTCGCCGGCTTGAACAGTTCATTGCGCAGCGACGGCAGTACCACCCAGTACGGCGCCAGCGCGTCGATATCGCGCACGGGAATGCCACCACGCAAATGCCCGTCAAGGTCCTGCACATCCTCCGCCACGCCGCTGTCGATGTAGCGCGGCAGGTTGAGGTTGTAGTCGTTCTTTTCGATTTCCGCGCGTGAGACCATGCGCGCATAGCCGGGAATGTCCGCCTGCCGGGTAAAAGTATCGACGATGCGGTGGATATCCTGCTCGCGCAAACGGTTCTTATTGCCGTCCTTGATGAACCCCGTGCTCGCGTCGAGCATGAAGATTCCCGTGCGCGCGGCGGCATTTTCCTTGTCGAAGACGATGATGCAGGCGGGGATGCCCGTGCCATAAAAGAGGTTGGCGGGCAGTCCGATAATCCCTTTGATCACCCCCTGCTTGACGATCTCGCGGCGTATCGTCAGTTCGGCATTGCCGCGGAAGAGCACGCCATGCGGCAGAATGATCGCCCCTTTGCCTGTGCTCTTGAGTGAGGCAAGCACATGCAGCAGGAAGGCATAGTCGCCATTCTTGGCCGGCGGCAGGCCGTAGGCGAAACGCCCGTAGCGATCATGCGCGGGATCGAAGCCATTGCTCCATGATTTGGTCGAGAAAGGTGGATTAGCGACGACAAAATCAAAACGTTTGAGGGTGCCATCCTTCTCCGTGAAATGCGGCGCGGCCAGTGTGTTGTCCTTCCAGATTTCATGCGTCGGGCAGTCGTGCAGGAAGAGGTTCATGCGCGCCAGGGCGTAGGTGGCATTGTCGTTTTCCTGACCGTACACCGACAGGTCGCGTCCGGTGGCGCTTTTCGCCTCGTCATGCGCCTTGAGCAACAGCGAACCGGACCCGCAGGTCGGATCATAGATCGACTGGCTGTTGCTTTTCGCCCCGGTGACGCCGATGACTTTGGCAATCACGCGCGAAACCTCAGCCGGCGTGTAGAACTGCCCCTTGCTCTTCCCCGATTCAGTGGCGAAATGCCGCATCAGGTATTCGTAGGCATCACCGAGAATGTCGTCACCGCCAGCGGTATTGCCGCGGAAATCGAGCGCCGGATCGGCAAAAATGGCGACGAGATTAGACAGGGTGTCAACCATCGCCTTGCCGCGCCCCAATTTGGTTTCGTCGTTAAAATCGGCAACATCGATAACGCCAGCAAGGTGATTGGCCTCAGCCAGTTTGCTGATGATACCATTCATCTTCTCGCCAATGTTGGGATCGCCCTTGAGCGCCGCCAAGTCAGCGAAGCCGCCCCCCTTGGGCACCTCGATAAGCGCATCCTTGCGCCCGGCATACTTGTCCGACACGTACTTCATGAAAAGCAGAACGAGCACATAGTCCTTGTACTGTGAGGCGTCCATGCCGCCGCGCAATTCGTCACAACTGCGCCAGAGCGAACTGTAGAGATCCGATTTTTTCAGTGCCATGCCCGGCCATGCCCCCTACCGCGTTTGCTTATATATACAGGTGCGGTATCACGCGCGTTGCACAGTTTAGCATATTTTTCATGACATCGTAGCCGAACCGGGGGGGAGCGTTCTATGCATGTATCCGACTGTGGTGGTTATAATTGCATCCTGTGTACCCCAACAACTGCACCGCTGACTGGGTGGGCGACTGGGTGGGGACTGGGGGCTGCTGCTGCCTACCAGAACAATACCGGCGGGCGACTACGGCAGGCGGCCGACCATGACGCGGGGCCAGCCCGAAAGGTCGTTGAGCATCTCGATATCGTTATAGCCGGCGGTGCGGAAGAGGTCTTCGACCATCGGGGCGATGATGCCCATCTCGAAGTAGAAGCGGCCGCCGGGCACCAGCAGCTTGGGGAGGTTGCGGGTGAGCGAGCGGTAGAAGCGCAGCCCGTCGTCGCCGCCGAGCAGCGCGATGACCGGCTCGCGCTTGACCCCGCGCCCGAGCCAGTTGTACTCACCGTCGCGGACGTAGGGCGGGTTGCTGACGAGCACGTCAAAGCCTCCGCGCCAGGCGGTGTCCCAGTCGACCACGGCCAGGCGCACGCGGTCGGCAACCCCGAGTGCGCGCACGTTGCGCTGCGCCACTTTCACCGACGTGACCGTCACGTCCGACGCGAAGAACTGCATGGTGCCCCGGGTCGCCAGCGTGATGGAGATGCAGCCCGACCCCGTCCCGAGTTCCAGCGCGCGCCCGGTGAACCCCTGTTCGCGCTCCAGCACCGTCTCGACGAGCAGTTCCGTCTCGGGCCGCGGGATAAGCACATCCTCGGTCACGATGAAATCGAGTCCCATGAACTCGCGGTGCCCGGTCAGATACGCGACCGGTACCCCGTCGGCACGCCGCGTCAGCAGCGCATCAGCCGCCGCCTGCGCCGCGCCCAGGTCGCGCTCGGGATGTGCCAGCAGCGCCGTGCGTTCGCACTGCAGCGCATGGGCGAGCAGCACCTCCGCGTCGAGACGCGGGGATGATGACCTTGTTTCCGTCAGGCGCTGTTCCGCCGCTTTCAGCCATTCACCTGTCGTCATCATCGCTGCACCTGGTTTCTCCGCGAAGCGCAGCGGTCCGGTTTGGTCACGAATTCTGCGTATCGAGTTCTTCGAGTTTGCGCAGTTCATCGAGCCGCGCCAGCGCGCCGATGACCTCCTCGAGGTCGCCGTCGATGACCCGCTCGAGCGGAAAGTTCTTGTCATCGCCCTCGAGGCGGTGGTCGGTGACGCGGTTCTGCGGCCAGTTGTAGGTGCGGATCTTCTCGCTGCGGTCGCCGGTGCGCACCATGTCCTTGCGCACCGCCGCCTCCGCCGCCGCCTGCTTTTCGCGCTCCGCCTCGAGCAGGCGCGAGCGCAGCACGGTCATCGCCTTGGCGCGGTTCTTGATCTGGCTCTTCTCGTCCTGGCACTGCACCCAGACCCCGGTCGGCAGGTGGGTGATGCGCACCGCCGAGTAGGTGGTGTTGACGCTCTGCCCGCCGTGCCCCGACGCGCAGAAGGTGTCGATGCGCAAATCCTTCTCGTGGATG
>CAZWUZ010000181.1:0-8291 GCA_964637655.1 uncultured bacterium | reverse complement strand
AGGCGCTGGTCGTCGAACTGGTCGGGCGCAAGGACGTGGCGACCGCGGTCGCGCTCAACTCGACGGTCTTCAACGGGGCGCGCCTGCTCGGGCCCGCGGTCGCCGGCGCGCTCATTCCGTTCATCGGCGAAGGGTGGTGCTTCATGCTCAACGCGCTCTCCTACCTCCCCGTGCTCGTCGGACTTGCCGCCATCCGGCCGGTGGCGGACATCGCGCGCGGCGCCACCAAGCCGTTTCTGCTCTCGCTGCGTGAGGGCGTCCGCTACGTGCGTCGCACCCCGCCCATCGCCCTGCAGCTGCTCATTCTCGCCATCGCCTCGTGCGCCGGCATGCCCTACCTCGTGCTGCTCCCCGTCTACGCCGCGCGCGTGCTGCAGGGGGGAGCGGACACGCTCGGCCTGCTGCTGGCGGCGTCGGGCGCCGGCGCTTTCATCGGGGCGCTGCTGCTCGCCGGGCAGCGCCGCGCGGCAGGGCGGCCGCGCCTGACCGTGCTGGGCGGGTTGCTCTTCGGCTGCGCGCTGCTGGTGCTCGCCGGCACCAGCCGCCTCGCGCTGGCGCTGCCCGTGCTGCTGCTCACCGGCTACGGGTTCATGGTGCAGCACGCGTCGCAGACCGCGTTCGTGCAGGCGGTCGTCAACGGGCGGCTGCGCGGGCGGGTGATGGCGGTCTACATCATGGTCTATTCGGGCGCGATGCCGCTGGGCGGATTTCTCACCGGGTGGGCTACCGACCATGCCGGCGTGCAGGCGGTGCTTGCCGCCTGCGGCCTGCTCGTCGGCGGCGGCACGCTGTTCTGCGGCCGCGCGCTGCTGCGCGCTACCGCGGTGCGCCCGGCATAGCCGCGCGCCACGCCAGCCGGAGCAGCAGCGCCAGCAGCAGCGGGGCGACGGGCAGGCCCGCCGCGTTGCACGGGATGAGAAGCAGCGGGACGCCCCAGAGCACCGACCGCAGCAGTACCGTGCCGCGCGTCGTTGCCGCGGGGAGCAGCAGCAGCGCCACGCTGAGCAGGTTCAGATCGTAGGCGTAGAGATGCGGCGTGGCCAGCAGCGTCGCGGCAATGAGTACTGCCAGGCGCTGCGGCGCACCGGCGCGATACGCGCGCCAGACCGCGGCGCTTGCGACCAGCAGCAGCGGCAGGTGCCACAACAGTCCTGTCGTCGCGCTCAAGCCGAGCACGCGCGCCGCGCCGAACGCGCTCGCCATAAACCAGAGGAAAAGCCCGCTCCCCGTCGCCACCAGTCCCTCGTGCACGCGCAGCCCCGCCAGCCACGCGGGCCAGACCGCACTGCCGAAGAGCAGCGTCGTCAGCAGCAGCACCGCCGCGGTCAGCCCGACCGTCCAGCCGATGACCCGCCAGTTCTTCTCCGCCAGCAGCGCGACGGGAATCAGCAGGCCGAGCTGCGGTTTCATGGTCAGCAGTGCCAGCGCCAGCCCGGCCCACCATGCGCGGCGCGCGGTCATCCCCCAGAGAAAGAGCGCCGCGGTGAGAAAACCATTCTGCCCGAGCAGCAGGTTGACCGCCGCCGCGGGCGCGAACGCCAGCCAGCGCCACTGCGGCACCATGCCGCGCGCGGCGAGCAGAAACGTGACAAGCGACACGCCCATCCAGACAAGATACGCGGGGAGATAGGGGAGCGCGGCCACAGGGGCGCAGATGAGCAGGGCATGCGGCGGGTAGGGCCAGAAATGCTGCGGGATGTCCGCATGGAACTGCACGCGCAGCGCCTCCCAGTAGCGGGCGGCATCATACACGCCGGCCGCATCGCCGGTCAGGGCACAGCGCCCCGCCAGCCAGTGCGCGGCAAAATCGCGGAAGAGTGCGTGGTTGCCGAAGTCGTGCAGCCCGTCGGCCAGCGCGAGGTAGCCGGTCAGCAGCAGTGCGCCGCCCGCGGCCCAGAGCAGCAGGTGGCCGCGCATCGCGGCGCGGTCAGCCGCGCTGATCGCGCGGCACGTAGTGGGTCAGCGTCGGCCCGGTGTAGATCTGCCGCGGGCGGCAGATGCGGTTGTTCGGCGCGTCGTGCTGTTCCTTCCACTGCGCGATCCACCCCGGCAGGCGCCCGATGGCGAACATCACGGTAAACATGTTGGTCGGGATGCCCATCGCCCGCAGGATGATGCCGCTGTAGAAATCGACGTTGGGGTAGAGTTTCCGCTCGATAAAATAGTCGTCCGCCAGCGCCAGCGTTTCGAGCTCGCGCGCGATGTCGAGCAGCGGATCCTTGACCCCGAGTTTGCCGAGCACCCGGTCACACGCTCCCTTGAGGATGCGCGCGCGCGGATCGAAATTCTTGTAGATGCGGTGGCCGAAGCCCATCAGCCGGAAATCGCTGTTTTTGTCCTTCGCTTTCGCCAGGCACTCCTTCGGGGCGAGCCCGCCCGCGCGGATCTTTTCGAGCATCTCGATGACCGCGACATTCGCCCCGCCGTGGCGCGAGCCCCACAACGCGCTGATCCCCGCCGCCAGCGAGGTGTAGAGGTTGGCCATGCTCGAGCCCGCCACCCGCACCGCCGTGGTGCTGCAGTTCTGCTCATGGTCGGCGTGCAGAATGAGGATGAGGTTGAGCGCGTCCTCGATCACCGGGTCGACTTCATAACGGTCGTAGGGCATCGAGAACATCATGTGCAGGAAGTTGGCCGCGTAGCGCAGTTGCGGGTCCGGGTACATCATCGGCAGGCCCATGACCATGCGGTAGGAGAACGCCGCGATGGTACGCACCTTGCTGATGACCCGCGCCACCGCCTCCTCGAACGCGTCGTCATCCCGCTGCGTCAGGATGTGATAATGGAAACAGGAGAGCGAATTGATCATCGCCGAGAGCATCGCCATCGGCGGCGCGTCGGACGGGAACCCCTCGAAGTGGTAATGGAACGATTCGTGCAGCAGCGCATTGGATGACAGTTTGTGGCTGAACGCCTCGAGTTCCGCCGGGCGCGGCAGCCGCCCGAAAATGAGCAACCAGGCGACCTCGATGAAGTTCGGGTGTTCGATGGCGGCGAAATCCTCCACCGGGATGCCGCGGTAGCGCAGGATCCCCTTCTCGCCATCGATAAAGGTGATATTGCTTGTGCATGCCCCGGTATTGCCCAGCGACGGGTCGAGGGTAATCATCCCCGTACGGGCGCGCAGGTCGCCGATATCGATGCCGCGCTCGCCTTCCGAGCCCTCGATGACCGGGAACTCCCAGGTCTTGCCCTCGTACGTCAGGGTGGCCTTTTTCTCCATGTCCTGCCTCCATTACGTGATAAGGCGCGCATAGTACCACCTTCTGCTGCTGCCGTCAATCCGTCCGACGCTACCACAGCCAACGTCTCATTGGTGTAAAACGTATCATTCCGTGCCGCCGCGCTGCTACCCGTTGACTTTGCCGCAAACAGCGGTATACTTGAGGTAGCCATATTCGACCGGAGGTGCCGCGATGCGCACAACGCTGATCGCCCTTGCCCTCATCGGTTCCCTCATCTGTGCCGTTGCTGATCTTTGCGGACTGGGTGACGGGGTCGCCTTCGGGCGGCTGCAGACCGTCGGCCTGTTTGCCGGGCTGGTCATCGCCATCCTGCTCCCGCAGCTGCGCCTGCGCGACCGGCGGCACCATGACGAAGCGCTCCCGGGCACGCTGGGCCCTGACCGGAGAATGCGCGCTGAACGGCGGCATGCCGCCTGACCGTCAGACGCGGCACACAGCTCCGGCACAAGAAGTCAGCATCCGCCCGGGGCGGCTGCAGGAACGCAGATTTTCGCCCCTGCCGCTGCCGGAATGTGCTATACTTGTTGCAGGCAGTCCGCAAGGGGGCCATCATGCATACCTGTCACCACCTGCTCTGCACCGCCATCAACAAGGTTGCCATCCAGGAGAATGCCCGTGACGCCCTGCATGCCGTCCTCTACGCCATGCGCAAGGCGATCGGAGCGGAGCGTGCCTTTATCGCGGTCAAGGACCGCACCACTGACACGCTGCGCATCATCAGCCAGGTCGATGTGCCCGAAACCGCGCGCCGCGCGTTCACCCGCGGCATCGGCAGCGGCGCCATCGCCCGCGTCTTCTTCGAGGAAAACTGCCTGACCGTCAGCCGCACCAGCGATCCCGCCGGCTACAAAGAACTGCTGCTGGCCGGGTCGTACGGGGAAGTATTCCTCGCCCGCATCGCCACCGCCGGGCGCGCCTTCGGCCTGGTCGCCGCCTATTTCCCGGACGAGGGAATGCTCGACGACGACACGCGTGATTTCCTGCGCGCGCTGGCCGACCTGGCGGCGCTGGCGCTCGAGAAAGAGCGCAACCGCACCCTGCTCGACGAACTGCGCCAGGTCAACAGCGACACCGGCCTGCTCTACTACGACCATTTCCAGCACCTGCTGCGCGCGGAATTTGACAAGACGCTGCGCTACCAGCAGCCGATGGCGCTGGCCCTCATCGACATCGATAATTACAAGGAGGTGCTGCGCGCTGACGGGCAGGCGGGCGGGCTGCAGCTCTGCCGCGAGGTCATCGAGGAGTTGCGCCGCTGCACGCGCGGGGTGGATGTCATTGCCCATTTCGGGGTAGACGAGTTCATCATCTACCTGCCCAACACCGACCGCAAGGGGGCGGAAATCGTTTTCCGCCGCTTTCGCGACCGGCTCAAACGCGGAACCTACACCGGGCGCAAGGTCGGCACCAGCGCCAGCATCGGGCTGACCGTGCGCCAGCACGGGGTGCCGTTCACTGATTTTCTGCAGAACTGCCAGATTGCCCTCGCCGCCGCCAGGCGCGCGGGCAAGGGGCAGTTCCGCTACCACGCGTAAGGAAGTGCCCATGGATGACGTGCGCCTGCTGCAGCAGGAGATTGCCCGGTTGCAGGCGGAAAACCATGAGTTGCGCGACGCGAAAGCGCCGGTCGAGGCGCTCAAAATGGCCCTCACCAGCGAGCGGCGCTACCAGGAACTTGTCAAACACATGCCGGGTGGAGTCGCCCTCTTTGCCGCCGTCGACGACGGCATCGACTTTATCTGCCGCAGCGTCAATCCGGCCAGCGAGCAGCTCAACGGTCATCCGGCGGCGCAGCTGGTTGGCGAGCGCTTCACCCGCCACTATCCCGAACTCGGGTCAGCCGAACTGCTTGCCGTCATGCAACGCGTCTGGCGCACCGGCACCCCCGGGCGCTGCGCCAGCGTGCGCCACCGTGATAACCGCATCGTCAAATGGCACGAACATTACATCTATCGCCTGCCGGACCGCGAGGTGGTCGTCATCACGGATGATCAGACCACGGAAAAGCAGCTGCTGGAGACGCTGCGCCTGCATGGCGACCGCCTGCGCCACCTGCTCGACGGGCTCGCTGACGGTGTTCTCGCCGCCACGCTGGCGGAAAAACGTTTCGTCTACGCCAATCCCGCCGTCTGCACGCTCTTCGGGTATACCGCTGACGAGATGCTGCAGCTCACCGTCGCCGACATCCACCCGCCCGAAACACTGCCGCAGGTGGTGGCAGCATTCGAGGCGCAGGCACGCCGCGAAAAAAAGGTGGTGTTCCGCTGCCCCTGCCGCCGCCGGGACGGGAGCGTCGTGTATGCCGATATCAGCACCGCACCCGTCCCCGACTTCGACGGTGTCCCCTGCAATATCGGCATCTTCCGCGAATCGCCCGCCCCGTAGCGGGCGGAGCACCGGGCGCTACCGGTTTCCCCCGGTATCCGGACGCGGAGCCGTCACCGCTGCCGCCGACCGTCGCCACGTTTCACGCACCTCGCCAAGACGCCGCAACTGCTGCGGTTCGTGCGCCAGCAGTGCCACTTCGGCATCGCTCAGTTGCCGTGAAAAAACCGCAAAATCGTCGTACAGCGCACCGCCCAGTTCCGCTGATGCCTCTTCAGCACTGCCAAGATGCAGGCGCGGTTGCACCACCCGCCCCGCCGGATGCGTGTTGCGCGTCACCCCCGTGCGCTGGCGCACGTCCTGAAACGCCAGCCGTCCGTCGACATACGCACGAAACCCGTCAGGTCCCCAGCTCTGGGTCAAGTGGTACCAGCGTCCCGGTTCCATCCGCGATGCCAGCACCGCGTGGATGTCCTGCTGTCCCGCCAGGAAGTGCATGCCCAGCCGGTACGCATGGTCGGGATAATAGAACGCGCTCGGGTACGCGGCGTCGTGACGCCAGAACATCACTCTTCCCGATCCGGTATCCACCTGCACCCGGCACATCACCGTCGCCGCATTCAGGAACGACGACGGGACGCGAAAGGTCAGCCGCTCGCCGCGCGGGATGCGCAGCACCATGCCGCCACGCTCGCTGACAAACTCCGCTTCGGGCGACAGGCGCGCCCCGTAGACGCGGCTGTCGAACAGTTCGTACAGTTGCAATGCCCGTGCCATGGCCGTCGTATCAGGTGCCGCAACTGCCACCGGCGGGTTTTCCGCTTCTTCCGCTTCCTCTTCCGTTTCTTCTGCCACGGGTTCCTCGGGCACGTTGACCGGGCGCAGGCGCGCTTCGCGCAGGTGCCCGGGCGCCAGCAGCAGCCGCTGCCCGCCCGTCAGCGTGAACGCCAGCAGGTCACCGGTCAGCCGCGCCTGCAGCCGCGACCCGTCGACCATCCCCAGCGCCACCGTCAGCGGCGCGTCAGGCACCGCGGTGATGGTCGCGATCTGCGCCCCGGGCACGGTCAGCCGCCCGAACGTCGTCGCCACCCGCAGCCCCGTATCCGCCGGCAGGCCGCGCAGCACATCGCCGTTTTCCATCAGCGCGTACGGTTCCGTCAGCGGCACTTCGCTCTCCGCCCGGCACTGCAGCGCCACAACCGTTTCCACCGGCAGCTGCCGCAGTCGTCCTCCCCGCAGTTTCACCGGCAGCCGGTCGGCCTGCAGAAAGCCCTCGAAGCGCGAACCGTCACGCAAACACACCGACGGCTGCTCACTGCGCCCGTCATGCAGTTGCACCGACGCCAGCTGCGCCAGCGGCACCTCCGGTGTCCCGTACGGCGTCTGCAGTTTTACCCGCGGGAACTGCGGGTCGATAACCAGCTGGTCGCCCGAGGTGAGCACCACGCGCGGATAGCGCGTGCGCAGTGCCGGCGCAGTGCTGCCGCTGCGCCGGGCAAATGTGCGGATCTGTTCCACCGGCACGCTGAGACGCAGTCCGCTGTCGAGCAGGCACGCGGCCGCGCGGCCGCTCAACGTCTGCCCCGGTTTTGTCCGCAGCACTTCCCCCTCATGCGTCACCACTTCCAGCCCCTGTTCCCCGTCGGGTGCCGGCTGGATGGCGATGATGTCGCGGCCGGCCACCGTGAAGGTTCCGAGCGCGGTCGGCACGCGCACCGACGACAGCGTCAGCGTCCCGAGCAGTTCGTCCGCATCCGTGGTAAGCAGGTCCGTCCCGGGACGCCGTTCCACCCGCAGGCCGGATTCCTCGTCGCCGCTGCGGCGGAAATTGTACAGCGCGCGCCGCAGCCGCGGCTCGATCGTCCGCAGTTGCTGCGCCAGGCGCAGTTTCGCCACCGCCTCGCGCGCCGCCGCCGCGTCATGCCGCTGCACGAGGAAATGGCAGATGACCACCATCCCGTTCGCCGGGATGCTGATGTTGCGGTAGAAAATCTGGAGCTGGCCCGTCCCCGGCTGCGCGGCCATCTCCACCTCGCGCCGCAGTGACGGGTCGAACATCGCCATGCCGATCACCGGGCGCGGCGCCTGCTGGGTAACCGTCAGCCAGCCGATGCGACCATTCTGGTAGCGCTCCGTTGCCTGGCAGCCGCCCCCCAGATCGGAATAGATTGTTGCCTGCACGCTCACCGCCTGCGCCGTCTGGTTCTCAAACACCTCCAGCCAGCGCCCCACTCCGTGTTCCGTGTCGATCAGAATACGCCGTGTCACCTGCACGTTCCCCAGCGGCATCGGGCCGCAGACTATTTCCCGGGTCACATCGTCCAGCATCCACTGCTGCCCCTGGAACGGCTGATTGTTGACGTGCAGCTGCAGGCCGCCGTCAAACAGGTCGTTCGTCCCGTCCGCCAGCATGCCGTTGGGATGGATATCCCAGCGGAAACCGAGATTGTCAGTGACCCCCTGCCCGTTGTGCCCGGGATACGGGACGAGCGCTGCCGCTGCCGGTCCCGCCAGCAGCAACGTCAGCAACAGCCAGATGCAGTTTTTCATGGGGTTCCCCTTTGGCGGGGCCGGTTCGCCCCCGCATCGGTATCGTACTACGGTGCTCCCAAGCCGTCAACTGTCTGCAACGCGTGCGCTCCAGCCGCCGTATAAGATACAATGGAGGCAACTATTCAGCCCGTCTGTCCCCTCGCCCGCTGTTCATAGCGGGAGAGGAAG
>CAZWUZ010000180.1:0-8302 GCA_964637655.1 uncultured bacterium | reverse complement strand
ACCGACCGGTACCGCGGCTCTACTGATTCGTGAACCGGTGCTCAATCTGACCACGGTCACGGCAATTTGGCTAATCGGGATTATCGGTTTGCGGGTCGTAGTCTGGAATGAATTGCCGTATGTAGGCGCCCTGCTTTCGTGGCGAGGAAGAACATGAACGTATTCACTCCGATTAAGCCATATCATATAATGGATCGACCGTTCCGGTTGCTGACCGTGCCGGTAACGCGTCTGCTTGCTCCGACGATGGTTACCCCGAATATGGTGTCACTGCTGCGTTTCTATATATACTTGGGGTTCTATTGGGTGGTTGCATTTTACGGCTTTGATTTTTACCGTTGGCGGGATATCGGTTTCTTGCTGGGATGCTATCTCGCTTCGATCCTGCTGGACAAGGTTGATGGCGACTTGGCTGTGCTGCAGAATCGCAAGACGAAGACCGGACGGCTGCTTGAGGCATTGGAGGGCGTCTGGTGGGCCTCGTATGCGCTCTTTGGAATGTTGTTGGTCATCAAATTCAAGGAAACGGCACCGGGCTTCTTTTACCTGTACGCGGCCAATGCAATACTTTTCATGCTGTATCTCTGGATGAGCGTGTATAAATATCGGTTGCGGCTTGAACAACTTTCTGCGGGTACAAGTAGTTTGCAACAAAACATGGAACCGGCCGTCGAGTCTGAAACGCGCCGGTTGCTTAAGAATATGGTAGAGGCGTTTGGTTGGTTGGGAGATTACGTTTTCATTGCGGCGGCATTGCTTTGCATCCCCGTGCAAGAACACTTTCAACTGAATGTTTATTGGGTATATTTCGGATACTTTGTCTTCAACAATCTGTTGCTGGTGGCGTCAATGCTGGCGATGAATTGCATCGCCGCCTATCGCCATGATCGGACCAAGAGCCAACCGGGCGGAGGTAATGTGTCGTGAAAGATGTACTGCTGGTAGCCCCTCCGCTCTATGAAAATGTTTTGCAGGCCGAGCATCCGCCCATTGCCCTGGCCTACCTGCATGCGGTGCTTGTTGGCCGCGGACTGAATGTCGAATTGGTGGATATGTTCGACTGGTCGAAGGGGCAGATGGAATCGTATATTCGCAGTCATCCGGCGAAAGCACTGGGAGTAAACTGCCTGACCAATTCACGAAGCGGTGCCCGCGACGTGAGCCGTGCTGTCGCCGCACATCACCCCGGAACGAGCGTGGTGTGGGGGGGGGTGCACGCGACCGTGATGTGGGAGCTAATCCTGCGAAATTATCCGGAAGTCAGCTGCCTCGTACTGGGCGAGGGCGAGGATACTGCGGCGGAACTTTTCCCGGCCCTGCTGGAGGGACGCCCGGTCGACCTTATTGCGGGCATTGCCTCGCGTCGTGAGGGCAGACCCGAGCGGCATGCAGCGCGGCCGCTGATCACCGATCTTGATCGGATCCCGTGGCCGTCACGGGAAGTGCTGCAATGGGACCGCTACCCGGCCAGCCGCTACGCCAACATCGTATTCAGCACTCGCGGCTGCCCCTTTCAATGTGAGTTCTGCTCAGCCCAGGCGCAATGGGGCCGCACTTGGCGGAAGAGAAGGCCTGAGGCGATAATTGATGAGATCGAAGACTGCCTTTCCCGTTACCGTTTTTCCGCCGTTTCCGTTACTGGAGAAAATTTTACCGTTGACCGTGCCTTTGTCAACGCATTCTGCGACGAAATACTGCGCCGTAATTTACGTTTCACCTGGTTTGCTACCGGCCGGGTCGGCAGCGTTGATAGCGACACACTGGGCAAGATGAAGGCGGCCGGTTGTTCGCGTATCCAGTTCGGTCTGGAAAGCGGATCGCAGACGATTCTCGACAACATCGGCAAAGGGACCACCGTTGTGCAGGCCCGGGAAACCGCGGCGCTGGTGCAGGCGGCAGGGATCGGTTTCTGGCCGTACTGGATAGTCGGCTGTCCTGGCGAAACCGCGGCGACCATTGACGAGACGATTGCACTGGTGGATGAAATCAAGCCTGGCAATGCCGATGTCCATGTCGCGACGCTCTACCCCGATTGCGATTGGTACAATCAGGCGAAGGCGAAAGGTGTGATCAGCGATGAATACTGGCTTACTGACCAAAATCCACCGGTGTATCAGGTGGCCATGGACGAAGAGACCATCCGCTACCATTGGCTGCGGGTCAATCTTGCGGTTATTCGCCACTGGGCTATGGCAAGACGGCTTGGCTATTTCCTCCGCCTCTTCAATCCGCTAGGCTGGTACCGGCAGGGTAAACTGTTGCGAGTGCCGGCGCTTGTGCTCGGTCTCCTGCGAAAGGTAATGAGACGGGAGGAACGACAATGCTAAAGCGCACTGGCTTGACAAGGTATTTCGAGGCATATCTGCGCAGCTTGTGGGGCCCGCTGTACCTAGGCGAGCGGGCCTTCGACCGCCTGATGCGTACGTACGGTCCGGAACTGCGCGGTAGAGTCGTTGATATCGGCTGCGGACAGAAGGCCAACCGGGGGTATTGCCCAAACGTGACCGCATATGTCGGACTGGACTATACCTGTCGTCACGAAAATCCATTCACCTATCAACAGCAGCGCGAAACGCGGGACATCGAGGCGCGGGGCGATTGTCTGCCGCTGAGCCGGGAGAGCTGTGACAGCGTCATGCTTATCGGGGTCCTGGAGCATGTCGAGGATTTCGCAGCGGTCATAGCCGAAGCGCATCGCGTGCTTAAGCCTGGCGGCAGGATTCTGCTTACTGTGCCGTTCATGTTCTACGAGCACCTGACGCCGGTCGATTACTGGCGTTTTACGCGGTTCGGTACCCGATACTATTATGACAAGCTGGGCTATCGAAATATTCGCGTGGAACAGTATGGTGGATTCTGGACGTGCCTTGGGCGCAACCTTGCCAATTACCTGTATATTGACCTGCTGGGGAGCGGCCCGCGACGGAAGTACGTGTTGGCGCTGGCCCTGCCGCTGCTGACCCCGCTGTTTTTTCTGCTAAATCTGTTCTGCACCTTGTGCGAGCGCGGGGGCAACGATTCGCCATACAGCATTGCCTTCTGCCTGTGTGCGGAGAAAACATGAGAATCCTGTTCGTAAATCCGCCGCTGGTTGTCGGACGCCCTATCACCACTTTCCGTCTGGCTCCGCTCAATCTCTGCCTGCTCAAGGCGGTGGCACAGCGTGCGGGATGGGAGGCGCGGGTGTTTGACGGCTTTAATCTTCCCCTCGCAGCCACCGTGCGGGCGGCGCAGGTTTATGCCCCGGACGTGATTGCCATGACTTTGTATTCACCGGGTTATCGCGCGGCTATGGCGCTGGCTGGCGCGCTTAAGCAGGCGCTACCGGAAACCAAACTTCTATTGGGTGGCTACCATCTTGCAACTGACAGTCGCGAAGTATTTACCGACTTTCCGGCCGATGCGGCGATTGTGGGCGAAGCCGAAATTGTGCTGGCGGAAATGCTCGGGTCGTTTGCGCGCCCGGAAACCTGGCGTGCCATCCCAGGTGTGTGCATGCGGACCGCGGAGGGAGTGGTGGGCATTCCTCCGGCCGGACCGTGCGCCGTACCAGATCGTTTCCCGTTTCCGGATTTTGCAGACAGCGAATTGTCGACAGGGATAAACGAACCGTTCCGCCGTCTGGTGCGGCGAGCGCGTGTTAAACGCGGGTTGATGGCGGCGTATCGTATCGCGCCAATTTGCTCATCGCGCGGATGCCGGAATGATTGCGAATACTGCTCGCAGATGTACCCGGGTTTGTGGCGGCCGCGTTCGCCCGGTAGTGTTGTGGATGAAATGGAACAGGGTGTGACCCGTTTCGGGATCGGCCACTTTTTTTTCACCGATGATTACCTGTGCCACGATGTCGCGCGCATCAAGGAGCTATGCCGTCTGGTTATCGAGCGCGGATTACGGGTGTCCTGGGTCGGCGAAACGCGCGCCGACCGCTGGGACGGCGAGATGTTCGACCTTATGCGCCAGGCTGGTTGCGCCTACATCAGCTTTGGCGTGGAAACCGGGGATGCAGGCCTGATGCGTTCGATAGGTAAGAATCTTTCACCCGAACGTATCGCGGCGGCGGTGGCTGCAGCCCGGGCCGCGGGCCTGTATGCGGTTGGGACCTTTATGGTTGGCAATCGCAACGAAACGCAGGAAACGCTGGTCGCCACCGAGCGGTTCATCCGGGAATGTCACTTCGACGCGATTGGAGTTTCTATCACGCAGGTCTATCCGGGGACGCGGCTCTATGCCGCGATTGATCGCGCGGAACTGCGACACGAACCGTTTCCGTACAACGTGTATGGCGGATTCTCAATCGGGGAATTGCAGGCGTGGCGTTGGCGGTTGCTGGCGCAGTTCCACGCCACTCGGGGCGAATGGCTGGAGCAGTTGTGGTGTCGGCTCCGGCAGGAGGGTGTGCGATGGCGGAAATGAAGGATACGGCGACCTGTCGTCTGGCATGCCCGGTGTGCGGCGGAGGATTGCGGTTGGTGGCGGCGCAGGCCGAGTGCCCGGCTTGTGCGCTTGCGTATCGTCGCACCTGTTCCGGCGGATATGATTTCATGCCCCCTGACAGCGTGCTGGTCCGCCATGCTGCACCGGCAAGGATCGCGGAGTGGCGGGAGGCGCTTGCGGATTTCGTGCGCTGGAGCGCTGCCAACTATACGGTCGAATACGTGCGCGATGAGGTGGCGTTGTACGACGCACATTACCGCCCTTTTCTTGAATCAGCCGGACTGGGTGGAGACATTCTTGATATTGGCGGGGGATATGGGCTGATTCGCAAGTATTTTTCGCAGGCCCAGGTGCGGCAATATGTGGTAATTGAACCCGACATGCACCGCTATGTCAGCCGCCCACCAGGGCTGGAAGACTTCCTGCGCCCGCTGACGATGGATTTCCCGTTCCATCTTGGTATCGGGGAAATGTTGCCTTTTGCCGAAGGAGAGTTTGACGCTGTCTTGATGATTGCCATGCTCGACCATGTATTCGTGCCCGGTCGCGTAATTGCCGAGGCGTTGCGGGTGCTCAAACCCGGTGGCCGCATGGTGATTATCCAAGAGATTGACCGACCGGTTGTGCGGCAGATGACGCTGCGGGAAAAGTTTGGACGGAAGCTGCGTGAAGGCGGCTGGCCTGCCCTGACCCGCGCCGTGGCCGGGGCGGTACTGTACCGGCTGGGTTTGCGCCGGGGCGGTCATCACATGCAGGAATTCACGGAAATGGGAATGACCGCTTTGACCGGTGCTTTTGAGCGGGGCAGGGAAGAGGTCAAGCAGGTGAACGAGATCATGAACATATGGATGTATAGCGGGCGGAAGCCCGGTGGCAGAAACTGAGGGAGCGTGCATGACATGATGAAGGCGATACTGCTGGCGGCCGGTGAGGGCTCGCGTTTGCGGCCATACACCGAAAACCTGCCAAAGTGCATGGTCAAACTGGCTGGACGCCCGCTGCTGGACTGGCAGATTGCCGGTCTGGCCCGCGCGGGAGTACATGCGGTGACTGTGGTCGGCGGCTACCAGGTGGAAAAAATCATCCATCCCCAGATTCGGAAGGTTATCAACCCGCGCTGGCAGGAAACCAACATGGTGGCATCACTTTTCTGCGCACGGGAGGAAATGCAGGATGATTTTCTGGTTGTTTACGGCGATATTGTTGTCGAGCCGTTGGTTATCCGGGCCGTGGTTGAGTGCTCGGCCGATCTGGCGGTTGCTGTCGACAGGCAATGGTACGACCTGTGGCAGGCGCGTTTTGTTGACCCGGTGGCGGAGGCGGAGACCCTGAAGATGAACGGTGACTTTCGCCTGCGCGAAATCGGACGCAAACTGCAACGCCGCGAGGATGCCGAAGCCCAGTACATCGGCCTGTTTAAGGTCGCCGGCGCAGCGCGGCAACGTTTTCTGCAAGCGTATGACGAACTTTGCCGTACAGCCGCAGAGGAAGGGCGGCATGGACAGGTGGCGCGGATGTTCATGACTGACTTCCTGCAACTGCTGATCGACCGGGGGGAGAACATCACGGCCGTTCCTTTTTCCGGCGGTTGGATTGAGGTGGATGGCGCCAGCGACCTGGAACTGTATGAACGCCTGTACAATGAAGGTAAACTTGGGCGTTTTGTGGCGATTGGCGCCGAATGGTAGTCTGGCTGATAGGACTGTCGGGTGCGGGAAAGACGACGGTGGCAGCTGCCCTGCGTGACCGCCTGCAGGATGCCGGCCGGCCGGTAGTGATGCTCGATGGCGACGTTGTGCGGGAGTTGTTTGGAAACGACCTGGGGCACTCGCTGCCCGACCGCAGGAAAAATGCCGAACGGATCTCGCGCCTCTGCCAGTTCCTTTCGGCGCAGGGAATCATGGTGGTATGCGCGATACTTTCCCTGTTTGAGGATAACCGGACCTGGAACCGCCGGAACATCCCGGAATATTTCGAGGTATATCTGCAAGTTTCGATAGCCACGCTGAAAGCACGCGACACCAAGGGCCTGTATGCCCGCGCGGCTACAGGCGAACTCCGTGATGTCGCCGGGATCGACCTGCATTTTCCGGAGCCGCGCGATCCTGACCTGGTATTGGCCAATGATTTTACGACACCGCCGCGGGAATTGGCGGATAGAATCTGGCAATGCCTGAAAAGGCGGCAAACGTGATGAGTGATAACACCAATGGCGTAAGGGATGCGAACCATTTGCGTTATGAATATACCGACCGTGACGTCTTCGGGCACCCGAACCACTACATGTACAGCCAGTACTTTGGCGCAGCATTTCTTGCTGCGTACGAAAATGACCGGAACGAATGCTGCGCAAAATGGCGGGAAGAATGTCCGGAGGCAATTGCGACAGCGACTGTGTGGTTATGGCCGGAGGGGATGGGATCGCCGACGCGCTCGCAGGTCGCAGGGTTGTTGCAGTATATTGGCGACTGCGGAATCGATGGAGACGGGACTAGTGAAATTGCGACTGTGGTATCCGGGGGGGCAATCAAGACCGGCGCGCTGCTGGCTGATATGCTGTGCTGGCAAGGAATTCATTGGCCGGTTCCAGATGCCGCCTATGCACAGTGCATCAGCGGTTTGTGCCGTAAATTCGAGACCAGGCGACTGCTGGCTGCAGGTTATGCGCCGGAATTCGGTTGTGCTGTCGGCGCGACGGATGTGCTGACCGTATATGCCAGGTTCGCTTTCCTGCTTGCCCTGGAGTTGGCGCGGACGGAAGAAATCGGCGCACGCCTTGCCCTGATGAACGCATTGCTTAAGACCGGTGACGTATTGAGCGCGGCTCGGACCGGGCTGACCGCAGCGCAAGACGCCATGGCGGCCTGGTGCGCTGTCCAATTGGAATTGCGTTCGGTGCGCGCCTTGAGGCCGCCATGCTGCTGAAAGAAATCATCATGGTCCTGTCCCCGTCGGTTCGTGCGCGGGTGTACTTGCAGCGTCTGTTGCACCACGAATACCGACCGGCGCATGTCATTATAATGACTGGTGGCGGCGGTCCTGGCACGAAGGCACCGCCGGGGCTTGTGCCGCGGAAGGCGCCCGACGGATTCTGTCCCTGCTTGGAAGAAGAGTTGGCTGTGACAGCGCAGCGTCATAGTCTGGAATACACAATCAGCACGGCGTGCGATATCAATAGCGACGAGTTGATACGGCTGCTGCAGGCGCGGCCAGAACCGTATGTTATTTATGCTGGTGCAGCCGGCGTAATTGTCTGCGATCGTGTATTGGGACTTGGCAAGAAGATCCTGCACGTGCATCCGGGTCTCGTGCCGCGATATCGCGGCAGCACACCGATTTATTACAGCTTGCTGGCCGAGGGCGAGTGCGGAGCTTCCGCTTTTTTCCTGTCGCGCCAGATTGATCATGGCGAGTTGATCGCCAGCCGGACTTTCCCGCCTCCGGCTGCAGGAGAAGACATAGACTATATATTCGACCCGATGATGCGTTCAGAACTGCTGATCGAAGTGATCGCCGGTTATCTTGGTTCAGGGCATTTCACCGCTGCTCCGCAAGTCGGGATCGGGCGCACGTTTTACATAATTCACCCGGTGCTAAAACATCTCAGCCGGTTACGGTGTGGCATATGAGCAAAACAAGCCAGCAAACTGATTTCAGTTTCGGGACGAAGGCGGAAACGCTGCAACGCCTGACGGGAGAGCTGACCTGCGCCTCGATCGAACCCATGCATTGCTGCCGGGTCGCTGACTGGCAGGCTGATCCTGGTGCAATCATGGCTGAGGTGCGCCAGTTGTGCGGTAACGGCCGTCTGGTAGTGCGAAGTTCGACCTTGCTGGAAGACACGCCGACGGCTTCCCATGCTGGT
>CAZWUZ010000179.1:0-8329 GCA_964637655.1 uncultured bacterium | reverse complement strand
CCTGCACGCGGTATGGGAACTGCGCGAAGACGGGGTGCCGGCGACCGCGGCGGCACTGCAGCCGCGGCCCGCGCTGCGCGCCGTGGCGGGGGCGCCCGCCCTCGACCTGCTGGTGCGGGCGGGTGAACTGGTGCGTACCGGCGACACCGTGGCTTTCACCCCGGCCGGGGAAGCGCGCGCGCGCAGCGTCATCCGCAAGCACCGCCTGACCGAACGCCTCTTCCACGACGTGCTCCGCTACCGCGGCGAACGCGCCGAACAGGACGCCTGCGAACTCGAACATGTCATCAGCGACGACGCCATTGACCATATCTGCACCCTGCTCGGCCACCCGTCGACCTGTCCCGACCACAAGCCGATCCCTGACGGCCCCTGCTGCCGCGAGCACCGGCGCAACGTCTGTCCGCTCATCTTCCCGCTGGCGGAACTCGAACCGGGCAAACCGGCGCAGGTCGTCTATATCGAGTGCACGGACGGCAGGCAGCTCGACAAACTCGCCGCTTTCGGGCTCATCCCCGGGGAGAGCATCGTGCTGCGCCAGAAACGCCCGTCGTACGTCATCGCGCTCGGGCACACGCAACTGGCCTTCGATGCCGACCTGGCGGCCGGCATTTTCGTCCGCCTGCAGTAATCAGGTTGCCAGCAGGCGCAGCAGGATGGTGTCGATCCCGGCAATATGCCGCTGCGGCACCACGGTCATGCCGTGCGCCCGCGCCGCAGCACACGCCGCGGGAAACGCGCTGCCGGGGAGCCACGCCTGCCCGGCGCGCGACAGGAAATCGAGATCGTTGACATCGTCACCGATGCCGATACCCGCCGCGGCCGCATACCCGAGACGTTCCCGCAGCCAGTCGACCGCGTTCCCCTTCCCTGCCGCCGCCGGCACAATATCCGTGTAGCCGAGATTGGTCGTCCGCGCCAGCCCGTCGGGAAGCGTCAGCGCCGCCAGCCGCGCGGCGTATGCCGCCGCGTCCCACTGCGGGTTATCCTCGGGGCGCAGCCGGATGCCCGCGGTGCGTCCCGCCATATCGAGCCGCCACCCGTCGTCGGCGAGCTGGCGCGCGTAGTCGTGCAGCAGCGCCCGCTGCGGGGCAAGGTGCTGTGCCCATTCCGCGTCCTCCCGCCACATCGCGTCATGGATGCAGGCGCCGTTTTCGAGGATGTAGGCGTCAGCGACGTGCAGCGCCGCGCGCTGCCGCAGCGACACCGCGCGCGCGGCACTGACCAGCACCAGCGTGTAGTGCTCGCGCAGGCGCAGCAGCAACTGACGTGTGCTGTCGGCGAAATAGATCTCGTACAGCGCGGTGGAGACATCGTGCGCGCGATGCAGGGCGCCGTCGGGGTCGCGCACGGTTACCGTGCCGTCCGCATGCACGGCGGTTTTCACCATCCCGTGCAGCCGGGCGTGGAAGGCGAGCGTGCCGTCGATGTCGCTGCCGATGAACCCGCGTTTCACCCGGCCGCCAGTTCATGCAGCAGGTGCAGCGCCGCCGCACGGTCGCCCACGCTCCCGTCGGTCTGCGCGGCGCGCACCTGCCGCAGCAGTGCGCCCACCCGCGGCCCGCTGACCCCCAGCGCCAGCACGTCGGCACCGGTCACCAGGCGCGGCAGCAGCAGTTCCCCGCGCCGGGTGAACCACTGCTCACCCAGGGTGTGCAGTGCCGTCAGCAGGGCGTCACCGTCGGGCTGGCTGCGCACGCCGCGGGTCGCCAGGCGGTCGGCAGCCGCCGCGGTCCACCCCGCCAGGGTCCAGTCACCCGCGAGGTCGGCGTACTTCCGCCGCACGCGGTCGCTGCCGTCCGTCGCCACTCCGAGCCCCGCCCGCATATGGTGGCGGGTGAGGAGCACAACGGTGTCCGTCACCGCGCCCGGCAGCCCGAGCCGCGGCAGCGCCTCCGCCAGCAGTTCCGCGCCAAGCACTTCGTGGTTATGGAACCGCCGGCGGCCGTCTTCGTCCACCGTCAGCGACGCCGGTTTGCCCGCATCGTGCAGCAGCAGCGCCAGCGTGGCCGTCGCGCGGCGCGTCCAGAGCCCGTCCGTCTCCGCCCAGTAGCCCGTCCACGCGTTATCCGTCAGCTGCGGCAGCAGTTCGTCGGTAAAACAGCGCATCGCTTCGAGCGCATGCTGCAGCACATCGAGATGATGGAAGTCGTTCTGTGGGCAGCCGCGCGCGGCATCGAGCACGGGGAAGAGGGCGGCAAGGATTCCCCACTCATCGCAGCGCTGCCAGGCGACAGCGGCGGCCGGGCTGTCAGCCAGCAGGCGCAGTTCGTCGACGATACGCTCGCGCGCCACCTGGACAAGCAGCGGCACCGCCGCGCGCACCTGCGCCAGGGTTGCCAGCTCGACGCTGAAGCCAAGCTGCGCCGCAAAACGCACCGCCCGCAGCACGCGCAGCGGATCGTCCGCCAGTGCCGACGGGCTGACCGCGCGCAGCATGCGCCCCTGCAGGTCGGCAAGTCCGCCGACGCGGTCGTCCCACGCCCCCGTCACCGGGTCGGCCATGAGCGCATTGACGGTATAATCCGATTTCCGGATTTCGGCGTCGAGGTCGGTATACCCCTTCAGGTCGATGGCGATGCCGTCGGGCCAGGCCAGCCGCCAGATGTCGCGCGCTTCGTCGAGCGGAATGAGGGTCGCGCCGGTCGCGGGGATGGTCGCACGCACGGGCGAAGGGACGAGCAGGTCGACATCCTTGAGCGGGCGTCCGAGCAGCAGGTCGCGCAGGGCACCGCCGAACAGCCGCACCCCGTCGCGCCGCCACGGGCGCAGCCGTTCCTGCCAGGCCGCCGGCAGTACCAGCGGCGGCGGACTACCCGTTGAGGAATTCGTTGAATCGCCCCCACCAGCGTTTTGATGCCGCCACCATCGGTGGCGGCAGGTCCGCCGGCTGCCAGTCGCTGCTGCCGTGGCGGGCGAGCGCGAACGGGCCGGCCGGCGACGGGCGCAGCGCCAGCAGGCCGAAGCCGCCCCGCGCCGGCGCATCGGGATGCTGCCGCCCGAAGAGCGAGCGCGTCGTCCACGCCGGTCCGCCCTCGAGTTCCAGTGCGGCGACTCCGGCCTCTGTCCGCACCGGGAGATGCACCGTCACCATGTCGCCGGGCGCGAGGGTGAATGCACCGTTTCCCGCCCCGCTGCGCCAGCGCACGGTATACGGACAGGTCAGGCGGCGCGTGCCGCCGAACAGTTCCAGGTCAATTGCCGACGGGTTGCCCGTGCACTGCAGCCGGACCGTACCCGGCCCCGCCCAGCGCAGCACGCGCCCGTCAGCGAGCGTCACGCGGTCAGCCCACCCGCCCCCGAACACCGTCGACGCTTCCTCCCCCTGCCACGACGCGGTCAGCGGGCGCAGCAGGTAGATTTGCCACGGGGTCAGATCGAGGTCGGCATCGGCATAGAGGCGGCTCTCCCCCTCGCCGTCACGTCCCAGCCCCTGCGCGCGGAACTGCTGCGTCCACCAGGGAAAGGTCGCATGGGTCAAATGCCCGCAGCGCGGTTCGCCGTTCGTTTCGTCGATGTCGAGACGGGTGAAGGCGCGCCCGGCCGCGGCATCGGCAAACCAGTCGCTGTTCTCGGGGTCGGTATGGTACTTCAGGCCGTAGGGACCGAACTCGTCGGGCCCGTAGGTGGGAACACTGACGAGGAGCAGGCCGCGGCTGACCCGCTTCAGTTCGCGCACCGCGGCAGGAATGAACTCCTCGGGCAGGTGTTCGAGGACTTCCATGCACAGCACGAGGTCGAAACTGCGGTCGGGATACGGGAGCGCGAGCACGCTCGCCGCCTGCAGGTACGGGCGCACCTCGTCTCCGGCCTGCGCCAGGCAGTAGCCCGAGGTGTCACAGCCGCACGCAACAAACCCGTCACGGCGCAGGTTGCGCGTCAGGAAACCGAAGGCGCACCCGACTTCGAGCACCCTGCCGCCAGCCGGCAGCAGGTGACGGCGCACGAGGCGGGTCAGCGTCTGCTGCGGCGCCCCGTCGAGGTAATCGCGCCCGCCCCAGGCACGCGCCTTGCTCCCCGACCAGTAGGCCTTGCCGTAGAATTCGCGGTTGGCACTGATGATGCGCCAGTGGCGCATCCCCGCACTCTCCGCTGGCGGTATGCCGGTATCGTTCATGCGGCAAGTATCGCCGCTGGTGATGGCGCTGTCAACCGCTTCACCAGCGTACCAGCAGGCCGCCACCCGTCGTCATGCGGGTCGCGTAGTTGTCGGGGTCTTCCAGCGCGCCGCTGGCATAGATGCCCCAGTGGTCGGTGAAATAGTACTGCAGGCGCGCACCGGCCGTAACCGTGCGCACGGTGCGGTGCAGGTTGCGCCCGAGATCGATGACCGTGCGCCCGCCCCCGCCGCTCACCTCGACATAGTCGTCCGCGGTCTGCAGGTAGCGGCGGATGGCGAGCGAGCCGCTGCCGCCCGCCGCGCCGCTGCCGCGCGAGGTGCTGCCGCGCGCCCGGATATACCAGTCGCCGACGCTGCGCGCGATGCTCCCGCCGAAAATATCGGCGTTCCCGGTGGAGAAATCCATGTGGCGGTAGAACCCTGAAACCTCCCAGCCGGCACCAAGCCCCTGGTAGAGTTCCGCCGACCAGTCGCCGCGCGGCAGCACCTCGGCGCCGCCGGCAAAGAGCGCGCGCAGATTGATATAGGACTTGTCCCACACATCGACCCACGCGTCGACTCCGCCCTGATTGTCCCAGTAGCCGAAACGCCGCACCCGCTGCCCCTCGATGCTGACTGAGCCGAAATCGAAGGACCGTCCCACCGACGCACGATAGGCCAGCCACTCGTCAAAGCCCGACGAGAGCGCCGTATGTTCGAAGCCCGCCCGCGCCCGCCACAGCAATTCCTGTTTCGTCAGCGCACTGCGCAGCAGCGCGACTTCCGCCGCATCCGCCCCGCGCGCCTCTGCCAGCGCGAGGGCCGCCAGCGCCCCCTCGCGGTCCTGCAGTTTCTGCCGCGCCCGCACCTGCCCGAGGTACCCTGCCGCGTCCTGCGGGCGCCGCCGCACGACCTCGGTGTACGCCGCCAGCGCCGGGCCGGCCTCGCCCGCCCAGAGGCGGGTATTGCCCAGCGCCAGCCACGCGTCACTGTTCTCCGGCTGCCGCTGCGTCACCAGCGCGAGATCAGTTTCCGCACCCGTAAAATCCTTTTCCCACGAGCGCACCAGTCCGCGCCCGTAGCGCGCCGCGAGGTTACGGTCTTCGAGCGCCAGCGCCTCATCGTACAGCCGCAGCGCCTCCGCGCGATTACCCGCCCGGCGGGCAGCATCCGCGCGCTGCAGTGCGTCACGCGCCGCAATGGCCGGGTCGGGGGTTGACACCACCGGGTCCGGCGTCAGGTCAGCGGCCAGCCGCGCGGCTTCCGCCGCGGCCGCCATATCGCCGCTGTCGAGCGCCGCGTGCGCCTGTGCCATGAACGCCTCCGGCGTGTGCATTGCCGCCTGTTCCGCGCGACGGATTTCCTCCGCTTCCAGTGTCAGCGCCGCCGCCGTGATGCCGCGTTCCTCCGCCTGCTGCAGCGCCGCGCGCGCGGCCGCGAAATCGCCGCGGTTGCGCTCCGCCTTGGCGGTGCCAAGATACCCTGCCGGGTCGCCGCCATCGAGGCCGATCGCTTCGCCATACATGACCACCGCTTCGGCATAACGACCCGACCAGAGGCAGACATCGCCGCGCGCCAGCCAGGCGTCGGTATAGCGCGGCGCCCGCTCGGTCACCGCCTGCAGGTCGGCCTCTGCGGCCGCCCAGTTCTTCTCCCACGCATGGACCCGCCCGCGCCCGAGCCGCGCATCGACATCGTTCGGGTTGCGGCGGATGAGCACACTGTACGCTTCGATGGCTGCCGCGCGGCTGTCGGAAAACGCCAGCGCCCGCGCCATCTTGTACTGAATTTCCGCCGCGATAGCGGGTCGCGGCTGCAGCGCCAGCGCCTGCCGGTACAGGGTTGCCGCCTGCGCGTAATGGCCCGCGCGCATCGCGCTGTCCGCATCGGTCAGCGGATGTGCGGTCAGCAGCAGCAGCAGCATGAGGGTCTGCATGTCAGTTTTTCTCCTTCGCAAAACCGCGGCGGGTCATGGTACCCCACTCCTTGCGGCGCAGCAGCGCCGACAGTGTCCCCTGGATGCGCCAGAAGTTCGCCAGCTGGCGGTAGCCGAAATTCTCGAGCACCGCCAGGAGGAAGAACAGGGCCACATCGCGCATACGCGGGTAGCGCCGCAACGTCAGTTCCTCGATCCCGACCGCCGCCAGCGACAGGGCGATGCCGAGCACGAACGCCACCAGGACAAACGCCAGCGCGTAGAGCGGGGTGACGATACCTGCGGCCAGCGACGCGGCAAAGACGAAGTAGCCGAGGAATTCGACCACCGGCCCGAGCATCTCGAGCAGATAGAAATAGGGGAACGCCACCATCCCGATGCGCCCGTATTTCGGGTTGAGCAGCATGACGCGATGCCGTGCCAGCGTGTCGGTCAGCCCGCGCTGCCAGCGGTCGCGCTGGCGGCGCAGCACGGCAAACGTCTCGGGACATTCCGTCCAGGCCACCGGGTCGGGCACGAAGCCGATGCGATAGGGGATCTTCCGCTCGCGGCAGTAGCGGTGCAGGCGTACGACCAGTTCGACATCCTCGCCGACGGTGCCGTGCGCGAACCCGCCCGCCGCGACCACCAGTTCCCGCTTGAACACGCCGAACGCGCCGGAGATGATGAACGTCGCCTCGAGCGCGTCCCAGCCCATGCGCCCGGCAAGAAAGGCGCGCAGGTATTCCATCACCTGGAAACGCGCCAGCCAGGAGCGCGGCAGGGCCACGTCGGTCACCATACCGTCGCGCACGGTGCAGCCGTTGACGATGCGGATGATGCCGCCGGCGGCGCCCACGCGGTGGTCCTCGACGAAGGGGCGGACGATGCGCGCGAGCGCATCGCGTTCGAGCAGCGTGTCGGCATCCATGGCGCAGAAGAGCGGGGTGCGGCAGAGGTTGAGCCCGGCATTGAGCGCGTCGGCCTTGCCGCCGTTGGCCTTGTCGACCACCCAGAGCCGCGGGTGCGTGGCACTGCGCCACAGGCCGCGCACCGCCGCGGTCGGCAGGGTAGCGCGCGACTGGCGCACCGCCGGCTGCAGGGCAAACGCCTCCCGCAGACGCGCGAGCGTGGCATCCGTCGAGCCGTCGTTGATGACGATGATCTCGTAGTCGGGATAGACGAGCGTGAGCAGCGAGCGTACACTCTCGACGCAGGTGCGCTCCTCGTTGTAGGCGGGGGCGAGCAGCGTTACCGGCGGCGCGATTTCCGCTTCCAGCACGTGCGACGAGTCCAGCGCCTTCAGGCGCCGCGCGTGGCGCAGCAGCGCGCGGAAAGCGGCGGCGCTGGTCACCAGGTAGAACCCGTTGAGCACGACGAAATACGCGAAGACCACGACGGTAAAGACGTGGATGATCTCCCACGCCACCGCCGCGATCATATTCCTTCCTCCTCTGCCTGCAGCAGCGCCGCCCGCGGATGCCCGGCGGCCGCCAGCCGCTGCAGCTCCGCCTCGCCGCCGAGCTGCCGCAGCGCGCGTGCCGCCTCCGCCGCCACCCAGACCGACGGGTCATCGAGCAGCGCCAGCAGCGCGGGCCCGTCCGCCGCGCTGCCGGTGGCGGCCAGCGCCGCCGCCGCGCGCCCGCGCAGCAGTTCGTCAGCATCGGTCAGCAGCGCCCGCGGCACCGCGGCCTGCTGCGCAGTACCCGCCGCCGCCAGCAGGTGCAGCGCCGCCGCGCGCAGTTCGCGCCCGGCAGTCGCCTCAGCGGCAACCTGCGCCGCGCAGGCCGCCGCCCCCGGATCATGCAGCAGGGCGAGCGCTTCGGCAACAATCTGCCGGGTGCGCTCCGGCCGCGCGGGATCGGTCAGCGCACTCCGCAGGAGCGCCCCCGCGTCAGTACGGTTACGGGTCAGCAGCGTCGCCAGGTAGCGGGTCGACCAGAGGGGGAAGCGCGGCAGGGCGTCGAGCAGCGCCGGCAGGTGCGCCGCATCGCCGGTATGGGCGAGCGACCGCGCCGCGGTCATCGCCACCAGCGGCGCAGGATCAGCCAGCGCCGTCAGCAACCGCGGCACGTGTTGTCCCGCCGCCAGCAGGCCGAGCGTGTGTACCGCGCGCGCGCGCTGCTCCGCGTCACCCGTCGACGCATGCCGCACGATGGCATCCAGGTGCGGCACCGCCAGTTCCCGCACCCGCTGCTGCTCCGTGCCGCGCAACCGCTGATGGAAACGCAGCAGGTAGTCGACAAACCGGTCGGCATCCGCCGGCGGTACCACCGGCAGCGCCGACCCTCCGGTCAGTGCGTCAAGGACCAGCG
>CAZWUZ010000178.1:0-8388 GCA_964637655.1 uncultured bacterium | reverse complement strand
GACCTTGCAGACAGCCACATTACTCGATAATGGTCCCCACGTGTATACGTGGGATGGCATAGGCGGTTCGTACGGTTCAGTTATCTATGGCAGCTGGAAAGTGGATGTCCAGGCGTCTGATCTTGCCGGAAACAGCACGACGGGCAACGCGACAGTGACCGTGCTGCAGGAACAGGAACCGCCGACGGTTTGGTTGGAACAGAACGGTCCGCATGTTGACGGGTATATTGCGGGGAGCACGCAGTTTGTACTGAAGGCGACGGACAACAACCCGTCATGGCAGCCGAGTGTGCACTATCAGGTGGATGACAACTGGTGGAGATCAGCAACGACCCAGGTGTCTGTGCAGATGCCGACGACTGACGGAGCGCATATACTGCGCTACTACGCGCAGGACGGCCTGGGGAATCGGACAGGCACTATTGAGGTGCCGTTTGTACGGGATAGCGTCTCCCCGACTGTTGAATGGGGACTCGATGCTCTGCAGCGCCTGACGCTGACCGCAACAGATGGCTCCGGCAGTGGCGTGGAAACACTGAGTCTGGCACATGAAGGTGGCGAACTGTGCCCGTATGCCGGTCCGGTTAGCTTCTCGACGCCGGGCGTGTACATGGAGCGCTATCAGGTCTCCGACAGAGTGGGGAATACCAGCGAGGGTGAATTCGAGGTTGAGATAGTCGAACAGTACGACGTTGCTCCGCCGGTATGCGAACTGTTGCTCGACACGACGGACGCTTCCGGAGCAATTGCGGTGCCGGAAACGCTGGTGTCGATCTCGGCCACGGATGCTATCAGTGGCGTGGCGAGCATCGAGTATGCAATCAACGGCGGCAGTTGGCAGGTATATTCTGCTCCGTTCGAACTGCAACAGGCTGGCGTTGCGAGTGGCATAGCGACCATCGCTTATCGCGCGACTGATAATGCCGGAAACGTTGGAGCGACGCAGATTCGGACGATCACGGTAAAGCCAGCGCTTGAGGTATCGGCAGGACTGTTGAACACGCCGCGTGTGCTGGCGTGGTGGAATGGACCCGCGAACGAGCAACCCTCAAGCAAGGAAGCAGGACTGGCGGCGCTGCAGGCGGCCCTGGATAGTGCAGCACTTGATTATCGCATAGTCGAGAACGTGACTGATCTCACGGCGGCGTTGGCTGATTACAATACCTACCTGATTATTGGCGACCAGGTGGCGCTGGACGATATTGCCAACTCCCGTTTGGCGGATCAGGTGGCACTTGGCAAATCGCTGGTGAGCCTGGGGTATGAGGACATCAACACCCCGGAGAGCACCGACCGGGGCTGGCAGAATATCTTCGGGGTCAAGGTTGCCGGCGTACTGAATGGCGGCGCAACCCTGACAGTCAATCAGGGCGACCTGGTAGAGGACACACTGACCTTGACCATCGAGGGGAAGACGAAACGCATCACGGAGGTCCTGTCCGGCGATGTGCTGGGCATGGTGACACTGACACTGACGGAAACTGATGAGAGCAGGAACGGCAACGGGCATGGTAATGGCAACGGAGGAGGCCGGCAAGCAGCCTATCCGGCCGTGGTTGCCAACGCTTGGGGCCTGGGTAAGGTCCTGTACGCAGTGTCGGAATACAGCAAAAACGCGGCGGCATTGGCAGACATATTGAGAAACGCGATTGTTTGGGCTGCTCCGGCACAGGAGGTTGCGGCGCCGGGCGGCTCTGTTGCCCTGCGCATTACGGTGAAGAACGCCGTACTGCCGCTTACCCTGCGGGTGAATGTCGAAACCGAGGTGCCACAGGGTGGCGATGTGGTGGCGGTCTACGACGACGGCGAGGATCGTGGCAATATGGTTGTCTGGTTTGACGATCTGACGTCGATGGAATCGGGCGAGTATCGCTGCGTGCTGCGCCTGCCGGCGGAGCTGGCGGGGTGCGTGATCAGGGTTGATGCGGCGTATTTGAAAGGCGGGAGCTATCGTGACGCAGGCAGCGTATTTCTGCGACTTGAGTAGGGGATACGGATGAAGAAGCATGGGTGCGTATCCATCGGGAATATCAAAAGCATCAGGAAGGGTCAGGGGCTGAACGCCGATAGCCAGAACTATCGATGGCAGTATTTGCGAAGAAATCGCGATTACCGGTCATTCTGGTCTGAATGCCATAGATTGTTGTATACGAGCACGTCTAACAAGATAAAGAAGCTGCAGCAAAAGGCGCAGACAATCATTGACCAAAAAGCATCATTCAGCGCTGCGGATGAAGAACTTATTCGCGACGCATATGCTGCGGAACATCTGCGGGCATCACCAAAAGTTCAGCGGCAGATGCGAAAGGCAGCGGAAGTAGTCTTGCGGCGCAATTATGGCATTACGGCGTTCGTGGATCCTGACAAAGTGTGTCTGCCCAAAGGTGTTTACATCGCTGGACCGGCAGACTGGGGGATCGCAAAGGGGACGCTATCAGAATTGTTCCCCGAAGTGACAGAAAACTTATATGATTCGACCGATTCACTCACCTCTGGACGTACGAGGCTGCGCAACACCCTGAACCAGATAGGAAGCAAAATCAATTTAGGAAAGGGGACGAAGGCAGATGTCCCGATATGTATGGAAGTCGTCGTAAACCTGCAGGCAAGCAGCGAACTGATCGACGAAGAGTTTAAACATATTATCAAGGAGCAACAACGCCAATATCATACGTATCGGAAGCAACGATACGCATATTCACGGGCGGATATAGTACAACTCGAAACGTACTTGCAGATATACGACCTGCGGCAGAGCGGTATGAAATATTCGCAGATTGTGGAAAAAGTATATGCGAGTCGATTGAACAGGCCGTACAACAGTGAGGCCCACCGACGTGACATAATAAGGGAAAATGAGACGTTGGCTAGAATCAACCACAAGACCGCATGCGACCTCGTGAAGAAGGGGTATCGATACTTGATCATAAAGTAACTGGAAGTATGGCATTTGCTCGTCTCGTGTAAGCAGCTGTTCCCACACCGCATAACTCTACCGAGTTGAGCCCCCCCTGTGAGGCTAACTAGCAACGTCGATCGCGTATTGTAAGCGATAAAATTGTCTATGACATGCTGGCATAATTCTCCTCCACATTCCTCAATTTCATTGATTGCGCTCTAACAAGCACAACTTGAGAAACGAAAATATTGAAAATTGATTACTCACACCAAGTATGGATTCAGGGGTATAACGTGTACAGAAACACAAAGCTGCAAGTTGAAATGGAGAATAGCTGCAGGGGAACAGCTCGGACCTGATTGGCTGAACGAGCAGAAACATTACGAGTTGTTATCTGTGGAGAATGAGGAAAGAAACACGTTGTAACAGCAAAATCAACAGTATCGCGCCTGCAAATTGGCGCGCCGATTGAAACGGGGTTGCAAGTGCAAGTAGGAGCGGCAAATCGGAGTTGACTGCCGCCCGTGATATGGGCGGCAGTCTTTTGGAAGGAGTCGAAGCAATGAACTATAAACGTAGCAACAATACAAACGGTGCAGCGAACGAGAGCCATGCGCGCGATGAAGACTCGGCGTGTCGGCCGGGAGAAGCACATATTCCTGACTCGGTTGCAGGGGGGACCACTCAGGGACAATTTGATGAACATACCCGCATTTATGCCACCGCTGAGGACGCCTCTCCGCCCGCTCTGTCCTCCAATTCTCATATTTCAGGACTCACCCCTGAGAGCCAGGCAGAGACCTCCTCCCCGACACCCACTCCCGGGACAACTCCCGATACCCCTCCCCCGCCCTCCCCCACGGATGACCTCACCCAGGCGACCACGACCCGCACCAGCCGGTATAAGCCGACCAAACGGACTCCCATGGCCAGGGTGCCCCGGAAGATCGCCGAAAAGCACCCTCACGCACTGTTCTTCCTCCAACTCCGGGACGAGAAGACTAGCAACCACATATTCATACCACTCGACGCCCACCTCAAAGCCGAATACCGACTCGAGAACAAGCTTGACGCGTTGGCCCGCGCCCGCGATGAGCACGATTTGCACGAGTGTTTCATGACCATCACGATCAAGTCGTCGAAGTTGAAGGACAAGGACATCGACAAGGCATTTACCACGTTTTGCCGCAACATGGTCCGCGCTTTCCGCCGCGCGGGAGTGAAGATGTGCTACGTCTGGGTCCGCGCGATCCAGGAACACCGGAAATCCACCTGGCACAAGCTCGTCAAGATGCGGAAAGTCTCCCCCGCGGAGGCCACCACCGCGCTTGTCTGCGCCCGCCACTACCACATATTGATCGCCGCGCCAATCGGCAGTCTGCCCAATCACTCCAAACCCGAAGGCAAAAAGTCATACAAACTCGACATCGACGGGACCGTCCTTACAGAAGCCCGTCTCAACCAGCTCTGGCCGCTCGGCGACATCGTCGTCAAGGGAGTCGGCGTGGGCTATACGACGTCCGGCGAGCGCGTCGAGCCAGGCATTACCCGCAGGACATATATGCTCAAGGACCTTCGCCGCGCCGCGAAGCACCGGCCGCGGAACTCGAAAATCCGTCGCAGTGGCGGATCGAACTTCAGGCACGAAGCCTACCCCGCCCGGCTTCGCGCGGCGATCGCCGTTGAGCTGACCCGCTGTACGGTAACCGGGGATTACAGTGTCGCCCGCGACCGGAGGTCGCGCAAGATCGTAATCAAGCAGCAGGTCGACGGAAACTGGCAGGTGGTATCGGAGATTCCTGTCGGTTTGAAGTACGTAGGAATCGCGACGCGGTAGATTGAGTAAAGAAATCAAGAAGAACTGATGCGACTGCATCAGTCGACAAAGCGCGCAAAAGCGCGAAGGAGGAAGGACATGAAGAAGACGCTGAAGCAGATGACTGACGAGGAGCTGTTGGAACTGGATGAGATTGGCGTCCACTCCGCCAATGAGGGAATCAAGCGTGGGATCATGGAACGCTGCGACAAGAAAGACGCGGACTGGATAGTCTATCGCTGTGGCTGCTACAAGTGCTACGGTGTTCGTGCGGTCCGCGAGGCGGATGAGCGGGCCGGGAGCTAAGGGGGGAATCTAGCATGCCTACGCTTTATTGCTCGTCGCACGATGGCATCTGTCCGGTTTATAGGGACGCGATGATCCTTACTGACACACCCATCACCGAGGCCGACGCGCGGTGCGCACTCCTAGGACCGTCGCCCGGGAGGTGTCGGGCCGATGAGTTATACGAGCACATGCTGTGTGTCAACGAAAAGCTCCGACTCAAACGGGAACGTGCAGCAGAACGCCAAAGGGAACGACGTCGGAGGAAACGAGCACAGCAGGAGTTCGAACGCTATAACAATCCGCGCCAGCTCACCCTCCCAGGAATGGTGCCGGTCCGGTTGGCCCCTCCCGTTTGACACGTGAGCTAAGCGGTCCCTGTTCCGATTGCCCTCGCTAACCAAGCTAGGCAGCGGAACGAGGACCGCAATCGGGCGCCGGAAGACGCGGGATGTGGAACTGGGACCGCTCCCGGTGGCCGGAAGGCGGGGAACCCGAGGGCGGGGTGAACGGAACGAGGACCTTTCGCACCCCCCCAAATGGCCTCTGAACGGAGAGGGAAAGGAACTAGGACCGCTGGAGCCCCGCAACAGGGCCGACCGCCGGGGGCCAGCAAGGATCACCACCCGCCCGCCTGCCACCCACCCGGCGGTCGCCGCGCGTGGGGGCGGCGCGGGGGAACTGGCGGATCGGACGTGGTGGGGATCGGTCGCGCGGGCGACTGGCAGGGTCAGTGGCGTGATGGTCGGGGCGCGCGGATGACGTGATTCGCACCGAATATTGGCGTGACGGTATGCATATATTATCCAGTTAATGAATATACCTGCAGCGGGTCATTTTGGCGTGCTGAAGGGGGAACATATGGGACGGAGAAAGAAGAACGACATCATCAAGCGGCAGTTCAGCCTGCGCTCCGCGACACTAGCCGCACTACAGGAAGACTACGCCGCGCACGGACGCCAAACTTGCCCCGATCTGTCATCATTTGTCGACGCGATCCTTGGCATCTCGCTTGGTGCCGAGCGCCGCCGGCACGTAAGGTATCATCGGCAGGGCGTCCGGGCCCGCGAACTGTTGTTCCGGCAGCGGGATCGTGCCGAGCGCAACCTCTGGCGGGTTAGGCATCAGGCGGCGATCCATGACAAGCAGCTTGACGTCGCGCGGGAGCAGCTGCGTGAGATCACCCGAGGGATGACCCGGGACGAGGTTGTGGCGCGGCGTGACGCCGATCCGGGATTCCGATTGGCACAGGACCTGCTTGCCCTTGCTGAGGATATGCAGACCCTTAGGGTGAGCGACAACAAGAGCGTTAGCATCTCGCTGCGCCTGCTTCTCAAGCACCTGATAAACGGCGTGGGGACGGACACCTTGCCTGAGGGCTATGCCAGCGAGGTCCGGGCTCAGTATGACTGCCTGTGCGCCCGGCGCGCGGTTCCGAGCGAGGAAGACGGCGCCTGGGCCGGGGCGGCAGAGCCGGGGGAGACAACGGGCGAGGGGTTGCTGTAGGGGGATGCAAGGAAGCCGAATGCAACAGGCAAGGCGCGGCACGGTATAGTACGGAAAAGGAGACCGGCATGAAGAAGTTATTTCTGACTTCGGATACCCACGGTATCGCGGTCCTGCCATCCGCAGGCTACGATCTGTCGATCCATGTCGGCGATTTCCTTGATGCGTTTGTCCAGTCGCGAGAACTCTATGCACAGTCGATCGCCGCCGCCCGCCAGTTCGACGTCGTCGTGCCCGGCAACCACGAGTGGATCGTGCTGCAACAGGCGCGACGTCATCACCGGAAAATGGGTCCTAATATTGTCTCGGAAGAGAATATGGGATGGCTTGCACGGCTGTGTGCTCAGCCCGAACAGATTATCACTATCGAGCAAGTGCAGTTCCGTATATCGCACTACCTGATGGTAGATAAGCGCTATATCGCCGCCGCGCCTCTCTCGAAACCCCTTGAATCTGATGCAATACGTCTGCTGGCAGCGCGCGGGATCCGTGCAGTGCTGTTCGGCCATAACCATCGTCTAGAGCATCTCGTAATAGATGGATGTCACAGCATCAACCCTGGTTGGGGAGAACGCGGGCAGTATGCATCAGTGACCATCGACGGTGACCAAATCGAGGTAGCGCTGAAATCGACTGACTGTATCGAAAATCACATAAATTCCCCGCGACAAACTCGATAAACCGTGGTATAATCCAATTACGCAGGCGGCGACGACCCCCGTCGGTGGTATCCGGAATCATGGGCGAAACCTGATAGGATCCCAACCAGCAGCGACTTACTAATACGTATCATGTAGCTGCTATGCGTGTAGTCGCACGCATAAGGAGGGTCATATGGGTCATCGATCCGGATCGCTCGAGGATGCCGAATTCGCCCTTGCAGGCTCCGACGACCTCTATACCTGCCCGGATTATCCATCGTTCAACAGCGAATCTCTTGAAGTGAGATGGGTGCACCTCGGCGATGTCCGCGCCGGGGCCGAATTGATGAAGCGAATCGAACAGATCGCAGAGTGGGTGGTTCGCGCGCGCATCTACCACGGGGGCGACAAACACGGTGAACGCACGGAACGAATCCGCGAGGCGACTCGCGAGGTGGCGACGCGCGCGGCGGAGCGGCTACTTGCTGGTGGTTACGACTGCCGGCACGGCGCAAGTGTGTCTACTTACGTGGGCTCGTTGTGCAACGGCTACCTGCTGCACTGGCTGCGCCGAGAGCGGTTGAAAGCAAGCCGGGAATCTCTCGACTGCGAACTCGGCGTGGGCGATGATGAGGCGCCGGCCGCGTCGCCAATCGAGTCTGTAATCGCTAATCCGGACGCACACGATCCCCATGATGATGCCGAACTGGCGCTTGTCGTCGATGTACTGCGTGAGGCGGTCAGCAAGCTGCCGGCGCGACAGCAGAAGAGCTTTGTCGAGCTGTATATCAATGGGCGCACTTCACGCGCCGCCGCGAAGCGTGTCGGCTTGCACTACTCACGCGTGTGGAGTCACTCGCGTGCAGCCGCGGCGCAGGTGCGCGCGGAACTCAGCCGGCGCCTGGGTCAGGTCGGCCTCGTTGGCGTGGCAGAACGCCCGGAGTGCTTTATCGAGTTGTACGCGCGGCGTGAGCGGCAGGCACGCGTTCGTGAGGGGGTGGCACGATGACACTGCGCGACGGCCGCGTCCCGATGTCTTATGGCCGAGACCGACATCCTGATGTTGCGATGGAGTTTCCCGTGGGGCGCGGTGCGGGCGGCGGGCGGGTGTACTCGTTGGTCGGGGAAGACCTGTATCTCAACACTTTGGTATCGGGTGGCAAGGGCAAAGGCAAAACCGCAGGCGTCATCCTGCCGTTCCTGCGGTTCGTTGTGAGCCATCCGCAGCGCTGCGGCGCGCT
>CAZWUZ010000177.1:0-8419 GCA_964637655.1 uncultured bacterium | reverse complement strand
GTCCCTGTTTTTGTTACTAATCCGGGGCGCGCCTTGTCTGGTGTGGTGTGGTAGCCGCAGGCTTCAGCCTGCGCTATTTTCCGCAGCCCTCTGTCCCCCAGCGCGCGCGGCAATCCACCGCACCATCCGACACCCCTCCTGACTTTTGACCCGTTGCCGGTCGACAGGTACAATGCCCGCATGGCCTTGATCACGCTCTGCCTGATCGTGAAAAACGAGGCGCACTGCCTCGCGCGCTGCCTGCAGCAGGCGCTGCCGCTGGCCGACGACTGCGTCGTGGTCGATACCGGCTCCACTGACGATACCGCCGCCATCGCCCGCGACGCGGGCGCCCGCGTCGTCCCCTTCACCTGGGTCAACGATTTCAGCGCCGCGCGCAACGAGTCGCTGCGCCACGCGACGGGCGACTGGTGCCTGGTCATCGATGCCGACGAGATGTTCAGTGTCGACGATCCCGCCGCTTTCCGCGCCTGGGTGCGCGGGCTGCCGGCCGCGGTGCTCGGTGCCGTCTTCCCGCGGGTCAACCATGCCGAGCAGGGCGAACATTTCACCACCTGGGACGATGAGGTTATCCGTCTCTTCCGCCGCCGCGACGACCTCCGCTTTCAGCGCCAGGTGCACGAGTCGGTCGAGCCGTCGCTTATCGCCGCCGGCGGCACGCTTGCCCGCGCCCCGTATACCCTGCAGCATTACGGCTTCCTGCGCGGCGAGGGCTACGCCGCCAAAAGCCGCAGTTACGAAAAACTGCTGCGCGGCATGCTCGACCGCGATCCCGGCAACAATCACCTGCTCTACGTGCTCGCCGGGGAAATGGAAAAGCAGGGGCGCTACGCGGAGGAAGGTGCCGCGCTGCGCGCCTCTTTCGCCACCGCGCCGCCCGCCCGCGCCGCCGCCGTCGCGCTCAACCTCGGCATCCTGCATGCCGCGCGCCTGCACGACATCCCGCAGGCGCTGCACTGGCTGCGCCGTGCCGAGTCGGCACTCCCCGACAGCACGCTGCGCGAGCGCGACCGCGGCGAACTGCACCTGAACCTCAGCAAGTGCCTGCTGCTGCAGGGTGACACGTCCGCCGCTGCGGAGGCATTCGCACGCGCGCTGCCGCTGCTCGGCGACCATCCCGACGCGCTGCGCCACGGCGTTGCCGTCTACGACGCCGCGCAGCGCCCGGAAAAGACCGTCTACCTGCTACGCCGCCTGATTGCCCTGCAGGACCATCCCGACGACCGCTATGCGCTCGCCCTGCGCTACCTGCAGCTCAACAACCACGCCGCGGCAAAACAATCACTTGCCGAACTGCTGCAGCGCTGTCCCGGACATGAAAAGGCGCAGAAAATATTTCGTAAACTATAGTTATCTGTTTGTATATCAATGAGATGTGCTACTCGTAAATGTGAAAATGTGAAAGAGTGGCACCTTTCTTTCTTTCTTTTTTTCCGCTAGGTCACGCGGATGGCGAATTGCGGGCAGGCGGGAACGCAGTAACCGCAGCGCACACATTTCGCCGCGTCGATACAGGCCTTGCCGTCGCGTTCGCTGATAGCGGCGGACCCGCACGTCGTGCGGCAGGTGCCGCAATTGTTGCAGAGGAAACCGATGGCCTGATAGGTCTTGTCGCTGGCTTTGGGGAAAACCGCATCAGCCGGGAGCGTGCCGGCAAAATACGCAACGTTGAACAGCGCTTCCGCTTCGGTCACTGCCCCGAGCGCGAGCGACGCCGTCCCCAGCGCGCGCGCATCCTCGACCACCTCGCGGTAGCGCCCGAGCAGCTGCCCGCCCCCGACCACCTTCATCAGGTAGACACCCTTCCCGTTGGCCAGCGCCAGCGCGATGGCGTCGCGCATCGCTGCGGCATCGCCATTGAGCATGCCCAGCCCCGCGGCATTGTAGAGCGGGAAGACCACGTCGATGTCGGGATGCTCCGCCGCCATGCGCACGGTGCGCACGTCGTGCGTGCTTACCCCGATGGCGCGCACCTCACCGCGCTTCCGGCATTCCTTCAGGCACTGCAGCGCCCCGGCCCGCACCTCGCACAGGTCGGGTCCCATGCGCGCCGCATGCAGGTGCACGATATCGAGGCAAGCCACGCCGAGCGCGTCACGCGCTTCCGCCACCGCCGCCGCCATGCCCGCATACTCCGCTTTTCCCGACTTGGTGGCAATGACCGGACGGCTGCCGGTCAGTTCCAGCGCCCGGCGGATATGCGGATAGGTGAGGTAGAGTTGCGCGGTATCGATGAAGTTCACCCCGCCACGCAGCTGCGCGGCGATGAGTGCTGCTCCCTCGTCCACCGTGCAGTTCTTCTGCAGCGGCCCGAGCGGGAGCGTCCCGGCACAGAGTTCCGTGACGACAATCCCGGTACGTCCGAGCGCGTTCGTTTTCACGGGAGCACGGTCAGGTAGAGGTAGTGATGCGACAGCGGGGGAGCAGTGCTCCCCTCCGCTGTCGTGCGGCAGGCGAAATGCAGCCGGAGGTCGCCCGGCTGCGACGCGGTAAATTCAAATTCCCAGACCCCGTGTGGGGCATCAGCCGGCCCGTACGGTTCATAGCCCGACGCGCGCAGCGTCACGGCAGTTGCGTTCTCCGGCAGGTAGCGCCAGGCATAGTCGATGCCGGGCGAAATAAGCGTCACGCGGAAGCGCTCGCCCGCGCGCACCTCGGCGCGTCGCGCATCGGGGGCCAGCACCCGCAATGCCGCCACACACCCCGTGCCGAACAGCACGAGCGCCAGCATCGCGACCGCTGCCCGTCTCACCGGCGGTAATTCCCCACCGGCTTGGGCACCAGCCGCACCGCGGTGATGCCCGGCAACGCGCAGAGCGCGGCGAACGTCGCGGGGTCGGGGATGAGCCCGCAGCCGCGCGGCGGACGCTGGCGGAAGCGACGCCCGTGGTCGGCGGTGATTTCCAGTACCACCGGTGCGGCGCCCGGCACCGCCTGCAGCCGCTGCTTGATTGCCGCCAGCGCCTCGGGTGCCAGCCCGACCGTGTTGATGCTCAGCGCCACTTCCTTCGTGAACTGCTGTTCCATCTCGTCGAGCGGCACGGCGAGTAGCAGCAGCAGCTGCGGCAGCCCGCGGCTCTCCCCTTCGCCTTCCTCGTCAGCGCGGCGGCGTCCGGCAGTGCGGAAACCGCGCATGCGCGCCTCGACCATGACCTGGGCACCCGCCTTGAGCAGCGGCGCATGCAGCGCGTAGGTCTCGCTGAAGGCGACGAGCTCCGCCGTCCCCTGCAGCCCCTCGAGGGTAAAGGTGGCGAAGGGCTGGCCGCGCTTGTCGGAACGCAGGTCGACCTTCTCGATGATACCGCCCAGGCGCACCACCTCGTTGAGCTGCCCCTCGGAAAGGTCGGCGATGCGGCAGGTGGCGAAACGGTCGAGCCGCTCCGCGTACTGCGTCAGCGGATGCCCTGAAACATAGAAGCCAAGCGTCTCGCGCTCGTAGCCGAGCTTGTCGCTCTCCGGCCAGTCGGGCACCTGCCGCCAGACGGCTTTCGTCGCCACCGGGTCGTCCCCGAAGAGCGCCAGCTGGCCCATCTCCGCGTCACGCGCCGCGCGCTGCGCCTCGGCCAGCGCGTCGTCGGACGAGGCGAGCAGCACCGCGCGCGACGGCCCGAGCCCGTCGAACGCTCCCGCCTTGATCAGCACCTCGAGGGCGCGGCGGTTGACGTTGAGGGTGGCGGTGCGGCGGCAGAAGTCGAACAGGTCGGTGAACGGCCCGCCCTGCGCCCGCGCGGCGAGGATCCCCTCGACCAGCCCCACCCCGATGTTCTTGATGGCGGCGAGCCCGAAGCGGATGGCATCATCCTCGAGGGTGAACGACACCCCGCTGGTGTTGATGGCGGGGGGGCGCACGGCGATGCCGAGCGCGCGGCACTCGGCGATATAGCCGGCGATCTTGTCGGTATCGGCGAGGTTGGCGCTGAGGTGCGCGGCCATGAAGGCGCGCGGAAAGTGCGCCTTGCAGTACGCCGTCTGGTAAGTGATCATCGCGTAGGCGGCGCTGTGCGACTTGTTGAACCCGTACTCGGCGAATTTCGCCATCAGGTCGAACAGCGACTCAGCCAGTTTCCGCTCATAGCGCCGCTTCGTCATGCGCGTGACGAACTCGCTGCGCTGCGCATCCATCGCCGCGGCGGACTTCTTGGACATGGCGCGGCGCAGCAGGTCCGCCTCGCCCAGCGAGTAGCCCGCCATCTCGCCGGCGATCTGCATCACCTGCTCCTGGTAGACGATGACCCCGTAGGTCTCCCCGAGGATCTTCTTCAGGCGCTCGTGCGGCAGCTGCACCGGCACCTCGCCGTGGTGGCGCCGCAGGTACTCGTCGACCATGCCGCTCTGCATCGGGCCCGGGCGCTGCAGCGAGATGAAGGCGACGATATCCTCGAAGCGGCGCGGCTTGAGCTTGATGAGGAAGTCGCGCACCCACTCCTTCTCCAGCTGGAAGATGCCCGAACTGTTGCCGCTGGCGATGAGCTCGTAGGTGGCCGCGTCATCGACCGGGAGCGTGCTCAGGTCGGGCGGGTCCCCGCCCGCCGCGCGGATGAATTCGACACACTCGCGCAGGATGGTCAGGGTGCGCAACCCGAGCACGTCCATCTTGAGCAGCCCCTGCTTCTCGATCGCCTTCATGTCGTACTGCGTCAGCACCTGCCGCCCGTCGTCGTCGGTGTTCACCGCCATCAGCGGCGTCACCTCGATGAGCGGCTGGCGCCCGATGACCACGGCGGCGGCATGCACCCCGGTGTTGCGGCACATTCCCTCGAGACGGCGCGCGTAGGTAAACCACTTGCGCTCGAGCGGCTGTTCCGGGTTCTGCGCCACCGCGCGCAGTTCCGCCACGCGGTCGAGCGCCTGCGGCAGGGTGATGCCCAGCTCGTTGGGGATGAGCTTGATCACCTCGTTGACGCGCGGGATGGGGATGCCGAGCACGCGCCCGACATCGCGCAGCGCCGCGCGCGCGCGCAGCACCGACTGCGTGCAGAGCTGCGCCACGCGCTCCTCGCCCCAGCGCTGGCGCAGGTAGGCGATGACCTCGTCGCGGCGGCGGTCCTCGAAATCGGAATCGATGTCGGGCATCGTGACGCGCTCGGGATTGAGGAAGCGCTCGAAGAGCAGCCCGTAACGCAGCGGGTCGATATCGGTGATGGCAAGCAGGTAGGCGACGATGCTCCCGGCTGCCGACCCGCGCCCCGGCCCCACGGCGATGCGCTGCTCGCGCGCGAAGCGGATGAAGTCCCAGACGATGAGAAAGTAGTCACCGTAGCCGGTTTTGGCGATGATCGCCAGTTCGTGGTCGAGCCGCTCCGTCGCCGCCGCCCGCCCCTTCGCCTCCGGGTAGCGGCGCGGCAGCGCTTCGTCGCACAGCGCGCGCAGGTAGGCCATGGCGTCGGGCATGTCGGCGGGCCGCGGAAAGACGGGAAGCTGCGCGCGCCCGAACTCGAGGTGCAGCCGGCAGCGCTCGGCGATATGCACGGTGTTGAGCAGCGCCTCGGGAACGTGGCGGAAGCGTTCCGCCATGGTCGCCTCGTCGGCAAACGAGAAATCACCGTCGAAGCGGAGCCGCTGCGGGTCGGCGAGCAGCGCCCCCGTGCTGATACAGAGCGCCACTTCCTGCAGTTCGCGATCCTCCGGGCGCAGGTAATGCGCGTCGGCAGTCGCCACCACGGGAATGTCCGTGATGCGCGACAGGTCGAGCAGCAGCGCGTTCACCTGCCGCTGCTCGGGAAGCCCGTTATCCATCAGTTCGAGGTAGAAGTTGCCCGAGCCGAAGATCTCGTGGTACTCGCGCGCGACGGCTTCCGCCCCCTCCGCATCGTTGGCCAGCAGGCGGGCGGGAATCTCCCCGGCGAGGCAGGCGCTGAGCGCGATGAGTCCCCCGCTGTGCGCGCGCAGCAGTTCCTTGTCGACGCGCGGCTTGCCGTAGAACCCCTCGAGCCAGCCGAGCGAAACGAGGCGGGTCAGGTTGCGATAGCCCGCGGCGTCGGTGGCCAGCAGCACGAGGTGATGGTAGCGCTCGGCATCGCGCTGCGCCTGCCGCTCGAAGCGGCTCCCCGGCGCCACGTAGACCTCGCAGCCGATGATCGGGTTGAGCCCGCGGTCGCGCGCCTTGCTGTAGAAGGCGATGGCCCCATGCAGTGCCCCGTGGTCGGTGAGCGCCACATGCTGCATCCCCAGTTCCTGCACGCGGTCGAGCAGGGGGCTCTCCTTGTCGCCGGCCGCGCCGATGCGGCAGAGCCCGTCAAGGAGCGAATACTCGGAATGGACGTGCAGATGGACGAAACTCATAGGCCCCTACTGGCAAGTATTCACCCTCATCCAACCTTCCCCCTCAGAGAGGGGGAAGGCAATCACCCTCTCCTGCCGGCGGCGGGAGAGGGAAGGGTGAGGGTGGCAGAACAGTAACCCCTACTGTAGCATATCGCTGCGCTGCCGGCACCGTCTGCCCGTTATACGCCGGCCGTCCGGCGGGTGATGCACTGCACTGCCATCGCTCAGGCCGGCCGCAGTGCAGCCACCGCCTGCAGAACCGTGTCAGGGGTCAACCGGGTCAGGCAGATATTCTCCGGGCAGGGCGGACCCGCCAGGTCGCCCGCCTGCGGGCAGGGGGCGCACGGCAACTGCAGTGAGAGGATGCGGGCACCCGGCGTGCGCGGGGCGAAGCGGCGCGTGTCACCCGGCCCGAAGAGCGCGGCGAGCGGCACGCGGTACGCGGCGGCCAGATGCAGCGGCCCGCTGTCGCTGCCGATGAACCGTGCCGCGCCCGCAATGAGTAGCGCGGTCTGCGGCCAGGTCAGTTCGCCGGCAGCGGCCTGCACGCCCGGCAGACCGTCGGCAAGTGTCTTCGCCAGTTCACGTTCAGCGGGCCCGCCGCTGATGACGATGCGCTCGCCCGCCGCGCCGAGTCGTGTCAGCAGTTCCCGCCAGTGCACTACCGGCCAGCATTTGTTCGCGGTCGCCGCCCCGGTATGCACCACCGTGTACGGGCCGGCCGCCGCAAACGCTGCCACCGCCGCGTCCGCCGGCGGCACCGCCAGCACCGGCGCGGCATCAGGCAGGGCAAGCCCGAGCGGCAGGGCGAGGCGGGCAAGGCGTTCGCCTTCGTACAGGGGGACCGCCGGCCCGGCGAGGAACGCGGGCTGCGGATGCGTGAGGAGCGCATCCTGCGGACCTCCCGTCTCGCCGATGACCGCGGCCGCCCCCGTCAGGTACGCGGCGGCATGATGCGCATAATCGGGCCGGGCCGAGAGGGCGGCGGTCCAGTTCCCCGCGCGCACCGCGCGCAGTCCCGACGGCCAGCGTGACGCGCCCGGCTGCAGCGGGGCGAGACGCAGGGTGGGGAACTCGTCCACCTGCGGCAGCAGCGGCTGCAGGTCAGCCGCGCTGAAGGCGGAGAGCAGGCCAAGCCGCTGCACGCGCCCGTCGGCACGCAGCGCCCGCAGCAGCGCGGAGGTAAGCACTATATCGCCGAAATTGCCGAGGTTGACGACCATGATGCGGGCCGGGTCGGGCGGGGCGGCCCCGGACGCGCGGGTGCGGGTGCGCGACAGCAGCGGCTCGTAGCGGCGCTGCACGGACGCGCCGGCCGGCGTGCGCGACGCGCGCACACGCGCCGGGACAGGAGCGCGCGGCGGTTCCCAGCAGGGTGTTGTCGCATCCAGCGCGTCAGCCAGCGCCTCCCGCAGCAGCGCAGCGATGCGTGCCGGGGCAAAATCCGCCAGCCGCCGCCGCTGCGCCGTGACAACCGCTTCGCGCAGCGAAAGGTCGGTGAGCGACGCGCGCAGCGCCCCGGCAAAGACCGCGGGGTCGTCCTCCTCGACGATGATGCCGCTGTTGCCCAGCGTCTCGGCCACCGCCCCCTGGCGCCGCGCCACCACCGGTACCTCCGCGGCCATCGCCTCGAGCAGCGGCACGCAGAACCCTTCATGGCGCGAGGTGACGGCAAGGACGCGGGCGCGCGCGTAGAGCGCGCGCAGTTCATCGTCGCTGCATTCCCCCGCCCAGGTCACCGCGTCCGTCACCCCGAGTTCCGCCGCCAGCCGCTGCAGCCGCGCGACCCACACCCCCATGCCGTGCGCATTGCCGACGATGGCCAGCCGCGCGGCGGGCAGCAGCGCACGCAGCTGCGCGAAGGCGGCGAGCAGGAAATCATGCCCCTTGTTGGGGACCACGCGCCCGACCGCCAGCACCAGCGGCGCCGCTGCCGCTCCGGGGGCGGGGAGCAGCGCCGGGTCGCAGAGGTAGGGGATGACCGTGCCCTGCGTCACTCCGCGGGCGCGCAGTTCGTCGAGGTTGAACGCCGAGTCGGCCCAGACCGCGCGCGCGTGCGGCAACAGCGCGTCAAGGTGCGCACGCCCCGCGGCATTCGCCGCCTGCAGGTCGGGATTGACCCCGAAGAAGAATTCCGGCGGCGTAATATTGTGAT
>CAZWUZ010000176.1:0-8453 GCA_964637655.1 uncultured bacterium | reverse complement strand
GGACATTTCAGCCCGGTATAAAGGACATTGGCTGATAAGGGAGAAGATGTATCTACCGCTATTCCAGTATAATACACACCATAAAGGACATTTGTCATTGTTTTTTTCCGGCTTTATCGGGCTTTTTGTCCGATAGGGGTTGGTCGGCAAGCCGATAGCGCCGCCAGCGTCTCTGGCCGGCAAAAATCACCTTTTTTTCGCCTATCAGTTCGTCCAATGCGCGCTTCACTGTCTTGGCGGAAATCTCCGCACCGATTCGGCGGTTGATTTCCGATGAAGAAGAATTCGGGTAACGGGAAAGGTCCTCATGCAGCAATGCCAGCAAGCGATGCTGCGGTATGCGCCGGAGCGTTGTCTGTCGCAATACTCCCGTGTTGCGCAATACTTCCGGTGCCACAAAATAGCGCAATCCCCGGGTTTTGCCGCTGGTCCCGACCAGCCCGAAATCAGGTAAGCGTCCAATCCAGGAGCGCATTTCTTCTATCGATTCGGCCTCCAATTCCCGGGCCAGTTCACGTGCTGTCAAGCCATCGCCAATCGCGAGCACGCCCAGCGTGATTCTCTCCCGTTGCGACAGTTGATATTCCCCGTCCGCCTGCGCAAGTAAACCAATAACATCGGGCCGGATAATGCGCCGCTGTATCGTTACCGAAACCCGGTCCCTGCCTTCCGATAAAACCGGTGCCGGCCGCCCGGACGACAAAAGCCGGTCGTAAAGCAGATCGAAACCACTGCCCTCTTTTTCCATAAGTTGCAAATCGTGGAATATACGCGCCAAGCCATCATTGCGCCGCCGGCTGGCGCGCAGAATATTCCGCGGCGTCACTCCCAGCGGCAATCGTCCGGGATTGACCACCTCGAGATGTTCTGGATGTAAGTTGAAGAAAATATCGCCGCGCTGGGTATACGGGCGGTGCACCAGCGCATTCACCAGCAGTTCGCGAATGACTTTCTCGTCGAAAGCCGGCATGCTGCGCCGAAACATGCCGGCCGGAAGTTCGTAACTCTCGCGAAAATCCGGAACCTCACGCCACACCGCATCAAGCATTTCAAGCGGGGAGAGTTCATAATCGTCCCACTGCATCTTATTGACCTTATTGCCGACCTCATCGTATTTCAGGAATTGGATTACCGGCGCCGTGCCCAAGCGGGCGCGGTCTGACGCCTTGCCAACAACGAGAATGCCAAGATTGGTCAAATAGTCGCCGATAACGAGCCCGTAATGCCGTAGGAGTTCATCATTGGTCTTTGCTTTCACCGAAGCCTTGACCCGGTCAGACGTCCGGATCCCGGCCACCAGCGCTTTGAGTTTTGCCGCCTCGACTTTCGCAGGCGATACCCGCAATGAGGTGCTCAACTCCCAGGAAAAACCCGGTCGCTCATCCGCCAGCCGCAGCACATCGTCGCCGAGAATCGGCTGGCAGGTGTCGCTGACGCGCAGAAAATATCTGCCATCGCTGGTCGAGGCCACGCCCGGCGCGCGCGCAATAACCAATTCGAGGAATTGGCCGCCGTTTTCCGCGGTGACGATACGCGGGAGCACCTGCACATTGATCGTCAATTCACGAATACGCTTGCTTACAATATCCACCAGGCCGCTTGACACTTTCTGATTAGGTGCTGGAACATCAACATCATCCTCGATACCAATAAGCAGTCGGCCACCCTGCCCGTTGGCAAAGCAGACACAATCACACGCCAACGCGTCCCAGTCCGGCTTTGCCCGCGTCAGCACGCGCAATGACTTTTTGTCGAAGTCGGTCCCTTCTGATTCCATCCAGCTATTGCTCCTTAGATCACCTGTTGCGCATTATACCACGACCGTCATACGCGGGCATGCCATTCACGGTATCAATCTTCGTCACACGGCCATTTCGCCGCTCATCAGCCGCGGCAGCAGCAGGTCGCGTGCGGCTTTGAGTTTTCGATTCTGAAATCCCAGCACTTTCAATTGGTCAGTTATCGCACTAATCGTCTCAGAAAATCCAGTCAAAAGTCCCTTGGGCGGAATTGCAACGGGATATTTGACCATCAGTTTCCAATCGGCCCGAGGCATCTTTGAGCCCTCGCGCATGGTTTGCGATGCTTCGGCTACGAAACGATCACTTGATACGGTCATCAGAACCAGTTCTCGAAATTCGTTGGAGTCTGGCCGGATAATAATTGCGTCAGATGAAGCAACTCCATCGGTGAACGCCATCCCAACCTTGTGAAAATATGGTCGAATTTTTCCGAACAATATGTCACCAGAAATATATCGATGTTTGGTGCTGGTTACTGTTTCTGCCGTTGCCCACTCGGTTAACGAAATGGAGCGTCGTGGCAAATGTTCAAGTCCGATGTAAGGCGTATCCGGTTCAAGTTCACTAGGCAGCACGGACTCACGAATCTCTACGCAAATATCGCCCAGCGCCTTTCTCATCCAACCTTCGGGAACACCTTTGACGATCTTGACATGCTCGTGGCCGGGAAATCGCAGGCGAACGAACCATTCCTGATACAGCAGGCGCGCCGCATCTTCCAGCAGCACCATCCGCCGCCGATTATTCTCCAGTAGGTCATCGTAAGTCGCGAGAAGTGCTCCGATATGTCGTTGAACTTTAATATCCGGCAAATCAGTAAGAATTAGTTGGCGAATATCTTTCATATTGACGTGTGGCGCAGTAACACCAGTGGCAGTGCTTAATAGTGCTGCTTGCTGTCGAGGAGCAAGTAAATAATAGCAAAGAAAATCAGGATCGACCTTTGTCGAATCAGGTCGTATCAGAACTGTTCGCTGCCCGAGGCATACTTTTTCATCATTTTTTACAATGGCGACGTTGCCAGCCGGTGCCTCGCGCGCGAATATCAAATCTCCGTCTTGCGGCACAGCACGAGAAGTCCATCTATCGTAGGTTTCCTGTGTCACACGATACACATCTGTGAAGTCGAATCGACCTTTCCCGATATTGGGTGTTCTAATCAGAGGATAGCCCTCATCAGTTACCGGCGCCGTGCCATGGAGACAATCGACAATACACTGGCATACCGAGTCGAGCGTAGTGGTATTCGTTATCATTCCCAATTCAGTATCCTGAGCATCGCGTTGCTATGGGGTTCAAACAGCAGCACAGATCCGTCATATACCCAATTCCTCGAAGTTTTTCTGGATACGTTTCGCCAGGGTGATGGCCTCGGTGTTCATATCGGCCAATTCGGCATGAATGTCGCTCAGGGTCTGCTCGAAATCAAAATCCTCATCCACTTCCGGCGGTGCGACCCCTACATATCGACCGGGCGTAAGCGACCAGTCTGCGGCTTGTATATCAGCGCGAGTAACGATACGGCACAGACCTGGCACGGGCGCGAACTTCGCATCGGAGAAGCGGGACAGCAGCCAATGCGCCTGCCGCTGAAAATACGCGGTCTGTTTGAGTTGTTCAACAACTTCCTTGCGTTGTTCGTCGAGTTCTTTTACCAGCCGACCAATGGCACGGTTATCCCAAGCGGTGTTCCCGCGCGCCCCGGTGTCTTTCTCCGCGCTATCCACCACGCGCAGCGCAAGTTTGCTCACGAGGTCAATATCCTTAACCAAATCGCGACAGGCCGTGGTTAGCTCTTCCAACTCCGTAACCATCTTATTCTGTGCAGCGCATTTTGCCGCGCATGGTTTCTTCCAATCCTTGGCTATGCGCGTGGTCAGCTTGTCCATTGACTGCCGGCATGCCTTTGTCGCCACGTCGCGTTCCTTCACCATCTCGCATAGCGGTGAGTCCTTGGCCAGTGTCTTCAAGAACGGCGCTGCCGCAGCAACGAGTGCGTCATATCCGGCGAAATACGGCTCGGCGGCACCAGCAATCGCCGCCGCTCCTGCCAGAGTGTGTTCGATATAGTTCTGCACCAACCCGGTGAACCGGTCGGCTTGGCCGCGATAGAGCCAGACGATAGCGGTAAGGTTCTGCTGCTGTTCCGGCGTGAAATCGTATATCTTGCGGTTGACCTTGCGGTAGATATTCCGCGCGTCAATCATCAGCACCTGGTCTTTGCGCTCTTTGGGCTTGCCCTTGTCGAGGTGCCACAACTCACATGGAACCGTCCGCGTATAGAAGAAATTCGAGCGGATAGCGATCATCACGTCCACATCGCCTGTCTCAACCAGCTTGCGGCGCACTTCGGCCTCGCCGTGACCGGCGCTCGACGCCTGCGATGACATCACGAACCCGGCACGCCCCTTCGGCCCGAGGTAGCTGTCGAAATAGGAAATCCAGAGGTAATTACCGTTCGAGACCTTCTTTGTCTTGTTTACGCCCGGTAGACCGAAGGGCAGCCGGCGATCGTCCTTGATCTTATCCGCGTCCACCATATCAACGTTGAATGGTGGATTCGCCATGACGAAATCGCATTTCCCGAACAGAGTATGGACGTCCTCGTAGAAGGTATTGGCCTCGCGAATGTCGCCTTCGAGGCCATGCACCGCGAGGTTCATCTTGGCCAAGCGAATGGTGGTGGCGGTTTTCTCCTGGCCGAAGAAAGTGACGCGGTGGGCGGTGTCCCGGCCCAGGCGCTCGATAAAGTGGCTGGACTGGACGAACATCCCGCCCGAGCCGCACGCGGGGTCGAAAACGACGCCGTGGTCCGGCTCGATGACATTTACGATGGTCTGCACCAGGGACGGTGGGGTAAAGAACTCACCGTTGTCCTGCGCGCCCTGCATTGCGAACTTCATCAAGAAATATTCGTAGATGCGCCCGAATATATCGCCACTGGCGGTGCGCAACGCCTCGCTGTCGAATATGCGCAGGATGTCTTCCAGCAGGTTATTCTCGAACTTGTCGTAGTCCTTGGGCAACTGGTTGAGCAGTGGCTCGAAGTCGCGCTCTATGGCGTTCATCGCCTCGACAAGTGCGGCCCCCAGATTTGAGCCCTTCGGCAGCTTGAGCAGCTCGTCGTAGCGCGCGCTCTTCGGTAGCATCAGCGCCCGCCGTTTGAGGAAGTCCGCCTTCACCGGCGCGCGCTTAGCCATCTTGCCCGCCGCCTGCTCGGTCTTGATCTGTTCTATCACCGCGGAATACCGGTTCGTCGCGTGCCGCAGGAAGATAATACCCAGCACCGGCATGCAGTATTCGCTTGATGTCAGCTTCGAGTTGGCGCGCAGCTGGTCGGCGGCCTCCCAGAGACCCGATTCGAACTGCGACAGGTTTTGTAATTGCGCTGCGGACATACTCGTTCGCCACGCTCCTCTCTACATCAGAAACAAATACTCATCAAATCTCGAACGTCAGTGCACTGCTTATTATATGAATCAGTCAGACGCATATTCAGCTGCTGCTATACCACGATAACCTGTATGCATTTCAGCTTTACAAGCCGGGCAGACGAGAATTATCAAGCCCCTCTGATCTTCTTGTGGCTGCAGGATTGAACGCCGGCCATCGTCGTAGCACTTTGTGCATATCCAGTGAGCAGCTTCTGATCCTTTGCACGTTTCTCTCAAAGAATAGACCATGGCTGGACTACCTTCCCAGGGATTAGTAAGCTTGTAGCACTTTTTCTGTTCCTCCCATGTTTTCATCTTAGCTATTTGCGCTTCAAGTTCGTTCACTTTCTGGGAAAGCATCGATTGAGCAGCATACGCTGTAAAAAGATCCTGTTGTGCGGCAATAATCATTTGATTCAGTTCTATAGCCTTCGCTTGAACTTCAGCCATCGTTTTGAGATTTATCAACCCTGCGGCAATATCGGCGATTGCCTTCATACTATTAGCTGCAGCAGTAATACTTCCTATGTCCATAATAACCTCCCTCTATCAATCTCAAACATAGCCTAACGCTACTGCATCACTGTGCTCGTTGCCGTCACGAACACACCGCATCCCCTGCAGGAGAATATACACTCGTTTTTCCGGCCGCGTTGCAAAATCTCAGCTATTTCAAGGCCTTGCCCCCGGGACCCGCCACGAGCAGTTTCGCCTCGCGCCGCCCCATGCCCCGCAGGGAGAGCACCTTGGCCTTGAGTTCCGGCCGCGGGGCGCTTTTCCCCTTTTCCCAGTTGCCGATGGTGATGGCACTCACCCCGAGTAGCCCGGCAAACTGCTGCTGGGACAGTTTCAGGCGCTTGCGCAGCGCCTTGATCAGCCGGGGAGATAGCCGACCCTTGACCTCGCCGGACGCGGCCTGTGCAGTCTTTTCCTTCAGGCGGGCACCGGCCTGCATCCCATCAAGTTTCCGCTCAAGCGCGCTGAGCTGCGCCTTCTGCTCTACCGTGCGCTTCTTGAGGCGCTTGACCTCACCCCGCAGCGGCTCCGTCAGTTTGCGCGCCTCGCGCTTCGCCAGGCGGACGATTTCCATGCGTATTGTCTGTTCGATATTTCCCATGATGATGGCCTCCAAGTGCCGAGATTCACTGGGGCCATACTACTATGATCAGGCGCGATGGTCAATTATTTGGCTGGTTTTTGTCGCTGTTCGCCTTTTCCAGATTATAGCGTTTTATGTCAGCAAGCGTGGCAATCATTTCTGTCACGTCGAACGGCTTCTGCAGCACTTTGTGCACTTCCCGACAGATCGACTCGTCGGTCTGCTCATCTATCCTGCCGGTAGCCATGATGATCGGCACCGGCACTCGCATCTCCCGTATGCCACGAATAACCTGATCACCTGAAAGTTTCGGCATCATATGGTCGACGACAATCGCGTCGAACTCGCCCCCGGCATCACGAAATGCCGACAGGGCAGCAGCCCCATCGTGCGCAACGGTCACCAGACAGCCGCGCGCGCTCAGCAACGCCCGCATTGAGTCGCGGATGCTTTCCTCATCATCTGCCACCAGGACACGCATCCCGGCTACATCATGCTGTTCCTTCGTCCGTGTCGGCGGCGCCGGAATGGTATCGGAAATCACGGCCGCATCGCCCAGCGGAAGCAACAGCATGAACGTTGTGCCGGTGCCCACTTCGCTGGTGACGCTGATGGTGCCGCCATGCATCCTGACGATTTCGTTGGTCACGGCAAGCCCCAATCCGCTCCCCTTGAGTGTCGTTGACGACGACGAATACCCGCCTTTGGTGGTATAAAACGGTGTAAAGATCTGCTCTTGCACCTCGGCATGCATACCGATCCCGTCATCCGCAACCTCAACCTTGAGCATTTCCTTGTCGTCATAACGGGCGGTAGCAATGCTCACAGTGATAGTGCCACCGCCCTTGGGCTTTATTGCGTGCCGGGCGTTGATTACAAGGTTCAGGAACACCTGTTCCAACTGGCCGCGGTCGGCAACTACTTCAGCGACCCCGGCGTATTGCTCGCTGACGGTGATATTCTCAACCTTCAGGAACTGCCCCTGCATGGCCAGCACAGCCCGTATGACATCACGGATAAGGAACCGTTCCTTGACCGGTCGCTTGGGCCGGGCGAAGCCCATCATGTCTGAAACGATTTTCTTGCCGCGCTTCACCCCATGCAGAATCGGGTCGAGGTGCGGCCGGATGCGTTCAGCCAGCTCTTCTTCCTGCATCTCGATAATCTGGGCGTTCACCCCGATTGACGCGAGCACATTGTTGAATTCATGGGCTATCCCGGCCGCCAGTTTCCCCACCGCCGCCTGACGCGCCGACGCGATCAATTGCTCTTCCAGCATCTTGCGCGAGGTGATGTCGCGGTCCATTCCCCGATACCCCAGCAGTGTCCCGTCCTCCGCGAGCAGCGGCACGCCATTGGTCTCCATGATTACATGGTGCCCATCCTTGTGCACCATGGTGTTTTCCAACATCCGAACCGGCTTCCGTTCCCTGACAATTACTTCGAATATCTGGCGAACCCGGCATGCCTCGTCAGGCGGCATCAGTTCAAATGCACTCCGGCCGATGATTTCCGCCGGCTCATAACCAATAACCTCACGGCTCTGGGGCCCAACATAGGTATACACCCCGTGCGTATCGATTTCCCATATCAGGTCATTGCTCACTTCCAGCAGGTGGATGTGCCTCTCCGCGACAGCGGACAGTTCGTCGCGCAGCCTGCGCGTCTCACGTTCATGACGCCTGAGATCGGTGACGTTCCGGATAAAGCAGGCCCAACACTGACCATTGCCTGGCAGCGCCCTCGCACTGATTTCCAAGTCGAGCGCTGTCCCGTCGTTGGCACAGCCGGAAACGGCCAGGTCAAAACCCTCGTCGCCGCCCAGCCGCATGCGATCGAGCAGCGCCGGCAGGCCAAGGTCTGTCACCGACTGGCACAACATCTCCTCGCGCCTGCTCCCGAATAACGCACAGCAGGCGGCGTTGGCATCGACAATTTTCCCTGAGTTTTCGATCAGCAGGAACCCATCCCGCGAAGTCCCAATGATGGAACGGTAGGCACTGTCGTCAAGCAGTCGTGCGATGGTCATGGCTGACCATAACCCACAACGGCAGTTAGTAGGGGTTGCTTGCTTGCTTGCTTGCTTGCTTGCTTGCTTGCTTGCTTGCTTGCTTGCTT
>CAZWUZ010000175.1:0-8497 GCA_964637655.1 uncultured bacterium | reverse complement strand
TGCTCTGCCCGGTCTGCGGCAGCGGGATGAAACTGAAAGGCCTCACCGGGCCCGCAGCGGCGCGGGCGAAGTTCGCACTCCTGCGCCCGGTGCTGCTCTTCTGGCGCGACAGCAGCGCGGTGCGTTCACTCCCGCTCCAGCAGGCAAACGGCCCGCCCTGACCACCGGCGGGAAAACGGTCAAAAGCGAAAATCACCAACGGCAGATGGCGGCAGCATGCGCGACTGCCACCGGAGGAGGTCCGCGCCACCTTCCGCTCATCTTCCGGGAAAACTCCGTTGACGATGGTCAGGCAGGGTGATAGGATGCAGTCAGCAGCGGGAAAGTGGCACGGAGGAGGGGATTGAATGTTCTATGAACTCATGATTTCCCGGATGGGCCGTGCCGGTTGTATCGCGGTTGCGGTCATCAGCAGTGTAGTGTTTGGCAGTAACTGGCGGCTGGACGAAGCCGCGGCGCTGCCGACCATGGCGCGGCCCGCTGCCCCGCACAAGACGCCGCACCGAAGCGAAAGCGCAACGTTCACGGTCAGGGTTCAGGACGACAACGGCGTTGATTTGGCAATACCGTTCCGGATCGAGCAAAAAGTGCATCGCGGCAATGACCGGTGGACTGACGGGGGGACAATGTATGCTGTCAATCCCGGAAGAATAACCATCAGCCGGCTGCCGGGTCTCGGGCATTACAGCGCCAGCGCCAGTGGCGAGTACACCGTCTGCGCGTACGGGTACCGGCCTGGTGAATTGCAGGTCAATGTCGATGACCTGTACCGGATCAGCGGCCAGGAATTCGTGGTGCGGCTCCAACCTTGTGCGCCGCAGGAATTGCAGACGTACGCGCAACTCCGGCTTACTGGGTATCCGCTGCTGCTGCTGGCCGAAGTGCCGGGCGACACGGAAACGCCGCTGCTCCGTGCCCGCTTCGGACAATGGCAAACCGACTATCGCGAATTCCCGGCGTTTTCCCTTTCGCGGGCGGAAGTGGAGGAACTAATTGGCGATGCCTATGCGGAATCGCTCATTATTTTCCAGCAGGGAACCGAACTGTTCGGCTGGCGCGGCGCGGTACTCTCGCAGCGTCTCAATCCGGGCAATATGTTCGCGTGTGATGATGCGAAAATAGCTGCACTTTTAGCGGAGGCCAGGGATGCGCTGCAACGCGGGCGCATCGCCTTTCCCGCGGGGTTGGCTGAAAACCGGTCGATCATGGAAGCGCGCCGCAACGAGGAGTATCAGTTTGACCGGCGCTTTTCCCGCAAGCCGTTTGCCGCGGTTGATTTCGGGGTTTGGTACGGATCCGGAACTGTCTGGGCGAAAACCGAGATACCGGAACTGCTGCGCAGTCAGTTCGGCCCGCTCAACGTTCTGACTACGACCGTCCCGACGCAGATAACCGACACAATTGTGGAAACGGTTATCGTTTGCCTGACCGCCGCCGATTATGCCGCGCTGGAGATTCCCGTTCCGGTGCTGATTAAGCTTGAGGAGAACAGTTTCATCATATTCGGGGAGGGGGGCGCGCGCCTGCTGGAGGCGATAGCCGGGCAATTTGCCGGTCGGCAGTTTTCCGAGGTGAAACTGCCCCGGCAAAGGGGGATAACGTTGGGCGAGGTATGGTTTGACTCTAGTCCGCTGATTGAAGGGATACTCCTCGCCCCTAGTGCCCGGCCGCTGACCGTGGCGCGCAGCGGCAATCCCGACGATTACTGGTTGCTGCGCGGGCAGCTTGCCCCGACGTCTGGCGTCATCTGGTCGGACGCGGCGGCAGCACATCGTGCGCTGGTGGTCGGACATATCAACCGGGTGGTGACGATTGGTTTTCTCGCCCCGGTGCAGGAATGGAGCCCGCAGTTCAAAACCCTGTTCGGCGAATTGGCGCTGGCCATGTACCGGCGCGGCAATCCCTTCAGCCCGCTGGGCGTTGCCCCGCCGCCGGTCAGCGGGGAACGGGGGAATACTGTTCCCCCGCCGGAAACTCCGGTGCACGCCATGCTGCTGGGCGCGGTGGTGCTGGCCGGGGTGGCTTTACTGCTGATGGTCATTCACCTTCGGCTTAAGCGAAAGCACGTATAGCAATACCCCACTGTCCCGTGTATGGCTTGCGGTACTCCTTCACGATCCGCGGATTCGCCGATTCCACGCAGATGTTCACCTTGACGCATCTGCTTGCCCGCAGCAGAGCATAAGTCGAGTCATCCCGAATGGACCCTGCCCCCAGCGTGATTCCCCACGGAATCAGCACATGCTCTTCAATCAGCAACGCGCACATCCGGCGCAGATTTGTCTCGTCGATCGCGGAGTCGTCATCGAGGATAAACATATACTCGGCCCCCAGCTGCTGCGCGACCTTGCATTCGCGAGGATCCGCGCGGAGCCAAACGTCACCACCGCCTCGGCGATAAGCAGTCGGGTCTGGGCACTGGCCAGCAGTTTGGCCATTATCGGTTCCACTTCCGGGAGGAAATGGAACAGCGACAACAGCATGAAGGTATAGTCCGCGGTCGGCAGGCCGGCCACGATCCGCAGGCGCAACCGCCAACCCGCGCCGGCGGGCCGCGGCCACGAACCGGGGATTGCCGTCGAGCCCGCGATAGCGCACGGTTTTGGCGCGCAGGAACGCCGTGAAGATGCGGCAATCGCCGCAGCAGATGTCAAGGACTTCGCTGCCGGCGGGAACAGGGAACTGCGGGGGAGAGACGCTCTGATTCCCGGGCGAAAACCATTGGTCAGCGCCTATGCCATCCTGGCGGCGCTGACACGGCCGACATCCTGTCGTTGACGGCGGGCAGGCAGGGTGGTAGGATGCAGTCAGCAACAGGAAAATGGCGCGGAGGCGGGGATTGAATGTCCTACGGACTATTGAATGTCCTACGGACTGACTCTTGACCGCGCTCTCGCCTACCGGTCAGGTGTTGCCCGTGCCGGTTAACGCCGGACGGGGGCATTTTAACACGCACCAATCGGGGGCGTCAACGTGATATGCCACTGGTGATGCGCGACATTGACGGCTGGTGGCAGTGGTGCTACGATCAGGCCATGGACAGGCAGCCAACCGGAACGCTTGCCGGCATTTTTCCACAGGTCAGGTGATCGTGTTTCTCGCCGACTGCTACAACACCGCCCCGGCCGACATCACCGCCCGTCGCTGGAACCCGTATCTCGGTATCAGCATTCAGAACAAGGTGTTCACCGCGGAATATGTGCAGGTCTTTGCTGAGTGGGCCACCCGTTGTGCGCACGAACGGGTGGCTATCGTCGTGGTCGATGTATTGCAGCGCATCAATAATCAGATTATCGGGCGCAGCAAGCCGCTGGCCGCGCTGGAAAAGGCGTTCCGCAGGGCGGACGAAGTGCACGCGATTTGCAGCGAAGCGCTTGCCCCGCTTGCGCCGGAACAGCGCGCCATGATCGATATCCTTGACTGGTGTGACATCATCGACGGCGATTACTTCCTGCATAACAGCCGTGTGTGCAACGCTGCGTTTGCCGCCGACCCGGAGTTTCGTGCTTTCCTCGGGCAGCTGACCCGCACCAATCTCGGGCCCATGGCGTCACGGTTCACCCCGGAGGATGTGGAAGTGCTTGCCACCTACATGCTGCATGAACTGCCTGAACTTGCCACCGGCTTTCTGTACAACGGCATACATTTCAACCTGAACGTCTACCCCGGGCGTATTGCCTCCGTGTACGCGGAATTGCTCGCCCAGCCATTCTTCGCGCCGATTCGCTCCCGGCTCAAGTACATTGGCGAATATGCCTGTGTTGAAGCGTATGTTCATGCTCCTGCTACGCACGGGTAAAGGGTGTTTCGTGTAGCTGGCACACGGGATTAACCGGCAAAACCGCTGAATTCCTCATACCACTATGGCTGACGTATGCCATAATGGCGCAATCTTGATTGCCAAATGATCTGGGTGTAATCGTGCTTATCCTTTTATATCGGGATGTTTTGCGATTATCTGGCATGGCATGATGGTTTCATTATTCCGGCAGTAGGACATAGTGGAAAAAGGGCAATGGCACGACGCTATGTATTGATTGCGGAAGATGACGAGGATACGCGCCGCCTGCTTATCGAGGCGCTGGGCGGCACGTATGAAGTCGTCGGGGTGGCGAGCGGCGCTGATGCGTTGGCGCTCATTGATCGTCTGCAGGATATCGCGTTTGCCATCTTTGACAACAATCTGCCGGAAATGGACGGCATCGAAGTGCTGCGCGAGATGGCGCGGCGGCAGTGCTGTATCCCGGCAGTGCTGATGTCGGGTTTGATGAATGCGGCGCTGGAAGAGCAGGCGCGGTCATGCGGGGTGACGTACGTGTTCCGCAAGCCGTTCCCCGTGGACGAACTGCGCGCGCTTATCGACCGGCACCTGGTGGCGTTGCAGCAGACGCAGGCGGAGATCTGGGAAGAACATGTCGCACGGGCGGGACGCAAGGCGCTCCCCGGCGGCGTAACCATAGAGCGCCGCCGCCCGTAAGGCGGCGGCATACTGACAGGGACAAAACGTTCCCGACCATACAGGAGGCAGGACATGGGCAAGGTAATCGGCATCGATCTGGGCACGACCAATTCGTGCGTGGCGGTACTCGAGGGCGGGCAGCCCGTCGTCATCGCCAACGCCGAGGGGGGGCGCACGACGCCGTCGGTGGTGGCGTTCACCAAGGATGGCGAGCGGCTGGTGGGGATTCCCGCCAAGCGGCAGCAGGTGACGAACGCGGACAATACTGTCTCGTCGATCAAGCGCTTCATGGGGCGCAAGTACGACGAGGTGAGCGAGGAGCGCTCGCGCGTCCCGTTCGCGGTCAACAAGGCGGCCAACGGCGACGTGCGGGTGAAGGCGCATGACAAGGAATTCTCGCCGCCGGAGATTTCGGCGATGGTGCTGCAGAAGATGAAGCAGACTGCGGAGGACTACCTCGGACAGAAGGTGGATGAGGCGGTCATCACCGTCCCCGCCTACTTCAACGACGCGCAGCGGCAGGCGACCAAGGACGCGGGAAAGATCGCCGGGCTCGAGGTCAAGCGCATCGTCAACGAGCCGACCGCGGCGGCGCTCGCCTTCGGTATGGAACGCAAGAAAGAGCAGAAGATCGCGGTCTATGACCTCGGCGGCGGCACCTTCGACATCTCGATTCTCGAAATTGCCGACGGCCTGGTCGAGGTGAAATCGACCAACGGCGACACGCATCTGGGCGGCGATGACTTCGACAACCGGGTGACGGACCACATCCTTGCCGAGTTCAAGCGCGACCAGGGGATCGATGTGCGCAACGACAAGATGGCGCTGCAGCGCATCCGCGAGGCGGCGGAAAAGGCGAAGATCGAACTGTCGGCCTCGGTGCAGACGGAGATCAACCTGCCGTTCATCACCGCCGACGCGAGCGGTCCGAAGCACCTGGCGGTGAAACTGACGCGCGCGAAGTTCGAGGAACTGGTCGGTGACCTGGTGGCAAAGAGCATCGAGCCGTGCCGCAAGGCGCTGCAGGATGCGGGGCTGCAGGCGTCGGAACTCGACGAGGTGGTACTGGTCGGCGGCAGCACGCGCGTGCCGCTGGTGCAGGAGAAGGTCAAGGCGTTTTTCGGCAAGGAGCCGAACAAGGGGGTCAACCCCGACGAGGTGGTGGCGATGGGCGCCGCCATCCAGGGGGGCGTGCTGGCCGGCGAGAGTTCGGTCAAGGACATCCTGCTGCTCGATGTCACGCCGCTGTCGCTCGGCCTGGAGACGCTGGGCGGGGTGATGACCACGCTCATCCAGCGCAACACGACGGTCCCGACCAAGAAGAGCCAGGTCTTCTCGACGGCGGATGACAACCAGACGGCGGTGGACATCCACGTGCTGCAGGGCGAGCGCCCGATGGCGCGCGACAACCGCACGCTCGGCAAGTTCCGCCTCGAGGGGATCCCGATGGCGCCGCGCGGCGTGCCGAAGATCGAGGTGACCTTCGACATCGACGCCAACGGCATCGTGCACGTCGCGGCCAAGGACACGGCGACGGGGAAGGAACAGCGCATCACCATCACCGCGAGCAGCGGCCTGTCGCAGGCCGAGGTGGACAAGATGAAGCGCGAGGCAGAGGAGCACGCGGAGGAGGACAAGAAGAAGCGCGAGGAGATCGAGACGCGCAACCGCGCCGACCAGGCGGTCTTCGCCACGGAAAAGACGCTCAAGGACGCCGGGGACAAGATCCCGGCGGAGCAGAAGGCGAAGGCGGATAGCGCGCTCGGCGAGGCGAAGGAGGCGCTCAAGGGGGACGACCTCGGGCGCATCCAGAGCACCTCCGAGAAACTCATGCAGGTGATGAACGAAATCTCCACCGCCATGTACCAGCAGGCTGGCCCGCAACAGGAAGCGCCGGGCTGCGGGCCGCAGGGTTGCGGCACCCAGGCCCCGCCGCCGGCGGGCGGCAAGGCGGACGGCGCGGTCGACGCCGATTACGAAGTGATCGACGACGACAAGAAGTAGGCGGAGGCGGATGATGACGGAAGAACTGGTGACGGCGGGCGCGGAGAGCGCGCCCGCCGCGGCGGAGACGGCGGAATTCTTCAAGGGGCACCTGCAGCGCCTGCAGGCGGAATTCGACAACTACCGCAAGCGGGTGGCGAAGGAGAAACAGGTGTGGAACGCGCAGGCGCGCGGGAGCGTCATCGAGAAACTGCTCCCCGTGCTGGACAATTTCGGCTACGCGCTGATGATCCCGGCACTGACGGACGACGTCAAGGTCGGCCTCGAAATGATCCGCAAGCAGTTTCTTGACCTGCTCGCGGACGAGGGGGTCAGCGAGGTGACGGGGACGGGCACGGTGTTCGACCCGCGCTGGCACGAGGCGCTGGAAACGAAGGCCGACGCGGCGGCGGCGGGAACCATCCTGGCCGTGCGGCGTGCCGGCTGGCGCATGGGTGACCGCGTGCTGCGTGCGGCGCAGGTGGTGGTGTCGTCAGGCCCGGCGGCGGAGAGCGGGGCATGAGGTAGCAAGGCGGTGAGGCGCGATGAACAGGGACTACTACCGGGCATTGGGCATCGCGGAGAACGCGACTGACGCACAGGTCAAGTCCGCCTATCGCACCCTGGCGCGGAAATTCCACCCCGACAAGAACAAGGGTGACCGCCAGGCGGAGGAGCGCTTCAAGGAGATCGGCGAGGCGTTTGCCGTCCTGAGTGACGCGAAGAAGCGGAAACAGTATGACGCGATGCGGAAATACGGCTGCCATCCGGGCGCGCAGGCGGCGGCGGGCGGCGGTGAAACCGGATTCGGCTTCGATTTCAGCGATATCGTCGACGGGTTTGCCGGCGGTGATTTCAGCGACTGGTTCAGCCGCGCTACCGGCGGCAGCGATGACCGGCTCGAAACCATCGAGATCCCGTTTGCGGTGGCCGCGCAGGGCGGCACGGTGCCGGTGCGTTTCGCGCGCGAGCAGCAGTGTCCCGCCTGTCACGGCACCGGGGCGGCGGCAGGGGTTGCCGTGCATACCTGTCCGCAGTGCAATGGCAGCGGCCTGCGCGCGTCGCCTGCCGGCGGCTTCGCCTTCAACCGCCCCTGCCCGCGCTGCTGCGGGCGAGGCACTATCATCGACCGGCCGTGCGGCACCTGCCATGGCGATGGCGTACTGGTTAATGACGAGACGGTCAGCGTCACTATTCCCGCGGGCACGGTCGATGGGACAAAGCTGCGCATCCCGGTCGGCGGTCGCGGACGCGGCCGCAAGCGGGGTGGCGACCTCTACGTGCAGGTGCACGTTTCGCCTGACCGCTTTTTCCGCGCGGACGGCTACGACGTGCACTGCACCGTGCCGGTGAATTTCGCGCAGGCGGCGCTGGGAAGCAAACTGCGGGTGCGCACGCTTGACGGGTTTGTCAAACTGACGCTGCCGCCCGGCACGCAGGGAGGGGCAAAATTGCGCCTGCGCGGGCGCGGCATCAAACGGCGCAACGGCACGCGCGGCGACCAGTATGTTTCCATTCGCGTGACGGTGCCGGAACACCTGACGGATGAGCAGCGGCAGGCGCTGGCGGAATTCGCCCGTCGGGCGGGTCTGCGATACTGAACGTTGCACCACGGAGTTCACGGAGAGAGACGGATACGGGCGGAAGCGGCGTCAGCAGGCGACGGTGCCCGGCGAAAATTACTCCGGTGATGGAGGTGGAGAAATGGTGAATCGCAAAACCAGGATGCTGCTGATCAGCGTGGCGCTCTGTTCGCTGCTGACCGGAGTGGGGCTGGCGGCGTTCTTCCGGTACGTGGGGAGCGGGCAGGCGGACGACACGGCGGCGCTCAACGTGACCACGTCGCCGGAGGCGCTGCGCGCGGCCAACCTGCTGTCGCAGGCGTTCGAGGGGGCGGCGGCGGCGGTGCGTCCCGCGGTGGTCAACATCGCCACCGAGCGCGAGGTGGTGGTCAGCCGCGGGCGCGACCCGTTCATGGAGGGGCCGTTCCGCGACTTCTTCGGCGAAGATTTCTTCCGCCGCTACTACGGGCCGCAGCGCTACCGCGCCGGCGGG
>CAZWUZ010000174.1:0-8502 GCA_964637655.1 uncultured bacterium | reverse complement strand
GCTTTGACAACTTTCCAAGCATCGGGTCATGACAGACCAGTTGAATCTATTAATTGCGCCGGGGCGGTCGGGGTGCCGCGCAAAATATTCTTGACAAACGTGTCCGCCGCGGAGCCGCCCGAGAGAGCGACTGCCCAGGCAGTGTTGGAGTCGCTGGTATTCTGTTCGCAGCGGTTGTTGGAGGACGAGACGAGGTTGAACCCGCTGCCGCCGTTGCCGTACGCCGTGTTGCCGGTAAGTTCGTTGTTGCTCGCCGTCGACAGGTTGAAGCCGTGGCTGCCGTTGCCGCGCGCGACGTTGCCGCGCAGCACGCTGTTGCTGTTTGAATTGAGCATAAATCCGGTCGCGCTGTTGTTCCGGGCGAGATTGTTCAGCAGCGTCTGCGCCGTGGAGACGGAGAACGTGAAGCCGTTGCCGTTGCCTGACGCCTCGCAGCCGGTGATGAGCGACCAGTCGGCACTGCTGAGGAAGTTGATGCCGCTGTTCCCGCATTCCGTCAAACGCAACCGTTCGAGCGTCAGCGTATCGCTTCCTACGGCATAGACACCGTAATAGCCGCGCCGGATGCCGAGGTCACGCATGCTGACATCGTTCGCCCCGCTGATGCGGAACTGGCGATTCGCACCGATTGACGCATCGGCGAAATCGATCACCGTCACCATCGAATCGACGCCGATAATCCATACCGAACTGCAGGTGAGGGTAATGGTGTCCGGCTCCGGATAGGTGCCGGCATCGATATAGACCGTGTCGCCCGGGGTGAGCAGGTTCTCGATATCGTTCAGGAACCGTTTCGGGTGCAGCGGGTCGAGCCCGCTGTTCGCCGTGTCGCCAACAGCACCGCACCACGAATCGCCCGCCGTTGACGTGTCATTGACGTACCAGATAGTGGGACCGCCGGTATCCATGACCGTCAGCGCATAGGCCGCCTGCAGTGCTGACACCGGCCCGGAATCTTCATCCGCACTGGCAAAGGTTCCCGCATTGATGCGGGGGACGAGCGTCGCACCGTCCGGTGCCCCCACAGAAATGTTCGCCACCACCAGCACGTCGATGCCGTCCGGACCGAGCGGGTAGAGCAGTGCCGTATCCTCCCAGAAGCTGCCGGTCCAGACGAGGCCCGCGATGAGCGTGTCCCCGCCGTCGTAGATGCTGTCGCTGCCGTTGTCTTCCAGCAGCCGCAGCGTGGCGCTGTCGCCGCTCAGCGCCCCCATATTGCTGATCCGCACGTAGGTCAGCGTGTCGCCGCCCGCGGCGGTGTCGCCGAGGATGTGCAGGGTCATCACCACGTGGTTGTTCGATCCTGTCGCCACCGTCTGCGGCGGCACCTCGCCCCGCTTGACCACCGTGAGCGTGTCGATCCACCCCTCGCCCGGGTAGAAATGCGAGAAGTGCCCGACGCGGATGCTTACCGAATCACCGCTGCGGCTGTAGCTGTCAGTGGTGATGCCGCTGTCGGCAGCAGTGACGTCATACCAGCGGGAATCCGCGGTGTTCAGCCAGAAGATGGCGCTGCGGTTCGGGTTGAGGGCGCAGCCGCGCAGGTCAAAGGTGAGCGCCGGTGAGTCAGCCACCCTGCCCGCCAGGGCGGCGCCGATATCGTTCCACGCGGAATCGAAGAGCGTAATCTGCAGCGCGCGCCCCGCCCCGTAGCCGAAGGCGCGGATGCGTGACGTATCGCTCCCGTTCAGCACGCCTGCCGCCACGCGCCGCATCTCCACGTAATGGCCGGTGTCAAGAAAGTCGACGGTCAGTGTCCAGGTATCAGTACCACCCGGGGCATAGCCGATGATGGTGAGCGTGTCCGCGTCATCCTGTGCCGCGATGAGCACCGTGTCGGTCCCCACCACCTCCGCGAGGAAAAGCGTCGCGTGCGTATCGCACCCGGAGGGAGGATGAATGTATGAATCCGTGACAGCGGTTGTTGCCATCGCGATGGAGTCCGCATAGAAACTTTCGTTGGGATAGGGCGGATGGTTGTCATACGCGGTGACGCGGTAATACCAGGTCGACCCCGGTGCCAGCCCGGTATCATCGAAGGTGCAGGTATCCCCGCCGAAGGTGTAGAGGTCGTGCCGCGGCTGCCAGTACGGCGTGTCGGGGGTGGCGGAGCGGTAGATGACATAGCCGATGACTGCCGGCGCATAGAGGCTCGATTCTTCATCCGTCGTCACCTTCTGCCAGGTGACGCGGATCGTCGTGGTATTGATGGCGGCAGCCACAACCGTGTCGGGTGCTGATGGCGCCACCGTGTCCTGCAGTGCCCGCGTATCGCACACCCGCAGCCGGAACGGGCTGTAGGTGAGCGAATCCGCATACGGGCCGCTCACCAGCGCGCGGATGGCCGACGAATCGGTCGTCGACCACCAGGTGCGGGTAAATGACCAGTTCCACGCCGCGCCGGCAAAAACACCTGAATCAGGCCAGGCAGGGGACGGCGAGAAGTTATTGCGCGTGAAGGTGTCCGCGACAGCGCTGCCCGCCAGCCAGACCGCATAGTTGGCGTTGGAATCAACATCGTTCTGCTCCACGCGATTGCCCGCCGCGTTTTCGAGGCGGATACCGCTGCCGAGATTGTTGCGCGCAGCGTTGCCGCTGAGCATGGCACCGCCGCTCCCGGCCAGCAGGTAGAACCCGTGCGCGCCGTTGCCCGCCGCGGTGTTGCCGCTGTGCAGACAGTTGTCGGCATCATTGAGCACGAAACCGCTCCACGTGTTGCCGCTGCTGCTGTTGCCGTAGAGCAGCGTGCCGTGCGAACCGGTATCGAGGAGAACGCCGTTGTCGGTGTTCCCCGTGACGGCGTTGGTGTCGAGCCGGTTGCCGGTCGCGCCGTTGTTCAGCATGATGCCGCGCACGTTACCGGTCACCGTGTTCAGCTGCACGGTGCAGCCGCTCACGCCGATGAGCCAGATGCCGGCGGGGGAATTGCCGGTCATGCTGTTGCCGCTGAGCAGGGTGCCATCCGCCCCGCTGCCGACATAGATGCCACCATAGGTGCTGTTCAGCACCCGGTTCGCTGACAGGCGCGCGTTGCCGCTCCCCCAGACGGCCATACCGCTGCCGGTATTGCCCGTGTTCGCGTTCCCCGTCAGCACCGCGCCCGCCGACGACTCGACCGCAATGCCGTGGTCGCCGTTGCCGGCAACCGCGCAGCCGCTGATCAGCACGCTGTCAGCACCGTTGAGCAGGTGGATACCGCGGTAGCCGCAGCTGTCGACCGCGACATCAGTGATGGTCGCGCTGTCGACATTGTTCCATTCGATGCCCTGCCAGGCGTTCGTCACACGCAGCGAACGCAGGACGATGCCCGCAACATTCGTGGCACTGATCCCGCGGCGCGCCCCGCCGGCGGTGCTGTCGCCGGCATCGATCACCGTCGTCGTCGAGTCACCGCCGGCAAGCAGCAGGTTGTTCTGCGTGATGGTGACGGTCTCGCTGTAGGTGCCGGGGGCCAGCCAGACGGTCTCCCCCGCACTCGCCACGCTCAGCGCCTTGCCGATGGTCCGGAAAGGCGCTGCCGCGGTACCCGCACCGGTGTCGTAGCCCGACGGGCTCACGTACCAGGTCGAGTCGGTGGTGGTGTGGTTGAGCTGGAAGATCTGGAGGCGGGTCAGGTACGGCACCGTTGCCGTCAGTGTGTTGGCGGCCGTGTCGCGGGTCGTGGGCAGTTGTGTCCAGCAACTGAGCGTGTCGCTGTAGCAGCCGATGATGAACTTGTTCTCGTCATAGCCGACGGCATCCTGCGCGCGGTAGGTCAGGGTGACGGTTACCGGCTGCGACGGGTGCACCGTCGTGTCGACGTTCACCTTCAACCCGAGGTCGGTATACTCGACATTGCTGCCCGGGAAGGCCGGGTCAGCGAGGTACGGCGTGGGGGGGACGTAGGCGGCCAGCGTCACTGAATCAGCGAAGCAGCCGGCGGGCAGGGCGAGGGTATGCGTCCCGAAGTAGCTGTTGACGCTCAGTACTTTCGAATCAGCGGGGGTGAAGACATCGACTGCGTGTGCGGTATAATCTGCCATGGGTGTCAGCGGTGTGCCACTCGTATCGCTGAATCCCGCCTGCTGCCGCAGCAGGTTGGCCGTCGAATAGTGTTCCCAGGCAATCCAGCCCCACTCCCTGCTGTAGTAGAATTTTTCATAATTGTATCCGTAGTAATATTGCAGGATGATGACTTCCTGCGGCCCGAGCCCGTTGCCGATATCGAGCGACGCGAGATGCGCTTCGAGCGTATTACGATAGGGTTGGTTCGACGGGGCATACTGGCCGCTCAGCGTGCACTTCTCCGGGTTTTCGTACCAGTACGACTTTCCGTCCGGCACATCGACAACTTCCCCGACATCCATGTTCACCTTCATCCAGCGCCCCGGTTCGAACAGGTAGGGGGGGATGGTGCCGCCCATGGTGTGGTCCTCGCGCTCCCAGAGGTATTCGCGGTCCCAGTAGAAGGTTTCGATGGCGGAGGTGTCCCACTTGGTGTACGTCACCTGCCGCCCGGCATGGGTTTCACTCAGCGCATGCGGGTAGACGAAGGCGTTGCCGGGGTGCTTGGAGAGGAAATAGTCGAGCACGTTGATGGTGGTCACCGGGGAACCGACGACGAAGACCGGAACCTGGCACAGCGGCGTCGAATCGCCCACCCATCCGGATCCGTTGCGGAATAATTGCCAGCGGAAGTCCCAGATGCCGGTCCCCGGTGTATGGATGGCAAAGGAAAGCGCGATGGTGTCGCCCGGCGCCACGACGGCAGTATCCGGCAGAACGAAGCGGCTGTCTCCCCAGAGGACGGTGTCGGCGGGGCATTGCGCCCCGAGCATATAGCCGGCGGTATCGGTCCACGTCTCGCTGCCGGTATTCTGCAACGTGATGGTCACTGTGTAGTTCGTGTCGGCGACCATGGCATAGGGAACGAGTTGTGACAGCACGATGGCGCTGTCGCTGCTGTACATGGCGCTGGCGACGCTGTCGCTGTAGAACGACTCATTCGGCCACGGACTGTGGTTGTCGTACGCAGTGACGCGATAATAGTACGTCGTGCCGACCGACGCGGTGGTGTCGAAGTAGGTGATGCCCGTGGTTTCGCCGATGGGCGCCCAGTACGAGGTGCCGCTGGTCGTGCTGCGATAGACGCGGTAGCTGGCGAGGTCTCCGGTCCACACCGCCCCTTCTTCGTTTGTTCCCACCGTGCTCCACGCCAGCGCGATATTCGTTCCGCCCGTGGCGACCACGGTGTCGGGCGCCGCCGGGGCGTAGGTGTCAGCGCCCGGGGTCGTATCGCAAACGCCAAGCCGCCACGGGGTATATGCAACAGAGTCACGGCCAACGCCATTGATCATCTGCCGTATGGCACTCGAATCAGTGGTCCCCCACCAGGTGCGCGCGAACGAGAAGGCTGCCGCCGGGATGCTGTCGTTCAGCACCCCGGAATCGGGTTGGGCGGACGGCGGCAGGATCAGATTCCTGACAAAGAGGTTGTTGTTCGACCAACCGGCGTTGATCTGGTAAGAGGCGTTCGAGTCGAACCGGTTTTGGCGGAATACATTCCCGGCCGCATTCCAATCCATGTACAAGCCGTTGCCGGAATTGTCCGAGATGTCATTGTGCGCGTAAACGCCGTTCGTGGCATTCGAAAGCGCAAGGCCGTGGCCGTTGGTGCCGCGGATCACGCAGTTGTCCACCCCGATATCGCCGGCATCTGAAATCTTAACCCCAACCGAGGCGTTACGCAGGAAACTGGTACCCGTTATCCGGATGGTCGTCCCCTGCCGGAACCATATTCCGTTCCCGTTGTCCGTTACCAGACAGGTGTCGACCGTAAAGTTGTTGCTTGGATTCCAGAGGTTGAAGGCCTCGCTGGTATTGTGGTGCAGGTGGCTGTTGCGGAATACGTTCGTATCGGCATAATTGGTCAGAACGGTGCCATAATAGTTATAGCGCAAAGTAACCCGCTCGCAAAGCGAATAATCGACGTTATCGAACCAGATGCCGGTCCGCGCGTTCTGGATGCAGAGGTCCGTCAGGCGAAGGCCACTGCGGTTCACCGCCCGGAGCGACAAGTCCGGGCCGGCCGATGAATCGCTGAAATCGATTATGGTCGAAGTCGAATCGGCGCCGATGATGACGACCGAGTCGGCCTTGATAACGAATGAGTCCGGTTCATAGTAGTGCCCCGCGTCAATGAGGATCGTGTCGCCGGTGGTCAACAAATCCTCGATCTGGTTGAGATAGAATTTCGGGGTTGCCGGGGTCAGGCCGTTATTGGCGGTGTCGCCGATGGCGGAACAGTACACGTCGCCGGCCGTGTCGCCGTCATTGACATACCAGGTATTCGGTCCGGTGGTGTCAATCGTCATGGCCGAGGCAATGCTGTCGCTGTAGAACGACTCATTCTCCCACGGCGCATGATTGTCGTACGCGGTAACGCGATAGTAGTAGGTTGTACCGGTGGCCGCGGTGGAGTCGAAGTACACGATGTTCGTCGTCTCGCCGATTGGCGCCCAATACGAGGTCCCGCTCGTCGTGCTGCGATAGACGCGGTAGCTGGCGAGGTCGGTCAGCGCGCCGCCGATTTCCTCGTTGGTATTGGCGGCGGTCCAGGTCAGGGTGACATTCGCCCCGCCGGTCGCCACCACCGTGTCTGGTGCCTTGGGCGCAATGGTGTCGGCGTTCACCGTCGTATCGACCGGCCCGAGCCGGAATGGCGTCCACACCACGCTGCCGCCACCCGTATTCACTATCCGTCCGGCCAGCACGGTCGTGTCCGTCGTACCCCACCAGTTGCGCGTGGCGTCAAACGAATTCGCGGTCGCATTAAGAAAACCCGAGTCCGAGTTCAGGCCAAAGGCAAAAATATTGTTCTTAACGACCGTATCTGTGGTTGAATTCGAGCTCAGCTTGTAGGCGTACTGGTCATTAGAATCACTGGTGTTCATGGCAAGGTAGTTCCCGGTGCAGGTCTGGATGTCGAAGCCCTGGCCGGTCGAACCGGTATTGCCGAAGCTGACGTTATTTACAAGAACGTTGTAATTACTCGAACCATACAGGTAGAACCCGCGGCCGGGGTTGTACCTGGCGATGTTGCCGCTGAGGACTGAGTTGCTGGCGCCATTCAGGTTAAAGCCCCGCGAATTGTACTCGGAAACACAGTTCTGCAGGGTATTGTTCGACGAGGCCTGTAAATGGATGCCGTACAAGCTGGTGTTCCGGACCACCGCTCCGGTCAGGTTATTGGAATCACTGCCGGCATCCAACTGGATCCCGTAACGCTCGTTGTACTCGGCAATGCTGCTGGTAAGGGCATTACCCGAAGACGTATTCAGGTTGTAGCCGTAATAGCCATTAACCGCCTGGCAATTGACTATGCTGTTCATATCCGAGCCGTTAGAGAAATACACACCGGCACCTGCGGTCCCGCCGCAAGATGCGGCCGTCACATCTACAACCACCGACGAGTCGGCATTATTGAACCAGATCCCGTAGTAGCAGTCCGTCACCCGCAGATCGGCAATCCGCAGCCCTTGCACCGCCGCCGCATATATGCCGCTCAATGTTGCAACCGTCGAATCGCCCGGCGGGTTAATAATCGTAGTGGCGGAATCGGCGCCCATGACAGCAACGTAATCAGTGTCAACAACCACCGTTTCGCCGTAGGTGCCGGCCGCTATGTTCACCGTGTCGCCAGGGGTCAGCAGCGAGCTGCCGGTCTGGCGCATTGTCCCGAGCGTGATATTGCTGATATATTTTTTCGCAAATCCGGCCGAGAGCCCGTCGTTGGCGGTATCGCCGGTCGTTATATTCACGTACCAGTTGTTCGGGCCGGTGGTGTCGATGGCCGTGCCCGAGGCAATGCTATCGCTGTAGAACGATTCGTTCTCCCACGGGCTGTGGTTGTCGTAAGCGGTGACCCGGTAGTAGTAGGTCATTCCGGCCGTGGCGGTGGAGTCGGTATAGCTGGTGCCGGCCGCCCCGCCGATGGGCGCCCAGTACGAGGTGCCGGACGTCGTGCTGCGATAGACGCGGTAGCCGGCGAGGTCGGTCAGGGCGCCGCCCACTTCTTCGTTGGTGTTGGCCGCCGTCCAGGTCAGGGTAATATTCGCTCCGCCGGTCGCAGCCACAGTATCCGGCGCGCGCGGCGCGATGGTGTCGGCGTTCACTGCGGTATCCACCATACCCAGCCGGAACGGGGTATACGCGATGAGGTCGCGGCCAATACCCTGGACCATGCCGCGGATGACGGCGGAATCCGTTGTTCCGACGCCACCGCGCACCCACCAGTTGCGGGCGAAGTCGAATTGGCTGACGGTCGAGTTCAATACCCCCGAGTCAGGCCGCGCGGCTGGTGGCTGGATGATGTTCTTCGCGAAGGTGTCACTATTGGTTGTGCCGGTGATACCGAGGGCATAGTTGCCGTTGTTCACCAACGTGTTGCTGGAGAACTGGCTGTGGCTGTCATTTTGCACCAGCAGACCGTACGATGAATTCGAATCGCTGGAGTTGCTCAAG
>CAZWUZ010000173.1:0-8525 GCA_964637655.1 uncultured bacterium | reverse complement strand
GTGGCGACGTAGGCGGTGCAGCCGCGCCCGGCGAAGTCGATGGCGGCCACCCCCTGCACCTCCTCGCAGACGCGCACGCACTTGCCGCAGAGGATGCACTTGTCGGGATCGCGCATCAGCGACGGGTTGCTCAGGTCGAGCTTGTGGCGGCTCTTCTGCCCGAGGTAGCGCCGCTGGCGCACCCCGAGGTCCTCGGCCAGCGCCTGCAGCTTGCAGTTGAGGTTGCGCACGCAGTAGAGGCAGTCGTCGGGATGGTTGGTGAGCAGCAGCTCGATAATGGTCTTGCGCGCGCGCACGGCGCGCGGCGAGTGGGTCTGCACCTGCATCCCGGCGCTCACCGGGTAGGCGCAGGAGGGGACGAGCGCGCCCTGCCCCGCCACCTCGACCACGCAGACGCGGCAGGCGCCTGACGGTGTCAGCCCCTCCATGTGACAGAGGGTCGGCACCTTGATCTTCTCGCGTTTCAGCGCGTCAAGGATGGTTTCCCCCTCGTGCGCGTCAATGGCGCGGCCGTTGACTTCGATAGTGATCATCGTCTCCTCCTCACCCGACCGTGACGGCGCCGAACGGGCAGGCATCGCGGCAGGCCCCGCACTTGATGCACTTGTCGGGGATGATGTAATGGGGCGCCTTGGGCGAACCCATGATCGCCTGCGTCGGGCACTTGCGGGCGCAGAGCGTGCAGCCGCGGCACTGATCCGTGACAATGCTGAAGGTCAGCAGTTCCTTGCACACCCCGGCCGGGCAGCGCCGCTCGTAGATATGCGCCTCGTACTCGGCGCGGAACCAGCGCAGCGTCGAGAGGATGGGGTTGGGCGCCGTCTGCCCCAGCCCGCAGAGCGAGGAATCGCGGATGACCCCGGCGAGGCGGTCGAGGTACATGACCCCCTGGAAGCGCTCGAGCGACTGCTGCCCCGACTCCCCCTTGCGCCCGTGGGTGATGCGCTCGAGGATTTCGAGCAGGCGGCGCGTCCCTTCGCGGCAGGGGATGCACTTGCCGCACGACTCGCGGGTGATGAACTCCATGAAGTACTTGGCCACATCGACCATGCAGTTGTCCTCGTCCATGACAACGAGGCCGCCCGAGCCCATCATCGCCCCGACCGTCTTGAGCGACTCGTAGTCGATGACGATATCGAGGTGCGATTCGGGGATGCAGCCGCCCGACGGGCCGCCGATCTGCACCGCCTTGAACTTTTTGCCGTGCGGGATGCCGCCGCCGACCGCGAAGATGATGTCGCGCAGTTTCGTTCCCATCGCCACCTCGACCAGGCCGGTGCGCGCCACCTTGCCGGAGAGGGCAAAGACCTTGGTCCCCTTGCTCGTCTGCGTGCCGAGCGCGGCGAAGCCGTCCGCCCCCTTCTGCACGACGACGGGGACATTGGCCAGCGTCTCGACGTTGTTGATCACCGTCGGCTTGCCGAAAAGCCCGGCGACGGCGGGGAAGGGGGGGCGCGGGCGCGGCATGCCGCGCTTCCCCTCGATGCTGTTGATCAGCGCCGTCTCCTCGCCGCAGACGAACGCGCCCGCCCCCTGCTTGATGGTGAGCTTAAGGTTGACCCCGCGCCCGAGGATGTTCTCCCCGAGCAGGTGGCGCTTTTCCGCCTCCGCCAGCGCCGTGCGCAGGCGGGCGATGGCGAGCGGGTACTCGGCGCGGATATAGATGTAGGCGCGCTCGGCGCCGATAGCGTAGGCGGCGATGGTCATCCCCTCGATGAGGCGGTAGGGATCGCCCTCGATGACCGCGCGGTCCATGAAGGCACCCGGGTCACCCTCGTCGGCGTTGCAGATGAGGTATTTCTTGTCGGCGGCGATGCGCTGCGCGAACTGCCACTTCTTCCCGGTGAGGAAGCCGCCGCCGCCGCGCCCGCGCAGCCCGCTCTGCGCGACGAGCGCGCAGAGGTCGGCCGGGGCGGTCTTCCCCAGCACCTGCTTGAGCGCGACATACCCGCCGTGCGCGAGGTACTCGTCGAGCGATTCGGGGTTGATCACTCCGCAGTTGGCCAGCACCCAGCGCGTCTGCGGCGCGAAGAAATGATGTTCATCGAGGAAGGGCAGGCCGTCCCACGCCTGCTGCCCGGCGACGCGAAACTGGCCGATCAGCCCGTCGGCGGGCGGCGTGCCCGCGCCGCAGGCGTCGAGCAGTGCGGCCACCTTGCCCGCGGTGACGCCACCGTAGGAGAGGCGGGTGCGCCCGGGGAGCTGCACGTCGAGCATCGGCTCCGCGGCGCAATAACCGATGCAGCCGACCTCGACCACCTCGGCGTCGATACTGTTGCCGGCGAGGTAGGCCTTCACCGCGGCGAGCGTGTCGCCGGCGCCGGCCCCCAGTCCGCAGGTACCCGTACCGACAAACAGCGCCGGGCGGGTGATAACCTCGCGGCGCAGCCGCGCTCCGTCGTCGGTTTTTTTCGCCGCGGCCTGCTTCGGGGCGGTCTTAGTTTTTGCCGGCATGGCTCTCCTCCTTCGCGCGACAGGCCGCGACGATGCCCGGGATCTGGTCAGGCACGACGCCGGCATGAAACTCGCCGTTCACGGTGAGCACCGGGGCGAGGCCGCAGGCGCCGAGGCAGGCGACAATCTCGATGGAAAAGAGCCCGTCGCGCGTCGTCTGCCCGGCCCTGACGTTGAGCGCGCGTTCGAGTGCTTCGAGCACGGCGAGCGAACCCTTGACGTGGCAGGCGGTGCCGCGGCAGACCGCGATGCGGTATTTGCCGGGGGCGGTGAACCGGAACTGGTTGTAAAACGTCGCCACCCCGTAGACCTTGCTCGCCGGCAGGTTGAGGTGTTGCGCGATGCGCGTGACGGCGTCGCGCGGGATATAGCCGAGCTGCTCCTGCACTTCCTGCAGGATGGGAATGAGCGAATCGCGCTCGGCGCGGTGGTAGCGTTCGAGGATCGGTTCGATACGCAGGGGGCTCATACGTTCTCCTTGGCAGTTTCCGCCAGGCGGTGGGAGAGCATGGCCAGGCCGCAGGCGAGGTTTTCATTGCGTACGACAATGTCGTGATGCAGCGTCAGCAGCGCCGGCGAGAAGTTCCAGATGGCGCGGATGCCGGCCATGACCATCTGGTCGGCGATGGTCTGGGCCGCCGCCGCCGGCGCGGTGATGATGCCGATGTGCACCTGCTCGCGCTCGGCCACGTCGGGCAGGTTCTCCAGCGGCTGCACGCGATGCCCGTGCACGCGCGTGCCGAGCTTGCGCGGGTCGCTGTCGAACGCGGCGACGATGGTCAGTCCGTAGTCGCGGAACCCCGCGAAGCCGAGCAGCGCGGTGCCGAGGTGGCCGCAGCCGGCAAGGACCGCGCCGGTATTGTGCTGCCAGCCGAGAAATTTCTCGATCGCGTCGATCAGCTCGCCGGTATCGTGGCCGATTTTGGGCTTGCCGCGCACGCCGGTGACGGCAAGATCCTTGCGCACCTGCGTCTGGTCGAGTTCGAGGTCCTGGGCGATTTTCGCGGACGCGATGCGGGTAATCCCGCGTTTGCTGAGGACACGGAGATACTCGCAGTAGAGGGGGAGCCGTCGTAATGTCGGTTCCGGAATCTTCGCGCGCATGCCATCCTCTTTTGTGAATTTTATACCGCTATTCTTTTCACGATTATAGCAGTTTATTTGTTTTTTGTCAAGTAAATGATGCAATTCTCTATTTTACATGATATAATGCAGTATATGCACTGAGTGGAATTGCTCTGCTGCAATTACTGCCACAGCAATTTTTCCAGATATCTGCCGCAGTGCCCGCCTCCGTGCAGGTTTGACGCCCCCCCCGTACGAGTGGTATATCTGCGCCATGCACTTCTGCCGCTGCGACACCTCCTGCACGAATCCTGCTGTGGGCATCGACTGATGGCCTACACCGTCACGCCTCTGCTCCTCATCGCCACGCTGGCGCTCCCGTTCTGCTGGCGTCTCGCCCGCGCCCCGCTTTCCGCTCCCGACCCGCGCCGTTTCCGCCTGATGCTCGTCTTCGCCGCCGCGTTTTTTATCCTGCTCTCCTTCGCCCGCCATCGTGCGGGGTTGAGCGCGATGTTCGACCTCGGGCTGCACGAGCAGATCATCCATGCCACCGCGCAGGGCGACTGGTTCCGTTCGAGTGTCTATAACGGGAGTTATCTCGGCAATCATCTTGCCTTCGTATTCCTGCTGCTCGTTCCCTGCTACGCGCTTTTCCCCTCACCCTATACCCTGCTGCTGCTGCAGGCGCTGGCGCTGGCGGGCGGCGCGCTGGCCGTCCGCGCGCTCGGCGCCCGCCTTGCCTCGCCGGCCGCGGGCGAACTGCTTGCCTATGCCTACCTGCTTTATCCGCCGCTGCACTACGTGCTGCTCTTCGACCTGCACGCCATCGCCTTTTTCATTCCCGCCCTGCTCGCCTTTGCCGCCGCGTGGGTCGCGCGTCGTCATGCCGCCGCGCTCGCCTGGTTCATTCTCGCCCTGGCCTGCCGCGAGGAGGCGGGGCTCTGCGCCGCCGCGCTCGCCGCGGTTTTCGCCCTGGCGCGCGGCGAGACACGCGGCCGCCGGCTGCTGGCCCTGTGCTTCGCCGGCACCGGCCTCGCCTACACGGTCATCGCGCTGAAATGGCTGATGCCGGCCTTCGCCGACGTGCTGGTTCCGCTCTGCCGCTACGACTATCTCGGCACGTCGCTGCCGGCAATCGCCACGAATTTTTTCCTCGCCCCGCAGCGCTGGCTGCCGCGCCTGCTGACCACCCACAACCTCACCTATCTTGCCCTGCTGCTGTTGCCGCTCGCCCTGCTGCCGCTGCGCGCGCCGCGCCTGTTTTTCGCGGCCGCCGTGCCACTCGGCTACTCGATGCTCTCGACCATGACCGCGCAGGCCAGCATCGCCACGCACCACGTCGCGCCGGTCATCCCGCTCCTCTTCGTCGCCGCCGCGGGCGCCTGCGCCGCAGCGCCCGCCCGCGCCCGCGCCATCCTTGCGACCGCACTATGCGGCAGCGTGCTCTTCGGTCCGCTCCCCCTCGGGCTGCGCTTCTGGCTGCCCGATCCCGCCGCGCAGGACCGCTACCGTGTCACCACGCTGGCGGACGATTACGCCGGGCGCGTTGCCCGCCTGCTGCACCACGTTCCGGCAGATGCCTCCGTCAGCACCGACAACCGCACCGGCGCGCACCTCGCAGGCCGGCGGACGCTCTATCATTTTCCCACTCCGTTCGAACGCGACCGCTACGTCATCTGGCTGGCGCGTCCCTTTCCGCCCGGCCTGCAGCCCGATTTCGTGCTCTACAACGCCGACGAGATCGACCTGTCACCCGCTGACTTTGCCCGCTACCTGGGCAGCTACCGCTTTATCGCCGCCGCCCCGCCCCTCGCCCTTTACGCCCGCCGCTGATCCCGCCGACCGGGCTTGCCGGCGGGCGGCAAATCGGGTAGAATCAAATATTATGGGTGAGGTGTCGGTCAGCATCAGCGAAAATATCCCCGCCGACCGGTTATGGGACCGCGTGTGGCATGACCCGGTGACGGGTGAACCGGAGCGCTGGAACTATCTCGCGGAGCTCATCGCGCAGGAACTGCTCCCGCACCTGCCGCGCGGGGAGTGGTGCGCGGAAGCGGGGGCGGGGAGCGGACGGCTGGCGGCGCACGCCTGTGCCGCGCATGGGTGTCGCGCGCTCTACCTCGACTTTTCGCGCGCCAGCCTGCGCTTTCTCGCGGCGCGGGGCGACGGCTGCGCGGTCGGCGGCGACGTGCGCGCGCTGCCGCTGCGCGGCGGGGCGCTCGCCTGCTGCTTTTCCAGCGGGGTCATCGAGCATTTTGCCGCTGCCGACCAGCAGCGCATCCTTGCGGAGCAGGTGCGCGTCGTGTGCCCGAAAGGCAGCGTCGTCGTAATCGCACCGTACCGCACCCGCCTCTTTTTGCTCGGCAAACAGCTGCTCGAGCGGCTTGACCGCTGGCCCTTCGGCTACGAGGAGCCGCTCGCCACCTTCCGCCCGCTCTGGCCGGCCGGCACCACCGTCACCACCGAATACACCTTCGGGTTCTTCATGCTCTGGCTGGGACTGCTCAAAACGCTGCGCCTGACCTTCCTCTACCGCCCGCTCGATGCGTTGCTGCTCGCGCTCTGGCATTCGCCGCTCGCATGCATTCTGCGTCCGCTCGACCGGGTCCTCGCGCGCGTGCTCGGCGGCTATCTCATTCTCGGCGCGGCACAGGTGCACTGATGCGCGTCTCCGTCATCGTCCCCGTCCGCTGGTCACACCCGCGCGTGCTGACGCTGCTCGACGCGCTGCGCGCACAGGCGGGCGCAGAAGCCGAACTGCTCGCCGTTGTCATGGACAGCGGGCGCGGCCGCGCCGGCGACCTCGACCTGCTGCCGGAACTGGCGCACCGCGCACACCTCATCACGGCAGCACCATCCACTCCCGCGGCGGTACGCAATCTCGCCGCGACGCAGGCGCAGGGCGAATTTCTCGTTTTCATCGACGACGATTGCGTCCCCGCAGCGGACTGGCTGGAACGGTTGCTCGCCGCGGCGGCTGACCCGTCGGTCGGCGCGGTGGCCGGCGGCGTGCTCCCTGCACCCGCCACCACGCTCACGGAAAAATATCTCGGTGCCTACGGACTGCCGCTCCCTGAGGACGCGGCGGTCTACGACCGCGTCATCCCGTTCGTCTCCTTCGGGCACAGCGCCAACCTGCTCGTCCGCCGCTCCGTGTTCAATACGCTGGGCGGGTTTGCCGCCGACTGGCCGACGGGGGAGGACCACGACTTCTGCTACCGCCTCATCAAGGCGGGACACAAACTCGCCTTCGTGCCGGCGGCCGCGGTACGCCATTTTCACCGCGCGACTGTTGGCGGCATGCTGCGTCAGGCCTACGGCTACGGGCGCGGACAGGTCCGTCTGCTCAAGCGCCACTGGCCGAAACAGTACTTGTGTTTCGCGCCGGGCAAACCTCCCCGGCTGCGACCGTCGTTTTTCACCATATGGCTTGACAAAACAGCCGTCGGGTTGCAGCGCAAGTGCTTCGTTTGGATTTTTCTCCTCGTCGCGGCCGCTCACGCTCCTGTGCGCGGCCTGGCAGCCGTACTGATTGCCGGGTTTGTTTACACCGCGTTCCTTGTCTGGTGGTGGCGTTTCTCCGGGCAGCTCGCCCGGCGCGTGACCACCGCCGGAAATCATCTCAGCACCGGTGAACGTGCCATGCTTCCCTTACTGCATGTCGCCCGCGAGTTTGCCCTGTCGTATGGCCAGCGCCTGCAGGGAATCACCGAACGGGTGCTGGTGATATGAAACTGCTCGTCACGGTCGACTGCGACTTTGCCGGCTACGACCCGCTCTACGCGCACCGCTGCACGCTCGACGAGCCCGCGTTCTTCGTGCAGGTGCAGCAGGCGCTGGCGCTGGTGCGCGAAGAGACCGGCACCTCCCCGCTGACCTTCATCCATACCTCCCCCTTCGTGCGGCGCGAGCATGACAACCTCTGCTACACGGACGGACGCTGGCGTGAACTGTGGCAGGCGCATGTCGCCGGCGGCGGGAGTGTCGGGCTGCACCCGCACGAGGAGGAGCCCGACGGCAGCGCCTACTACTACTACTATCCCGACCATATGCGGAAGGTGCTGGCGAACGCACAGGCACACTTGCGTGCCATGGGCCTGCCCACGCGCGACGTGCGCTGCGGTTACTGCGCGGGCAGCGAGCGCCTCTTCCCCGTGCTGGCAAAGCTCGGGCTGACGCGCCTGCACGACAACATGGGTGGCGATTTCCCCGAGGCGTACGCCTTCTGGGGCGGCGCCCCCCTGCAACCGTACGCGCCGTCGGTTGACAACCGCCGCGCACGCGGCGACGCGCCGCTGCACATCATCCCCATCGCCTTCGCCCCCGGCACACCGTACACCGGCTGGCGGGCACTCAGTCCCGAGGCACTGACCCCGGGCGAACTGCGCGAACTCTGGCGGCTGCTTCCCGCGGACGGCGGCCCGGCGACCCTCCTCATCCATGCGTACGCCGCACGGCGGCAGGCAGGACGCATCCGCCGCGCGCTGCGCTTCCTCGCGCGGCACGGCGCGCAGTGGCTGCGGCACCCCGACGAACTGAACGGAGGCACCTGATGACGACGACCGACCCCTGGGCAGGCGCGCGCGGCCTGACGCGCGACGACGCTGACGGCGAACTGCTCGCCGACCTCGTGCGGCTGCTGCCGCGCGGCAGCGGCCATTACGGCTGGGGCAACCGCCTGCGCACGGCGCTGCTGCGCGGCGCGGGCATGACCATCGGCAGCGGAAGCGTCATCTATCCCGACGTCACCGTCATCTGCCCGCAGCGCGTCACCATCGGCGCGGACAGTTTCGTCAACCGCGGCTGCCTGCTCTCCGCCTACGGCGGCATCAGCCTCGGCGACAACAGCGCGCTCGGCTACCGCGTGCAGGTAATCACCGAAACCCACGACTGGCAGGAAAGCGGGCGGGTGCGCACGCTGGCGGTGACCATCGGCAGCCGCGTGTGGATCGCCAGCGGCGCCATCATCCTGCCGGGAGTCACCATCGGCGACGGCGCCATCGTCG
>CAZWUZ010000172.1:0-8664 GCA_964637655.1 uncultured bacterium | reverse complement strand
GCGCCGCACCTCGAGCACGAGGCGGCGCACCTCCGCGGCCTGCAGCAGCAGCGTATGCGCCCCCTGCAGCTGGCGCACATAGTAGGAACCGCAGGCGATCCACAGCAGCGACACCGGCAGCAGCGTGAGCAGCGCCGCGACCATCAGTTTGCCGAAAAGTTTCCTGCCCCGTGCCATCCGCCGCCCCCGTCAGTCCTGCATCCTGAAGGTCGCCACTTCCTGCTGCAGCGCCTGCACCGTCCCGTTGAGTCCCGTCACCGCCGCCGCCGATTCGCGCAGCGCCGCCATCGTCTGTTCCGCCGCCTCGGTCAGTTCGTGCATCGCCCGCGCGATCTCCGCCGCGCGCTGCGCCTGGGTCTGCGCTCCCTGGTTGGCGTCACCCAGTTGCCCGAGGATGCCGTTCACTTCGCCCATCACCCCGCCGAGATGGCCGGTAAGGCGCCCGATCTCCTCGCTGCCGGCGCGCATCTGCGCGGTGAACTGGTCCATCCCCATGACCCCGGCGGCCACCGCGGTCTTCATCTCGCCGGCCAGCCGCGTGATGTCGACTGCCGCCACTGCGCTGCGGTCCGCCAGCCGGCGGATTTCCCGCGCCACCACCGCGAACCCGCGTCCCGCCTCGCCCGCCTTCTCCGCCTCGATCGAAGCATTGAGCGACAGGAGATTGGTCTGCTCGGCGACTTTCGTCACCAGCGTGATCGCCTGTGCCACCGCGCCGGCGCGATCGTTGATCTCCGCGAGGCGCCCCGCCACCGCCGCCACGGCATCGTCCATCTGCCGCAGCGCCTGCTGCACGCTGCTCAGCGATGCCGTGCCCGCATCCGCCGCCGCGCCCGCCTGCTGCGCCCCGCGGTTCAGCGTTTCCATCGACACCGCCGTCTGCCGCGCGCCGGCGGCGATCGCCTGTGCCGTGCCCGCGGTCGTCTGCGTCGCCGCCGCCTGTTCCGCCGCCGACGCCTCGATCTGCCGCGCCGAAGCCGCCAGCTGCGTCACCGAGGCGTTGACCTGCGCCACCGTCGCCTGCACCTGCCCGAGCAGCCGCCGCGCATGCTCACGCATGGTCAGCAGCGCCTGCGCCATGCGCCCGAGCTCGTCCGCCTGCGCCGCCGCCGCGTCAAGCACCGCGTCCGGGGTCGGGCGGAAATCCCCCTCAGCCATCGCCCCGAGCCGCGCCTGCGCCGCCGCCAGCGGGCGGGTAATACCGCGCACGATGGCCGCCGAGACGCCGAGCAGCAGCAGCGCCGCCACGGCCAGCAGTCCCAGCAGCGTACGCGCCTGCGCATGGAAGCGCGCGTCGATATCGTCGATGTAGACCCCGGAGCCGACCACCCAGCCCCAGGGCGCGAAGCCGCGCACGTAGGCCAGTTTCGGCACCGTGTCACTGCTCTGCGGGCGCGGCCAGCGGTAGGCGACATAGCCCGCCCCGCTTTCGCGCACGCGCTGCACCATCTCGTCCATGATTTTCACACCGTCCGGATCGGTGAGGTAGCCGACATCATGCCCCTGCAGCACGGGCGAGGGATGCAGCAGCATGTACGGCTGCATGTCGTTGACCCAGAAATACTCGTCGCCGCGGTAGCGCAACCCGCTGATGAGCTGCAGCGCCTGCGCCTGCGCCGCGCTGTCGGTCAGTCGACCCGCCTCAGCCGCCGCATGCTGCTGCGCGACGATGCTCCACGCGACATCGACCACCGCACGCATCTGGTCTTCCTTGTCCGCGCGCAGCGTGCTGCGCAGCGTCAGCAGTCCGGCCGCACCCGCCGCCGCCACCGCCAGCAGCGCCAGCGCCACCAGCAGCATGAGTTTGTGTCCCACCCGCATGTCAGGCGCCCCCTCTGTGGTTCAGCACAGGCCGAGTTCCTCCGCGGCGCGTGACAGGTCGTCGCGGAAACGCGGTTCGGCGAGCGAAATGATGGCCGCGGCCCGCGCCGCCGACGATTTTCCCTTCAGGTCGACCGCGCCATGCTCCGTCGCCAGCCAGTGCACATCCATGCGGGGGGTGGTGACGGCCGCGCCCGCGGCCAGGCACGGCACCACGCGCGACACCGTTCCCCCCTTGGCCGTGGCGTAGAAGGCGAGAATGGCCTTGCCGTCGCGCGCCGCGTAGGCCCCGCGCACGAAATCGAGCTGCCCGCCCGTACCGCTGAACTGCGACCCGTCGATGCTCTCCGCGTTGCACTGCCCCGTCAAATCGACTTCGATAATCGAGTTGACCGCGATCATGCGGTCGTTGCGGGCGATAACTGCGGGATCCATAATGTAGGCCGAGGAATAGGCCTCCATCGCCGGGTGGTCATGGAGAAACGCGAAGGTGTCAGCCGTCCCGTAGGGGATGCAGAAGACATGCTTGCGCGGGTGCAGGTTCTTGCGCCGCCCGTTGATCACCCCGCCGCGGACCAGGTCGGCCATCCCCGGCCCGAACAGTTCGCTGTGGATGCCGAGGTCGCGATGCCCCGTCAGCGACCCGCAGAGCGCGTTGGGCAGGCCGCCGATGCCAAGCTGCAGCACCGCGCCGTCGGGAACAAGTTCCGCCACGCGGGCGCCGATGGCCGCATCCTCCGCGCGCGGTTCGGGGAGGCGCGCGTCCGGCAGCGGCTGGTCATGCTCGACAATGCCGTTGACCTCGTCGACATGGATGAGCGCATCCCCGAATACGCGCGGCAGGTGGCGGTTGACCTCGACGACGACCTGCGCGCCGCAGCGGGCCGCATCGATGATGTAGCTGCCCGAGCCGAAGCTGAAGTACCCGCCCGCATCCATCGGCGACACCGTCGCCACGACGAGGTCGGGTTTGACATGTTCGCGAATGAGCCGCGGCACCTGATGGAAGTAGGACGGCACGTAATGCACGAGGCCGACCTTGACCAGGCCGCGGATGGGACCGCTGACGAACCAGGCATTGGTCTGCACGCAGTCGCACAGGTCGGGCGCCAGCAGTGTTTCCGCGAGGTACTGCTGCGGGTTGAAGGTCCAGACCTGCAGGCCGTCGAGCCCGGCCTCGCGGATGCGCGCGGCGAGCGCGGCCAGCAGCGCCGGGGGCTCACCGACCGTGGCCCCGACAACCACGGTCATGCCGCTGCGCAGCTGTGCTGCCGCCGCTGCCGGGGTCTGGAGCAGCGCGGCGTAGCGTTCGGTCGCGGCGCTCATACGCGGAACTGCTCGACTTGCGCGGTCAGTTGCGCCGCGGCATTGTGCAGTTGCGCGGTGGCGGCGCGGAAGGTGTCGAGCGCCGCCGCCGTCTGTTCCGTCCCCGCGCGCAGCTGCTGCATGGCGCGGCTGATCTCCGCCGCCCCCTGCGACTGCGCGCCCATCCCCGTGTTCACCCCGGCGAACTGCGGGGCCAGCGCGTGCACCTGCGCGATGACGCGGCTGATCTGCGTCTCCGCCTCACCGGCGGTGGCGATACCCGCGCGCACATCGTCGGCGTAGCGGGCGATGTCGGTGACGCCATCGGCCACCGCCTGCTGCATGCCGGTAACGATCCCCTCGATATCGAGTGTCGCCACCGCGGTCTGGTCGGCCAGCCGGCGGATCTCCTGCGCCACCACCGCGAAGCCGCGCCCGTATTCGCCCGCTTTTTCCGCCTCGATGGCGGCATTGAGCGACAGGAGGTTGGTACGGTCCGCCACCGTGCCGATGGTGGTGACGATCCCGCTGATCGCACCCGCCTGCGCGCGGATGGCGTCGAGCCGCGCGGTGAGGGTGCCGGTGGCGGCACCGAGCGCCGCCATCGTCTGCCCGAGCGTGTCGAGCCCGGCCCGCCCCGCGTCGGCGCAGCGCACGGTGTCATCGGTTGTCGCCTGCACCTGGCGCATGGTGGTTGCCAGTTCGGTGGCGGTGGCGGCGATCTGCGCCGCCGACGCGGCCACATCCGCGGTCGCCGCCTGCTGCCCCTGCACCAGCGTCTCCTGCTGCGCATTCGCCTGCGCGATGCCCGCCGCCGTCCGCTCGAGCAGGGTGAGCGACCCGCTGATCCCCTGCGTCTGTGCGCGCAACGAGCCGGTCATGCGCGCCAGCGCGCGGGTCAGCACCCCGATTTCGTCGCGGCGCGCGCAGGGGGGGATGGCGACCGTCAGGTCGCCCGCGGCCACGCGGTCCGCCGCCGCGGTGAGCCGGCCGAGCGGGCGGCTGATCAGCCGCTGCGTCAGCAGCCCGACGAGCAGCACGAGAAAGATTCCGAGCAGCACGATGCAGATGGTGACGCGGCTGAGCAGATCCCACGCCGCGGCGACGATGTCGTCATACTCGCGGCAGGCAACGATGTACCAGTCATACTGCAGGCGGAACCGGTCGCTGCCGAAGCGCGCGGTGGTGTACACCTTGCGCACGCCGCCGAACTCGCTGAGGAAGTGATCCTCGCCGCGCCGCACATGTGCCATCACCGGCTGGAAGCGCTCGCGGGCATCCTCCCTGAGGATGAGCGACGCATCGGGATGCGAGATGGCCATGCCGCGGTCGTCGAACATCGCCAGGTAGCCGGTCTGCCCGAAGTGCGCGTCGTGCAGGAACATGTCGGTGAAGTAATCCATGCGCGGGGCGACGATGACCGCGCCGAGCACCACGCTGTCCGCCAGTACCGGCGCGGCGACAACGAAGATCGGGTTGCCGCGCAGGATGCTCGGGTAGACGTCGCTGATAAAGTAGGGGGCGCCGCCAAACACCTCGCGGATATAGCGGAACTGCGGGCCGCACTTGCCGATGGTCCGCCCCTCCACCGTGTCGATGATGAAGTTGCCCGTGCCGCAGTCGCGCGTATCGCTCCCCGCCGGCACGAACACCCGTTGCCCGTCCGGCAGGTTGATGGCCACGGGGATATTCTCGCAGTAGGGGTAGCGGCGGTGCAGGCCGGTCAGAAAGGCCTGCGCCCGGGCGCGCACCTGCGGGTCGAGCGGGGCGCGGCAGAGCGCGGCAATGCGCTCGTCCGCGGCGATGGTCTGGCTGAGGCGCACCTGCGCGTCGATCCAGCGATCGAGCGCCTGCACCGTGTTCTGCGTGAGCAGTTTCGCCAGTTCCTCGTGCTTGGCCAGTTCCTGCGCGTGCACCTGCTCGAACAGGTAGATGCCGAAGAGCAGCAGGGCCGCGGTGATGGCGGTAACCAGCCAGAGCAGGTAGGTGGCGGCGAGCGGAAAGATGCGGCGCGACGACGCCGGGCGCGGTTCTGTCATCAGGCCGACGGGGCCGACTGCACGGGCGCCTGCCCGGTGAACCGCTGCACGGTGGTGATCAGGTCGGCGATGCGGAAGGGCTTGTAGAGGCAGCCGTCGGCGCCGCACTCGGCCACCTTGCTTTCGATTTCCGTGCGGTGATGCGCGGTGATGATGACCACGGGAATGTGGCGGAACGTCGCCTCGCTTTTGAGCGTCTGGCAGAGTTCGATGCCGCTCACCCACGACATCATGATGTCGAGCAGGATGAGGTCGGGGGTGCGCTCGCGCAGCCGCTTCATCATGTCCAGGCCGCTGGCGATGCAGACCGCCTCGAACCCCGCCGCCTCGAGAGCGCGCGCCAGCAGGTCGCGGATATCCGCCTCGTCATCGACGATAAAGACCAGTTTCTTCGTCTCGCTCACCGCCGCCGCCCCTTCCGCGCCACCGGGGCGAGTTTCGCCACCGCGGCCAGTGCGACTGCCTCGTCCAGCTGCTCGGGGGGGTGCTTCATGGTCAGCGCCGAGATGGCGCGCAGCGCCCCCTTCTCCTTGCGCTGCAGCGCCGCCTTGCAGCACCTGATGGCGTCGATGACCATCCCCGCGCTGTTGGGCGAATCCTGCACCGAGAGGCGCGCCTCCAGCTCGATCGGGGCGCCGGCAAACCCTTCGCCTTCGACGCGCAGGAAACAGACCTTGTTGTCCTGCTGCCACGGCACCCAGTCGCTCGGGCCGATGTGGATGTCGTCTTCCGCGAGGCGCTCCGGCAGTTCCGCCTGCACCGCCTCCGTCTTGGAGATGCGCTTGCTCGCCAGACGGTCGCGGTTGAGCATGTTGAGAAAGTCGGTGTTGCCGCCGGTGTTGAGCTGGTAGGTGTGTTTGACCCTGATGCCGCGCCGCGTGCAGAGGCGCGCCAGCGTGCGATGCAGCACGGTGGCGCCGAACTGCGACTTGATGTCGTCACCGACACACGGCAGACCGTGCGCCGCGAACCGCTTCTCCCACTGCGGGTCGGAAGCGATAAACACCGGCATGCAGTTGATCAACGCGCAGCCCGCAGCGAGCGCGCACTCCGCGTAAAACTCCGTCGCCTGCTGGCTCCCCACCGGCAAATAGTTGAGCAGCACTTCCGCCTTCGCCCGCTTGAGCGAGGCGACGATGCGCGCGTGCGCGGCATCCCGCTCCTCGTCCGAGCAGAAATCGTCGAGAAACTCGTCGACGACGAAGGTCTTCGCCGGCGGGTAGTTGAGCATGTGCCGCGCCACGCCGTCGAGCAGGAACCCGCGCTCGACGCGCACCTGCTGGAAGGGGACGCGCTCGACGAGGCGCCGCGCGCAGTTGGGAGGCGCGAAAATCGCCTGCGCCAGGTCCTTCGTCACCTTGCGCTTGTCGATGTCGAAGGCCGCGACGAATTTGATGTCGGTGACCCGGTAGCCGGCCAGCACGGGAAAATCGAGCCCGTCCGCCTGCGGGTGCTTGCGGTAGTACTCGATCCCCTGCACGAGGGCGGAGGCGCAATTGCCGACCCCGGCGATGGCGACGCGGATGGGCTTCACTGCGGACCGTCCGCGGGACGCGGCGCCTGCAGCGCCGCAAGGTAATGCGCGACGAAACGCTCCGCCGGATGCTGCGCGATGAGACCCTGCCAGACCTCAGCCGCGCGCTCGCGGTCACCCAGCCGGATATAGGCAAACCCGAGTTGCTTGCGCGGCGCGACTTCGTCCGCCGGGGCGCACGCCGCCGCCTGCGCGTAGCAGGTGAGCGCCTCGCGGTCGCGGTGGCAGGCGCTCAGCGCCTCGCCCAGCCCGTAATGCGCGGGATATGATTCGGGACAGAACTGCAGGTAGGCCTCGTAGCAGCGGATGGAGCGGTCGAAGCGGTGCACCGCGCGGTACTGGTCGGCATGCCACAGCACGCGGTCGAGCAGCCGCCGCTCGCCCTGCAGGCGCGCACGGGCCGCGGCCAGCAACTCCTCGCACCACGCCGGAGCGTCATGCTCCTCCGTGCCGAACCGTACTGTCGTGCCGGGTTGCGGGCGGCAATCGAGCAGCCGCCGGTACGCCGAACCTGCCATCCCCACCTCCAGTTCCGCCGCCGCCAGCGGCAGGATAACCGCCGCGTCGTCCGGGGTGATATGCAGCGCCTTGCGATAGGCAATCAGCGCCTGCCGCCACTGCCGCCGCGCCGCCGCGATATCGCCCGCCAGCCGGTGCGCCGCCGTATCACGCGGCTGCTGCCGGATATACCCGCGCACGAGTTCCCATGCGGCGGATAGTTCGCCCGCGGCAAAAGCGCTTGCGCACTCCTGCCAGAGTCCGTTGCCCGTTGCCATGTAAGTTACCACGCCTGTATGTAAGATAGATTATGTCGTTAGCGACAGGGCCATAGTAGCATCGGATCATCCGCCTGTCAACAACTGCTGCGCGATTATTTTTCGTTTCCGGAATTTCCTGTCAAGCCATCACGCCATGCATTATATTTTCGTCATTACTGCAGGTATATCCGCTGATCAGCACCGTTCTACCAGCGGTACAAGGTCATCAGCGGTATGCCGGAAACGGCAAAATGCGCCAGCGGTCGCCGCTTCAGGGAACCGTCACGTGCTGCCCGGTCGGGCATATGCGATGCGTAGATGAGCAGCAGGTCGCCCTGCTGCAGCGACGGTTCGCCCTCCTCAATGGTATCGAGTGTTCCCAGTTGCAGGTGCCGGTAGGGGTATGCCACGTACGGACTGTACGGGGTCATCAGCAATCGCTCGTTGCCACGACGGTGCTGTTCGGCAGCCGCCAGAATCCCCGGCGTGAGATGCATCAGTTCCGCAAACGTTTCATTGCCCAGCGCTGCCCAGCCGCGCGCACCGCCGACCAGGGCATTGGCATAGACCGCGTGATGCGGATGCAACTGCAGCAGCGAGGTCGCCGGCCAGGCCAGCACGGCGAGCAGGCACACCGCCGGCAGGCGGGGGTGCCGCAGACAACAGCACAACCGGTGCACCCCGAAAGCCGCGATGATGGCCAGGAACGGATAGAGGCAGAGCAGGAGGCGGATACCGGCATACTTGGGCGTCCCCGGGAACATCGCCACGCCGAGCAGTACCATGGCAAGCCAGGCTGCCTGTTGCAGGAGCAGCCTGCCACCGGCACGCTTCTCCCGCCGCAGCCACAGGCAGCCGGCACCCAGCGCCAGCAGGTGCGGCAGCGGGAGCGAACTCAGTACCTGCAGCAGCGGGTACAGCACGACATGCCGGCCGTCTGCGTGCTGCACGCCCATGAACAGCATCGGGTAGCTGCGATGCTGCAGATGATAGGCAAACACCGTGCGCATCGCGTCGCCGCGGTTGAACCAGAATTGCGGCTCGATAAGCAGGTAGGCCAGGCCGGCCGCCACCACCAGCGCGGCAATCACGCCCGCCCGTTTCCGGTCACCGGCCGCCGCCGCCCACAGGATAAAGCCCGCACCGGCAAACACCGCGTTCAGTTTGCTCGCAAACATCAGCAGCAGGGCAAGCAGGGCTGTCGTCA
>CAZWUZ010000171.1:5277-8675 GCA_964637655.1 uncultured bacterium | reverse complement strand
GTCGAGGAACTCATGGAATATCTGCAGGAGCAGAAGCTCCCGCTCGGAGAACTGATGGATCTCTGTGAACGCGAACTGCTGCAGGAAGTGCTGGCCGGCTGCCGCGACCGGGCGGCGGCGGCAACGCTGCTCGGGCTGCCGCGGCAGACGCTGCTGTACAAACTGCGGAAACACGGCCGGTGACGCTGCTCGCTGACGCCTTTGCCGCGCGCCTGCGCCAGGAACTGTTGCGCCGGCAGGCGGACGGCACGAACCTGTCGGTGGTGCTGCTGGCCGCACCGGCCACCACCGGGGCGCTGGCGGCGCTGCGCGCGCAGTTGCGCGTCGTCGATGCCGTGTTCGCCCCCGCGCCGCTGCTCGTCGCGGCCATTCTGCCGTGCACCGACGCGGCGGGGGCCCAGGTGGTTACTGACCGGGCCCACGACCTGCTGGCGGCGCACGAGTCGGTCAGCATGACGTTTCCCCCGCTGGATGCCGCGCCGCCGCCGGCCGGTCTCGTGGACGATTTCGCGGCGGGCGGCACGCGCTGGCTGGGTGACGGGACGGGGGCGGCGCTGGTGGCGCCGGCGGGGTTCCTGCGCGGCTACGCGGCGCACCTGGCGGCGCAGGCGGTGCCGCCGCAGGCGCACGCGGAGCCCATCGGCGACGGGGAACTGCGCGCCTACCTCGCCTACGAGGTCGCGCGCAGCCGCCGCTACGGGCAGCCGTTTGCCCTCGCTATCGTCGGGGCGACGCTGGCAGCAGGGTTCGACCGTGTGTTGCGCATGGTGGCCAGCGACACCGTGCTGGGTGATGTCTTCGGCATCCTGGAAGGCGGACGCCTGTTCGTCTTCTCGTATCAGACCGCGCCGGATGCGGCGCGGCAGCTGGACCGCGCGCTGCGCGCCCGTTTCGGGCTCGCGGCGGACGCGGCGGAACTGCAGGTCCTGGCGTTTCCCGCAGACGCGGAACGCCTTGACGCGATGCTGACGCCCCCGCTCCCGGCACGGGATGCGGCGGCGCAACCACTGACGGACGGACAAGGAGCATAATCATGGCAGGTGGACGCAGGAAGCAGCATCACCCCGCGGCCGCGACCCGGCCTGCGGCGGATGCCGCGGCATTGGCCGCCGCGGACGCCGCAACGGAGGCGGGTGATGTCCCGCGCGGGCCGGGCGAGCGCACCAACCTCTTCGACATCGCTTCGCTCGAGGCGAAGACGATGGGTGACCTCTCGACGCTGGCGCGCGAAATGAAGATTGCCGAGTTCAGCAACCTCAAGAAGCAGGAACTGATCTTCAAGATTCTCGAGGCGCAGGCGGCGCAGACCGGGATCATGTCGTCGGAGGGCGTGCTCGAGACCATGCCCGACGGCTACGGCTTCCTGCGCTCGTCGCGCTACAACTACCTGCAGAGCAAGGCGGACATCTACGTTTCGCCGTCGCAGATCAAGCGTTTCGGCCTGCGCAAGGGGGACGTGGTGCAGGGCCAGGTGCGCTGCCCCAAGGAGGGGGAGCGGTTCTTCGCCCTGCTCAAGGTCGACAGCGTCAACTACGAGACGCCCGACCGCGCGCTCGACCGCGCGCTGTTCGAGAACCTGACCCCGCTCTACCCGCAGGACAAACTCAACCTCGAGTTCGACGCCCGCGACTTCAGCACGCGCGTCATCAACCTCTTCACCCCGCTGGGCAAGGGACAGCGCGCGCTCATCGTTGCGCCGCCGCGCACGGGCAAGACCATCCTCATGCAGAAGATTGCCAACGCCATCAGCCGCAACCACCCCGAGGTGGTGCTGCTCATCCTCCTTGTCGATGAGCGTCCCGAGGAGGTGACGGACATGCAGCGCAACGTCAAGGCGGAGGTCATCAGCTCGACCTTCGACGAGACGGCGGCGCGCCACACGCAGGTGGCGGAAATGGTCATCGAGAAGGCCAAGCGCCTGGTCGAGTACCGCAAGGACGTGGTCATCCTGCTCGACAGCATCACCCGCCTCGCCCGCGCCTACAACCAGACGGTGCCGACCAGCGGCAAGGTGCTGTCCGGCGGCGTCGACTCCAACGCCCTGCACAAGCCGAAGCGTTTCTTCGGCGCCGCGCGCAACATCGAGGAGGGCGGCTCGCTGACCATCATCGCCACCGCGCTGGTCGACACCGGCTCGCGCATGGACGAGGTCATCTTCGAGGAGTTCAAGGGGACGGGCAACAACGAGGTGATTCTCGACCGCCGCCTGGTCGACCGCCGCATCTTCCCCGCCATCGACCTGCAGAAGTCGGGGACGCGCAAGGAGGAGATGCTGCTCAAGCCGGAGGAGCTGCAGAAGCTCTGGCTGCTGCGCAAGGTGCTCACCCCGCTGGGCACGGTCGAGGGGATGGAGTTCATCCTCGACAACATGCGCGGCACGAAGAGCAACGAGGAATTTCTCAAGTCGATGAACACCAAGAGCTGAGCGGCGTCATGCGCGCGGGAGGACCGGGATGAAGCACGGCGGGATCGACAAGACGGCCTACGCCGCGATGATCGTCCTGCTCCTGTTCTTCATGGGGGTGCTCTACCTCAAGCATTCGTACGCGCGCGTGCAGAACTACAACCTGGTCGGCGCGCCGACCAGCGTCGATCGCGACCTGCTGCTGATCAGCAACTACCGCGCGCTCAAGGATTCCGAACTCGGCAAGGAACTCGAACTGCTCGACTATGAGACCGAGAACCTCGGGGACGTGGTGCGGCGCATGACCGCGTCCGCCCCGGCGCCGGCGCCCGCGCCCGCGCGCAGCGAAACCCTGCACCTCAGCGAGCACCGCGTGCGCGAGGGGGAATCGCTCTGGTCGATTGCCAGCAACTACGGCATCAGCGCCACCGCGCTGATCACCGCCAACAACCTCAGCGCGGCGACGCGCGCGCTCACCGTCGGGCAGCTGCTCAAGGTGCCCAACAGTGACGGGATCATGGTGACCGTGCGCCGCGGCGAGGCGGTCAGTGCCATCGCCACCCGCTATCGCATCCCGGTGCAGCGGGTTATTGCCTTCAACCGGCTGGCCGGCGGCAGCGTGCGCGCCGGCCAGCGGCTGTTCCTCCCCGGCAGCAACCTGCGCCCGCAGGGCGAAGACGGTACGGCGGCTGCAGCAGTGGCGGCAGGGCCGCCGCGCCGCACCGCCGGGTTCATCAACCCGCTGCCGGGCGGCACCTTCACCTCGCCCTTCGGCTGGCGCATCCACCCGCGGCTCGGGGTGCGGCGTCATCACAACGGCATCGATATCTCGGCCCCGCACGGGACGCGCATCGTCGCCAGCAAGGAGGGGCGCGTGCAGTACGCGGGCTGGATTTCGGGCTACGGGCGCACGGTGGTGCTCGAACACAGCAACGGCATGTCCACCTACTACGCGCACATGAGCACCAGCACCGTCGGCACCGGCCAGTATGTC
>CAZWUZ010000171.1:0-5267 GCA_964637655.1 uncultured bacterium | reverse complement strand
CAGGGCGAGGCGAAGACGCCCGCGCAGCCGCAGCAGGATGTCGAGCAGGGCCAGCTCATCGGGCGGGTCGGGGCCACCGGCATCGCCACCGGCCCGCACCTGCACTTCGAAATCCGCACCGCGGCGGGGGTCATCGACCCGGCCCCGTCCATCGGCCTGAGCAGCCGCGCCTCGGCCGGGGCGCGCACGGTGGCAACGCCGACCGTGGTGCAGGGGGGACGACCGCAGCCGGCCGCACCGGCACCCTCCGGTGACGACGCGGAACAACCCGAAGCCCCGGCTGCCCCGCCGGCGCGCCCCGCGGTCATCGACGTGCAGGTGGTGCCGCAGGGGACGCCGTCGCCATCCTCGACCGTGACGGGGGGCGGCACCCCGCGTGAAGGCACGGCCGCACCCGCGGCCGGCACCTCCGGCTGAACATACCCGACACGTCTTCCCGTGCATTTGCCGGAGAGTTGATACGTACCTGATGCCGGAGACGGTGTCGCCGCTTACGGGCGGACGTACAACTGCCGGCTGACGGTGTTGTTCTCTTTGCCCAGTTCGCTGATGGCGCCGTCGGGATCGACGACGATTTTTACCGTCGCCCACCCCTCGGCGGCGGGGGTCCACGGCAGGTGGACCATGACCGCGTCGCCCGGCGGTACGCGGTTGAGGCGTGCGCGCACCGGCAGCTCAACATCATTGACCAGCACGAGGAAGGTGACGGGCTGCGGCACGTCAGCGGTGCCGAGGTTGCGTACCGACAGCGACAGGGTCAGTTCCACTCCCGCCTGCGGCGCCTGCGAATAACTGAGGTCGGCGAGCGCCACCGCGAGGTCGGGAGTGCCGGCGGGACCGGCGGTGCGCGTATCGGGGACGGTGACGTATTCCACCGCCGGCGTCGCCGGCTGGACCGGAGTGACCGGAACCGCCGGGACCACCGGGGTCACCGGTGCCGTTCCGGCTGGCGGAGTGACCGGCACCGCGGCGGCAGGGGCGGGCTGCACGGTCAGGTAGATGAAGCGGGTATTGTTGTACTCGCGGCTTTCGCTCACCTGGTCAAGGATGTCAGCGCGGGCTTCGAGGCGCACCTGCCCGGCGCGCTCCGGCACCCAGGTGCCTTCCGCCACGATGAACTCCTGCGGATCGAGATTGACTGCGGTCAGCGGCGTGCCGAGCAGCTGCCCGTCGGCATAAAAGCCGATCTTGAATTCGCCGGCGGTGGCACTGCCGCTGTTGCGCACCTTCGCTTCGAGTGTCACCCCCTGGCCCGCGGTGAGCGGCACGGGATGCACGAGCAGCTCGCCCGCCTGAATTTCGAGATCGGGTCCGCTCCGCCCGGCGCGGGGCGTGACACAACCCGCCAACAGCAGAATACAGAGCACGATGCCATAGCGCATGACCGGCCTCCCGTTCGTTGCTGCCGGCAGCATACTCCATCAGCGGGAAAAACGCAACCGCAGCATGGTGGCATTCCCGTCGGTGGTATGCTACACTGCCCGCGAAAATGGGCATGGTGTCATTCTGCCCGAAAGGACGGGAATGAGCGAAACGCAGCCGCCGGTTGACGGCGGCATCAGCCTATCCGAACTCGAAAAAATCGAGAGCCGGCTCGCCTCGCTCGAGCACGGCCTGTCGGCACTGCACGGGACGCCGGCCGCGGTGCTGCATGCCGCGGCGGAAACGCCGGCGGCATTGTCCGGTCCGTACACCTTCGGCCGCCCGGATGCGGTCAGCGACACGCTGGCCTGGTGGCGGCAGGTGCTGGCCGCGGGGAGCATCCCGGTGCGGCGTGTGCTCGCGGGGCAGCTGCTGGCGGACAACCGCAGCGGGGGGAGCGTGGCGGCGGGGCTCAATGTGCTCGCGCTGGATGAAGGGAAGCACCTCTTTGCCGCCGGGTCAGGGGCGGTGCACTGGCAGGGTGACACGGTCAGTATCGTGCCGCAGCAGACCATCAGCCGCGACCTGACGGCGGCGGACGGGGCGCGCGACATCCCCGGTGACGTGCGCATCGACGGCAGCATTGCCGACGGCGTGCTGCTCGCGGTGGGGGGGAACCTCGTCGTGACCGGCGACATCGGCGCGGCGACGGTGGCGGCGGGGGGCAACCTCGTGGTGCGCGGCACCGTGCGCGGCAATGGTACCGGGTCGCTGCTCGCGGGCGGCACCATCATCGCGCAGAAACTGGAAAAATGCTCGGTGGCGGCTGGTGTGCACCTCGTTGCCGAGGACGGCATGCAGGAATGCCTCGCCTGGGCCGGCGGGCAGGTTGTCGCCATGGGGCCGAAGGCGGTGATCTTCGGCGGCGAGGTGCGCGCGGCGCTGGGCATCACCTGCCGCACGCTTGGCACCGGCGGCAGCACGGCGACCGTGGCGCTGGCCGGAAGTGCGCATGCCGACCGGCACCGCTGTGACCGCGTCCGCCAGGCCGCGGAGCAGGCGAAAGCGGAAGAGCAGAAGGGGGACGCGATGGCCGCGCGGCGCGGGCGCTGGTACGCGGCGGAACTGGCCGCGCTCGAGGTGCGCCTGCAGACGACCCATGCCGGCCAGATCAACATCCTCGAAACGGTGTTCGCCGGGGTCAAAATCGGGGTCGGCACTGCGTCCGGCACGCAGCTGGCCAAGGAACAGAAAAAAGTCACCTTCATCGACAAGAACGGCACCTATCTCGGGGAAAACTTCAAGGAACAGCCGCTGCCCTGGCTGCTGCCGGCGCCCCTGGCGCTCACGGCCGACCCGGTGGTGGCGATGCCCGAGCAGTTGCGGCGTTGTGTGGCGGTGGTCGCAGAGAGCGAGGGACAGGCGCAGGCGCAGGCGGCACCGCTGCTCGACGTATCCGGCGAAGCGCTGGTGGTGATGACGCGCACCGCGGCGAAGAAGGAGGCGGGCGGCAAAACGGTGCCGGGCGAGTATGTCGTCATTCAGGCCATGCCCGGGGAGACGCGCCGCGACGTCGAGGCGCTCTTCCTCCCGCAGAAGAAACTGTCATCGGTCAAGGTGCAGTGTCAGAGCATTGCCGAGGGACTGCAGCGCGGGGCGGACGCGCTCGGCCTGACCCCCGACACGGTACAGCACCGCGTACTGCAGGAGAAGAGCGACGGGGTGCTCGGGTTCGGGGCGAAGCCCTACCTGCTGCTGGTCGAGCCGGCAAAGAAAGAGCCGCCCAAGGCGTCTCCGGCGAAGAAGCCCGCCGCCCCGGTGTCGCGCAACGGTTCCTTCCGCGTTGAAAATCTGCCGCAGGGCCTGCATGTCACCGTGGTGCCGCCGTCGGGGAGCGGTGTGCCCGTCACCCTCGACGAGGTGCAGCAGTACCTCGCGGAACAGAAGATCGACAAGCCGGTGGATGCGGAGATTCTCGCCCGCGCGATCAAGGAAGGCAAAAGCGTGCCGGTGCGCATCGACCTGCTCCCGGACAAGGAAAAAAAGGCGGCGGCGGATAAAGCGGAGGCGGTCGACCCGGCCCTGGCGGTCTACGCCTGCGGGCGCGAAGCGACGGAGATGACCGCGGCGGCAGCGCGCGCCTTCTATGCCGCATACGATTTCAGCGATATCAGTGTGCGTGCCGGGCAGCTGCTGGCGGCGCGTCTGCCGGGGGCGCCCGACACCACCCCGGTGTTCACCGGCGAACTGAACGTGCTTTCGCTCGATGACGGGCAGCGGCTGTTTGCGATGTATGACGGTATCGTTCACTGGTGCGATGCCACGGTCTGGATGGCGCCGCTGCGCGCGGTGGACAGTGTGGCCGCGGGTGAACCCCTCGCCTACGACGGCAACATCGTGGTGCGCGGCGCGGTGGCGGACGGGGCCACGGTGACGGCCACCGGCTCGCTGCTTATCGAGGGTCCGTGCGGAGCGGCGACCCTGGTGGCGGGCGGCGACCTTATCGTGCGCGGTGGGGTGGCGGGCGCAGACAAGGCCGTGCTCGATGCCGGGGGCGACATCTACACGCCGTATGCCGAGCGGGCGAACCTCGAAGCGGGGGGGAGCATCCTCGTCGAGGATGGACTGCTGCACTGCACCGCCAGTGCCGGCGTGCGCATTCTCGGGCTCGGACCCAAGGCGCTGCTCGGTGGCGGTGAACTGCGCGCGGGCGAGGAAATCAATACCGCCGACCTCGGCCTGCCCTCGGGCGAAAAAACGCGCGTGGCGGTCGGGGCGGCGGCGACGGACCGGCAGCGGGTCGGCAGCGTGCGCAAGCAGCTCGACGATCACCGGACCGCGCTGGCGGCACTGGATAAGGAACTGGCGACGGCCGCCCCGGAACGCCTGCAGCAAGTGGCCGAAGAAAAAAAACGGACTGCCGCGCTGGTGCGCGAACGCGAGTACGAATTGCGCGAAATCGAGGCGCGGGTCAAGGATAACCGCAGCGGACTGCTGGCGGTAGCGGGGACGCTCTGGCCGGGCACCACCGTGGTGGTCGGTACGGCACCGCCGCAGGAACTCAGCAAGGAAACCCGCCGCTGCTCGCTGGTCGACCGCAAGCAGAAACTCAGTTCGGAATCGTACAAGGAACCGTTGCATGTCCGGCGGCGGCGCGTGCGTCCCGTGGCGCTGACTGCCGCCGCGCTGGCGTTGCCGCCCGACCCGTTCCTGCTGCTGACCCAGCTGGGCAACCTGCGCCGCCTGTTGCGTACGTCGGCCACGGCAGCGACGGTGGCAGTGAAGAACGCGGCCGTGCTGCTCGGGCTGCCGGCGAAGGAGCTCGCCGCCTTCACCCCGCCGGCCGAAGAGGGCAAGGCGGCAAAGAAGCCGGCGAAGGGGGAAAGCGCCGACACGGAGTTCTGGGTGGCGCAGCTGACCGGAGACGACACGGTCGACACCCTGCGCGACTGGTTCTTCCCGCCGCCCAAAAAGCAGGAAGTCGAGGTCATCTGCGAGAGTGTCGAAACGGGGCTCGCGCGCGGCGCGGCCGCGCTGCGCCTCTCGCCCGACGAGGTCCAGCAGCGCGTGCTCGAAGAGGGCAAGGCGGGGATGCTCGGGGTCGGCGCGCGTCCGTGGCGCATCATGGTGAGCGCCAAACCGCGCGCGGCGGGCGGCGCCCCGGTGGTCGCCGCGCCACGTGCCGCCCTGCAGCAGCTGCTCGCCGCCTGCGCCGGCTCGTTCACCGTCGCGGTCAGCGGCAACGAATTGCAGCTGACGGTCAAGCCGCCCCGCGGCCCGGGCAAGGGCGTCGATGCGGTTGCCATCAAGCGCGCGCTCGAACAGCAGGGGTACCGCAAGGGGATTGACAGCAAGCAGCTCGATGCGGCCGTGACCAAGGCGACGGGCGAGCCGGTGACGCTGCT
>CAZWUZ010000170.1:0-8703 GCA_964637655.1 uncultured bacterium | reverse complement strand
GCGCGGCAGCGGGCGCGGAAAACAACAGCGCCCGCTGAGCGCTAATCGTTAGCCTTACGACGATGAATATTGAGATAGTCAAACTCGGGAGGCAAAGTGATGCACGAAACACAAATATATTCCCAATGCCCTAGACAACGCTGGTTAAGGTTGTTTTCGATTGTTGATTTGGGAGTAATACTCACATATTGTGTATTGTCCATCGTGATGTTTGTTTGGTTCATGGAAGGAGTGAACGAATTTGATAAACTGAGGTTCCTTGAACGATGGATGGTTACATGGATAGTAATTATATTTCCGATGCACTACCTACTAATAATCAGTTCATTGCTGACGGGCTTGATTCGGAAAGGATGGGCAACAGCCAACCTTTTCTCGAAAGGGCTGTTAGTCTTGTCGATTCTGCCGATATTTCCACTCAATGCCTTTTGGAATATATTCATCTTGAAGACTTATCGGGAGCGTAATGTTTGAAGTTATTGGCCAATGAAATCAAAAGGAAGGAAGGCTAACTTCGCGCGGCAGCGGGCGCGACAAACAACAGCGCCCGCTGAGCGCTAATCGTTAGCCTTAAGGCGATGAAATACTGAGATAATGAACAGCACATTGATACGACTGCCAGAAGATTCAGACGCTATTGCGATCAGAAAAATGATTGGAGAAGATAAATGAATATGTCCAAATTGAAAAGAATATTTATATATATTGGAATACTTATTGCTGCCACAATCACAGTATCGGTGGGTATATACTACTATTACTATCAGCATAATTCGTACAAGGCAGCGAATGTGGCTAACCGAATGAACGAAACATACATTGAATACCTTCAGGCTCGGGCTAGATTGGGTGAAAATTATACTTATGAAGCGGAAACCTCATTGTGTATTGAATTAGAAAAAAAGCTATACGGATTAATAAATGCGCCACTACCGACTGAAATACTTACTAACGAAAATTGGTTAGCAAGATGGGTCTTGATATCTGAGAAAATATCGGAAGTCTTGCCGACAGGAAAACATGTTCTATTCTGTCCAGCACGGGAGGGCAGCCCACAAAGAAGCTACATAAGGCAGTGGTATGGCGACTACAAAACCATCCGTATCAATTCGGAAATATCTGTTGGAAATGACTCATCAAAGAAGGAAATTACGGCACTCTTCTATATCGAGGACCCGACTGCGACTGGTCGAATTATCAGGGAATATTTCATTCCTGCAAATACTCCGGCGACCAGAGTTTCTGAACAACTTATTGCTATTGATGGATACTGTCTAAAGGGATTAACTGGTAATTATATCAAATGGGGTCAAGAACTGCGACTATATAACCTTACACCCAAGGCAGCCTTTAATCAACTGATCGAAGGGACTGCAAATCAAAAATTCTCAGCATTAAGCAATCAGTCACAGTTAACAGCGTGGGCGTATTTGGCAATTGGGAATACTTACATAACTAATTCAGAAACGGAAGGTGCAGAAACCGCCCTCGCTAATGATATTTTCAGAAGTTATTGTATTCATGAAATGATACATGACTATATTCGCACGAAACATAATGAATATTCAGATGCTGACGGAGAGAATATTGCAAGTGGAGCTGAAATGGCATATGGGGCGCTTCCATTAAACACTCTGCGAGCATTGCAATTTAACGGAAATGGCACTTCCCTATTGCCGTACATAGCAGGAAAGTTTGGGATTGCGGACAATGATACTGGCGATGTAACAAGCGGTATCACAGAAGATAAATTGAGAACGATTGCCCTGCAATTCTTAGCAACGAAAAATATCAGTATTAAGGTGAATATCGAGTATTCACGAGAGCTCTTTGCTGAAATATTTCGAGAAACGAGAATGATATAAATGTTGACGATATTCGGCAACTATTACAATACATTTAGAGGCGCACGCGAGATTCGTGTTAACTAGATATTTTCGGATTAGACATCAAAGGTCATGACGGCTAACTTCGCGCCGCAGCGGACGCAGACAGCGGCGCCCGCAGAGCGCTAATCGTTAGCCTTATAGCGATGATATCAAGGCAGGCTACGCGGGGTGGGGAAGGCGTCAAACGACGATGAAATTCACCGACATGCCTTATACCAGACCGGATCCGAAATCGATTCAGGAACGGTTCGAAGTCCTGCTTTCCGAGTTTCAGTCCGCGGGCTCCGCGGCGACGCAGTCCAAAGTCATCAAAGCCATCAATATCGTGCGCGACGATCTCAACACCATGGCTGCTCTCGCCCGGATCAGGCATACCATTGACACTCGGGACCCCGTGTATGACGCCGAGAACGCCTTCTTCGACCGGTATTCGCCGGTGTTCGAGGAATTGAATAACCGGTTTTATCAGGCCCTCGTCACTTCCCCGCACCGACCCGGACTGGAAAAAAGATTCGGCGCCCTCCTCTTCAAACTGGCAGATATGACATTGCAGACGTTCAAGCCCGAGATCATGGACGACCTGAAAACGGAGAATGAACTTGCAACCGCTTATGAGAAACTCCTCGCCTCGGCCCGCATCATGTTCGACGGCGAGGTGCGGAATCTTACCGGACTCGTGCCGTTCATGGAATCGCCGGACCGGGAGATCAGGAAGAACGCGGCGGAGGCGAGTTCCGGATTCATGGCTGGGAACAAAAAAGAACTGGACCGGCTCTTCGACGAACTCGTAAGAACGCGTCATGCCATCGCCCTGAAACTCGGATTCGGCAGTTTCACCGAACTCGCCTACCTGAGGCTGGCGCGGTCCGATTACGGTCCCCGGCAAGTAAAGCAGTTCCGCGACCAGGTCCACTCACTGATTGTGCCCCAGTCCGTGGAACTGCGGGAGCGCCAGAGAAAACGGCTCGGTTTGGACAAGTTTTATCATTACGACATCCCGATTAAATTCAGAACCGGCAATCCCAAACCCAAGGGCGATCCCGACTGGATCGTCGCCAACGGCCGCAGGATGTACCACGAACTTTCACCAGAGACCGGATCATTCATCGACCTGATGATTGATAATGGCCTGATGGACCTGGTCAACAAGCCCGGCAAAGCCCCTGGCGGATACTGCTCCTCCCTGCCGAATTACAAGGTGCCGTTCATCTTTTCAAATTTCAACGGTACGTCCGACGACGTGTACGTTCTCACCCACGAGGCCGGACATGCCTTCCAGCGCTATCAGAGCAGAAAGATCGGATTGCCGGAATATGCGTGCCCGACGGCGGACTCGGCGGAAATCCATTCCATGAGCATGGAGTTCATCACCTGGCCCTGGATGGACCTTTTTTTCCAGGAGGAGGCGGACAAGTACAGGTATATGCATCTCACGGACGCGCTGACATTCCTTCCCTACGGCGTCCTGGTGGACGAATTCCAGCATGCCATCTACGCGGAACCGGAGATGAGCCCGGAGGAACGGCACCGGGTCTGGCGGACGCTCGAGAAAAAATACCTGCCGGATAAAGACTACGCCGGGAACGAGTACCTCGAAAACGGCGGATTCTGGCAGCGGCAGATCCATATCTACACGTATCCCTTCTATTACATCGATTACGCCCTGGCCCAGACTTGCGCGTTCCAGTTATGGAAGAAATTCAGGACAAACCGACTGCAGGCATGGCGGGATTACACCACCCTGTGCAGCGCTGGAGGAAGCGCCTCATTCCTCGATCTGGTCAGAATCGCCGGACTCGAGTCGCCGTTTGCAGACGGCTGCCTGTCCCGGGTCACCGGCGTGATCAGGGAATGGCTCGACTCCATCGATGATGCGAAATTTTGAACTGAGCGGAAAAGATGGCAAATATCTGGCAGCGATGGTATAATGTTGGCGGATGGAATGAACGGGAGGAACGGCGATGACTTCAGAATCACAGGCTGTTTTTCAGCGGGCTTTGGGCCTTGACGCTGTCGAGCGGGCGGAACTGATCGAAGCGCTTTTCCGCAGTTTTGACAAGGACGGCGACCACCGGATTGATACGCTCTGGGCTGCCGAAGCTGAGTCCCGTATTGACGCTTATGAACAGGGTAAACTGTCAGCCGATTCGGCTGAAGCGGTGCTGAAAAGGATCAACAGCTGATGCGGATTGAAATCCTTTCCTGCGCGGAAAAGGAATTCGTCGAAGCAGTCAATTACTATAATCAACAGTGCCCGGGCTTAGGTTATGAGTTTGCGGCTGAGCTGAAAGCGGCATGCAACAGAATAATATCCTTCCCTAACGCGTGGCCACCATTTTCTATCCGCGCCCGCCGGTGTATAATCAATCGATTCCCGTATGGAGTTCTATACCAAATCCGCACGGATTCGATCCTTGTCGTGGCGATCATGCACCTGAAACGTGACCCCGTGAAGTGGCAAGAGCGACTATAATTTAATTCGGGCCAACTTCGCGCCGCAGCGGGCATGAACAGCAGCGCCCGCAGAGCGCTCATCGTTGGGCGCGAATTACTAATAATACCGCTTGACGGCATCCCCGATATGGGGTATCATTGATACATGAAAGTGACTAAATACTTTCTGCATACGCGGCTTCGTCCGGATCGCCAACGGATCCAGGATTCGTGGATTGAACAAACCATGTAAAATCCTGAAGCGCGTGTGGTTCAGTCCGACCGGCGTATCAGATTATGGCAGCGGATTTTTGCCGCCAATGGGTTATGGTTGCGGGTTGTGTTGCTGGAAGACGGCGAAACTGTGCACAACGCTTTTTTCGACTCACGGTACAAAGGAGATAAAACATGAAAGCGAAATACTTCCCAGACACTGATACCGTGCTTCTTCAGTTCAGCGAAGCTGAAATCGCTGAAACCTACGATATCAACGAAAATATGCTGGTCGAGGTTGATAAACTCGGTCGCGTGGTATCAATGACGGTCGAACACGCCAAAGAACAGATGGACGTCAGCGAATTTACCTACCAACTCGCCATTGCATAAAGTACTGTTCCGCCTAACTTCGCGATGCTGCGCTTCGCCGCTGGCGCGGCTCAACGCAGAACGCTCATCGTTGCATTTTTCTCGCGCAGGGCGAGGCGGCTGAGACCTGCGGCCGCTGCCGCGCGCGTCAGGTTGTTGCCTTGCCCGCGCAGCAAACGCTCCAGGTGGCATCGCGCGAACCCGTCCGCGGTTCCGGCCGCGCCGCCGCGAGCGCACGGCCGGGCGCGGCGGGAAGCCGTTCGCTGCTGCAGGTGACCTGCGGGCGACGACACGGCCCGCTGCCGGGCGCACGATCGTCAGCAAAAACGCCGCTGCCCCATTGTCCGGTGCGGACCGGCATGCTATAGTCGCGAAGCCGCAGGCAGCAACGCGAGACGACAGGAGCCGGCGCGATGGAAGCAACCTACCAGCGATACCGGGTCCGCGCCTTTACGCTGCTCTGGTTGGTGTACGGCGGCTATTATCTCTGCCGCACGTATGCCGTCACCAAGCCCGCGCTCGCCGCAGAATTTTCCTTCACCAACACCCAGTTGGGCTGGATCGATCTGGCCTACCTGTCGCTGTACGCCATCGGGCAATTCAGCAACGGCATCCTCGGCGACCGGCTCGGGCCCAAGGTCATGCTCGGGGTCGGGATGCTGCTCTCGGTGCTGATGTCCAGCATGTTCGGCCTGTCGCACGGCCTCTTCTATTTCATTCTCTTCTACGGCCTCAACGGCTACGCGCAATCCACCGGCTGGTCCGCCTGCGTGAAGGGCATGGCCGAATGGTTTTCCACCCGCGAACGCGGCACGGTCATGGGCTGCTGGTGCACCTGTTACCAGGTGGGTGATTTCCTCGCCAAATTGTTCGCCACCGCCGTGCTCGGCTGGCTCGGCTGGCGTTACTCGTTCTTCCTGCCCGCCGCGCTGCTCGCGGTCATCGCCGTCGTGTTCCTGCTCTTCCACAGAACCTCGCCGGAGCAGGTCGGGCTGCCGCCCGTCGAGGAATATCACCACCGCACCGCCGCGGGGAAAGCGGCCGCCGTTGCCACCGCGACGCGCGAGCGCGAACTCGACATGGGCGCCATCATCCGGCGGGTACTGACCTCACCGACGGTCTGGATCATGGCGCTGGCCTATTTCTGCCTCAAATTCGTCCGCTACGGTTTCATCAGCTGGATGCCGAAGTATCTCACCGACGTGCTCAACCTCGAGGGCACCACCGCCGGCTACCTGTCCACCATTCCGCTGCTCGCGGGTTTTCTCGGCGCCATCTTCGCCGGGTACATTTCCGACAAATACATGCAGGCACGCCGCGGGCCCATCGCCGCCCTGATGTTCTTCGGCCTGGCCGCCGCCTGCCTGGCCCAGAACTATTTCGTCAGCAACAATCTCTGGTGGAACGTCACCATGCAAGGTCAGCAGAGCGCCACCGTCACCCTGTTCTGGTGGACCGTCACCGTGAGCAAGTTCACCGTGGTCTCGTCCTATTTCATCGGCTACGGCATGTACTGGTTCGTCCTCGGGCTGTGCGTGATCAATTTCATGATCTACGGGCCGGACACCATCATGACCGGTGCGGGCGCCATGGACTTCGGTTCGCGGCGCGGCGCGGCCACGGCGGCCGGGATCATCAACGGCCTCGGCTCCGTCGGGGCGGCGATCCAGGGCCCGCTGCTCGGCTGGCTCGCCGACACCTACGGCTGGGGCTTCTTCTTCAATCTCTTTATTGTGCTGGCGCTGCTTGGCGGCGCGCTGATGCTCACCCGCTGGCATACCGTCCCGCCAAAAATATAGTATGCTTGCCCCCATGCAGCCACCCGCACCGCTTCCACCACGACCCGGCACACCACCTCCGGCAGGGATAAAGTCCTCCCCCCGGTTCCCTGTCCCGCACCGGGTGACCTGATGCATTCCAGTCCGGTAATCCTGACGCTGGCGCCCGACCCGCACTGGCTGCCGCTGCTCGAGACCGCGCTGCACCGTTACGGCGAGGCGACAGGCATTTCCGAACCGGTCCGCGACATGATGGCCGGCGCCCTGCTGGAAAGCTGCGAGGAGTTGCTGCGGATCTGCCGCGTACAGGGCATCACGGAACCCTATCAGGTGGCGTTTGCCAGTCAGGACGAAGCGGCGATAGTGCGGATCAGTTACAGCGACCGGGTGCCCCTCAATCCGCACGAAACCGGAAATTACGCGCGCCCGGAACATGCGGATGCGGTTGCCGACCTCAACACCGACGCGCTATGGCTGCACCTGATCAAAACCCGCATGGACCGCGTGTCCTTCAAAATCGACGGGCAGCGCCGGGTGCTGGAAATGATCAAGTACCGGCGGGCGGCAGGCAAAACCCGCCAGTTCTGGGTCATGGGCCTGGCCCCGCAACTGCGGCCCGAGTTGCATGTGGAAATCCGGACGGACGGGGAGGCGGGCGAGCGCGCCGTGATTCAGGATGCGCGCACCGGCCGCGTGCTGCAACTCGATGCGGGCAGCACCTTCATCGTGCAGCGGCTGGACGGCAAGCGGACATTTCAGGAAATCTACCTGGAATACACCGAACAGGTGGGCCTGATCGCTCCGCGGCGGCTGGCCATGATTTTTGAAACGCTGGAGACCAATGGCCTGCTGGTGTGCGCCCCGGACCGGACCCGGAACAATCGGCTGGCCACGTTCCTGCACCGGCTGCTCAATCCTGATTTTTCCATTCCGCATGCCGACCGCTGGGTGACCGCGGTTTACCGGTGTTCCCGTTTCCTGTTCAATCCGTTCGCCGTCACCGTCCTGATCCTGCTCGGCCTCTCCGGGCTGATTCCGCTGCTTGGCAATGCCGGGCCCCTGCTGGCGATGCTCGGCGAACTCGATCGCTTTTATTATGCCCACCCGGCCGCGCTGCTCGCGGTATACCTGCTGTTGCTGGTCTTTGTCGCGGTCCACGAATTCGGGCATGGCACCGTGTGCAAGCATTTTGGCGGGCGCGTGGAGCGGCTGGGCGTCATGTTCTACCTTGCCATGTTCATCTTCTATTGCGATGTTTCATCGGCGTGGAACTTCCCGCAGAAACGGCAGCGGCTGCTGGTCTCGCTCGGCGGGCCGCTCATTTCCTTTGCCATGCTGGGGGTGATGTTGTGGATCGCCGGGGCGCTGGCCGGCTCGGGCACCGCACTGGCCATGATCTGGATCACGGCCTGCCTGCTCGCCGGGTATGCCCTGATCATGTGCTTCAATCCCTTCATTCGCATGGATGCCTACTACCTGCTCATGGACTGGACCGGAATCCCGAACCTGCGCGAGCGGTCGTTCCGCTATCTGCGTGATGCGCTGCTGGGGCGGACCGGCCAAAAGCCGGCGACCGGGGAACTTACCGCCCGCACGAAGCGAATCTTTCTCTGGTACGGGATATTCGGGGTGGTGGTATCGGTCGGTTTCATTTTGCTGCCGTTCTATTACTATGGTAGGATGCTGCTGACGCGGGGGTTCTCCGGGCAGTTGACCCTGGGCATCGTCATCATTGCTCTGCTGCTGGCGCGCTTCGCACAACAGGCGGCAATGCAACTGCATGCGCACCGGCACCGGACCTATAAAATATCGTAGCGATTGACCAGCGGAGAAAACAGCATGACAGCAGCAGATAAGAAGTGGGCGTTAGTAGTGGCAAAAGCATGGGCGGATGAGGAGTTCAAGCGGCAGTTGCTGGCTGACCCCGCCGCCGTGCTGCGCGCGGAGGGTTTGCCCGTCCGCACCGGCATGACCGTGCGCATCATCGAAGACAGCGAGCATACCTGCACACTGGTGCT
>CAZWUZ010000169.1:0-8708 GCA_964637655.1 uncultured bacterium | reverse complement strand
GTATCACCTGCCGTCACTGGCGCTCGCCATGCACCTGGTGCTGCGCGAACAGGAGACGGGCCGCGCGCCGGAACTGCAGCTGACGGCTGACGGGCTGCGTATCGACGACGCGCTCGTGCCGGTGCAGCCTGACGGCACGCTCGCCGTCGATTACACCGGCGGCTACCCGAGCTACACGTACGTGCCGCTGGCCAAAATCATTCTCAGCGCGGCGGCGGCGGCGCGTGGCGAGCAGCCCCCCATCGACCCCGCGTACTGGCAGGGGAAACGTGTGCTGGTCGGTTCCACCGCCGGCGGGTTGATGGATCTGCGGGTCAGCCCGTTTGACAGCTTGTATCCCGGGGTGGAACTGCACGCCAACCAGCTGGACATGCTGCAGCACGGCCGCTACCTGCGGCGCGGCCCGCGCCTGCTGACAGTCGCCATTCTGCTGGTGCTGGGCGTCGGGCTCGGCTGGCTCACCGGGCGGAGCAAACCGCTGGCCGGCGCGCTCTGGCTGCTGCCGGTGATGGCGGGGTATGCCGCGCTGTCGTTGTGGCTGTTCGCCAGCGCGCACTACTGGCTCGACACCTTCCTGCCGCTGCTGACCGCGGCGCTGACCTACCTCGTGGTCGTGGTGCAGCGCTTCATCAGCGAGGAGAAGGAAAAACGCTTCGTGCGCAACGCCTTCCAGCACTACCTGTCGCGCGACGTGGTCGATGCCGTGCTCGCCAATCGTCAGGCGCTGAAACTGGGCGGGGAGCGGCGCGAACTGACGGTGCTCTTCTCGGACATCCGCTCGTTCACCACCATCTCGGAGCAGATGCAGCCCGAAGAGGTGGTGACCCGCCTCAACGAGTACCTGACCGAGATGACCGATATCGTGCTCAAATACCGCGGCATGCTCGACAAGTACGTCGGCGACGCGGTGATGGCGGTGTACGGGGCGCCGCTGGGCATGGAGGATCACGCGGTGCGTGCCTGCCGCACCGCCCTCGACATGATGGCCGCGCTGCGCGAGATGCAGGCACGGTGGCAGGCGGAGGGGAAGGTGACCTTCGACATCGGGATCGGCATCAATACCGGGCCGATGTTCGTCGGCAACATGGGCTCGCAGCAGCTGTTCGACTACACGGTCATCGGCGACAACGTCAATCTCGGGGCGCGCCTCGAGGGGATCAACAAGCAGTACGGCACGCACATCATCATCAGCGAATCGACCCAGGTGCGGGTGCAGGAACTGTTTGTCACCCGCTACCTCGACGACGTGACGGTCAAGGGAAAAGAAAACTCGGTGCGCATCTACGAACTGGTGTCGGCCAGGTAGCTCACCCCCATGCGCCCGGAAACCGGGCCTGGCGCCGGGCACACAGAACACCGGGCCCCATGCAACGCTGCCTGACGGGCCGGAAACGGTCAGGGGGACAGGGTGTCGCGCAGCAGCAGCGGCAGTTCCGCGGCGACTGCGGGCGCGGTGACCAGCGTCTCATCGCAACGGGCGGCGGCGCGCTGACCGGCCAGGCCGAGAAACCATGCGGCGCGGGCGGCGGCTTCCGTGAAACTGCCGCCCCGGGCGCGGCAGCCGGCAGCGAACCCGGCGAGCAGGTCGCCGGTGCCGGCCGCGGCGAGCGCGGAGGTACCGGTGGTGCAGATCAGCGTTTCCCCGTCCGGCACGGTGACCGTCATGCGCGAACCCTTGAGCAGGACGGTGGCGCGGGTACTCTGTGCGGTGCAACGGGCGGCGGCCACCGGGTCGTCGGCAATCTGCGCCGGGGTGGTGCGCTGCAACCGTGCGAGTTCCCCGTAATGCGGGGTGAGCAGCACCTCGCCGGAGTGCGCGGCGAACAGGTTGCTGTCCTCGCTGAGGGCGAAGAGGGCATCGGCATCGATCACCAGCGGTCCGCGCCAGTAGCGGAAGAAGGACGTCACCGTCTGGCTGGCGGCCGGAGTACGACCGAACCCGGGTCCGATCAGCACACAGTCCGCCTGTTCCGCCTGCTTGAGCAGCACATCAACCGCGTCCCTGGTCAGTCCCTGCGGCCCTTCGGGGAGCGCGCAGCCGACCACTTCCGGGAGTGCCGCGGCGAAGACGGGGAGCAGCGAGGCGGGCGCGGCGAGGCGGACGAAGCCGGCCCCGGTAGCGAGCGCGCCGCGGCAGGCGAACTGCGCCGCTCCGCACATGCCCGGACTGCCGGCGATGACCAGCACGCGCCCGTGGCTGTGTTTATGTCCGGTCAGCGTGCGCGCCGGCAGCGCGGGCGTGCCCGGCCCGGTCAGCCAGGCGAGACGCGGGCGGACCTCGTCGTCGTCGAGCGGGAGCGGCATACCCAGCGGCGCGACCACGATCTCGCCCGCCTGCGCCGCGGCCGGATGCAGCAGCAGCGCCGGCTGCGGTGCGCCGAGAGCGACCGTGAGGGTCGCCTGCACCGCCGGGCCGCGCACCGTGGCCTCGTCTCCATTGACCCCCGACGGAAGATCGATGCTGACCACGGGACGTCCGCAGGCGTTCAGCGCGAGGGCCAGACGTTCCGGCAGGCCGGTGAGCCGGCCCTGAAACCCGGTGCCGCAAAGCGCATCAACGACCAACCCGGCGGCGGCAAGGTCGGTAGCGGGGAACTCGTCCCCGTCCAGGACGCGGACCGGCACGTTGCAGGCGGTAAGCAGTTCGTAGTTGGCGAGCGCGTCGCCGGCCAGTTTCGCTGCGGGGCCGGCGAGCCAGACCGTTGCCGGTACGCCGCGCGCCGCCAGCAGGCGGGCGACGGCAAACCCGTCACCGCCGTTGTTGCCGGTGCCGCAGACGATGACGGCGCTGCGGGCCTGCGGCCAGCGCGCCAGTGACGCGTCGACCACCGCGGCGGCGGCATGCTCCATCAGCAGTCGCCCGGGCATGCCGCGCTGCTGCCACAGTGCGTCGGCCGCGCGCATCTGCGCCACGGTAAGCACGGGGACAGTGGTGACGGCGGGGTTCATGCGCGCACCTGCAGGTACAGGATGCGGCAGATGCTGCCGGTGCGGTTGTTATCGGAGAATACGCGAGACGTTGCCATGGTGGCCTCCACTGCGGGCAGTATAGTGAAGTGGTGCGGTGGCGTCAATGTCACCGGCATGCGGCAAACTTGTACCGCTTGTTGACAGGGGGCGGATGATGTATACTGCGGTATCCGCAACGGGGGAAGACATGGACCGGGACCAGGGCGAATCTGCACCGGCTGCAGCAGTCGATATCGGCGGCAAACTGGGCGGCTTTTTCGCCGCGGCCGAGTCGGCGCCGGCGGCGGGCGGGCACACGTCGGCCAACTGGCGTGACCGCATCAACTTTGCCGGGCGACGCAGCCGGGCGGCACAACTCCAGCGGCGGCAGCAGCCGGATGCCTGAACGGACGCGCGGGTGAAAACGGTGCGCCGGCAGCCCCACTGCCGCCAGCGCTGGGTTTCCGCGCTGCACGACCGGGGATGCGTGGTCATCGCCGCCCCCGACGCGGCGGCGCGCCTGCAGCGCGGCGCGGCCTCCCTGTACCTGCGTGACCGCGACCTGCTCTGGCAGGAGAGCGGCTGCCTGCTGGCGCGCCTGCTGGCGGCGCTGGGAGGCGCGGCGGCCCCGGCAGCGGTCGCCGTGGCGCAGGTGGCGGCGGAACTGCACGACCGGCTGGTCGATTTCTCCTACCGCGACGACGTGGTGCGTGACCTGGCGCGCACGGTGACCGCGGCGCTCAACACGCGCCTGCGGCGCACGCTGCTCTTTGTCGATGTGCTCGACCTGTCCGAATGCGACCTGCTCACCCTGCTGGTTATCCACAACCTGCTCGACGAGTCACGCACCTTTTCCTTCGCCTTCGTCTTCAAACTGCTCCCCCCGGCGGTCCTTGCCGGGGCGCGGCGTCCGCTGCGCGACCGGCTCGCCTACCAGCTCTACCTCATCCTCGAACTGACCGTGCGCACCAAGCAGTGGAACCGCGCCAACGACCTGTTTGACCAGCTGCTGCGCCAGCGGCGGCGGCTGACCCAGCCGCGCCTGCTCGGCCTGCTTCACTTCCGCGCCGGGATGGTTTACGTGCGCCAGGGGCAGCTGCCGCGCGCGCTGCTTGCCTACCAGCAGAGCCGGCGGCTGCTCGAACGCGTCGACGACCGCGAAAACCTGGTCAAGGTGCACAATAACATCGGCAACATCTTCATCGACCTCGGGCGCTACCGCGCAGCGCTGACGGAATTCTCCCGCTCGCTGGCCATCGCCGAGGAGTTCCAGAACGACTACTCGCTGGCGGTCACCTACAGCTCCATGGGCACCGCGCTGCTGCAGCTCGGCGACGCGGCGGCGGCGGTCGACTGCCAGAAGAAGTCGCTGCTCTTTGCCGCGCGCAGCGGCTACTTCTCGCGCATCCAGGTGATTTACAACTGCCTTGCCAGCGCCTACTCGGCGCTCGGGCGGCGCACCGACGCGGAACGCCTGTTCACCGCCGCCTGGGACTTTGCCGTGGCGGAGAACGAACTGTATGACCAGTACGCCATCATGCTGGCGATGGCGCGCCACCACCTCGTCACCGGTGACGCGCTGCGCTGTCGCGAGGCACTTGATGTCGCGCTGCGCCTCGCCCGCGAGTTCAACAACCGCTTCGGGCAGATGCAGGTGCAGGAACTCTACGGCGACCTCGCCTCGACGCTGCACCGCTGGGCGACGGCAGCCAATGCCTACCGTCGCGCGCTGGCGCTGGCGCGCGAACTGAAGCAGCCGCGTTTCGCGCGCGCGCTCAACGGCAAACTGGCGCGGGCGGGGAGGCAGTGATGGCAGCGCCGCGGGCGAAGGTCACCTTCTGGGGCGTGCGCGGGTCGATTCCCGCCCCGGGCATCGAGACGGTGCATTACGGCGGCAATACCGCCTGCGTGACGCTCGAAGCCAACGGGCAGTTCATCATCCTCGACGCGGGCTCGGGGATCCGCCTGCTGGGCAGGGCGCAGCGCGCGGCCGGGCAGGTGAAGGGGCGCACGCTGCACCTGTTCATCTCACATACCCACTGGGACCATATCCAGGGCCTGCCGTTCTTTGCCTCCGCCTTCGTCAAGGGGAACACCATCCGCGTCTACGGGCCGCGCCTGTTCCACGTCTCGCTCGAAGAGCTGATTTCGACCCAGATGCAGCATTTCTACTTTCCCATCCGCCTGCGCAAGCTCGATTCCGACATCTCGTTCACCGAACTGGCCATCGGCAGCTACCCCCACCTGCTCGACGGGATCGACGTTGAGACGATGGTGACCAACCACCCCGTCATCGACCTCGCCTACAAGTTCACGGTCGACGGCAGGCGTATCGCCTATGTCACCGATAACGAACTCTACAACGACGACTATTTCCGGCGCGTGCTGACCACGCGCCGCCCGCACGTGGTGCGCAGCGGCCGCCAGGTCTACGCGGAACTGCTGGCGGAACTGCGCGCCTTTGTCGCGGATGTCGACCTGCTGATCACCGATGCGTTCTTCACGCGCGCGGAATACCGCGCCTACGGGCTTGGCTGGGGGCATTCGACCTTCGAGGATGTCTACGCGCTGGCGAAACAGGCGCGCGTACGCCAGCTCTGCTTTTTCCACCATGACCCGAACCGCACCGATGCGTCGCTGCGCGCCATCGAGCGGGAGTACCGGGAGAAGGCGAAACGGGAACACGGCCCGCGGGTCTTTGCCGCGCGCGAAGGAATGACACTCACCCTGTAAAGGGGGACGGAGGAGAACGACATGCCGGTCAGGCCGAGCGAGAACGAGGAACAGTACTTTGCCGAGCGCGAAAAGGAGCGCATCAGCGCGTTGCGCGCGCAGCATCTGCGCGAGACCGCGACGGCGGAGCGGGAACGGCGCAAAGCGCTGCACCACATGCATTGTGCCAAGTGCGGCGACACGATGACGACGACACGCCTCGACGGCATCGAGGTCGAGGTCTGCCCCGAATGCGGCGGCATCTACCTCGATGCGGGTGAACTGGACAAGTTGGTCGCGGCGAAACGCGGACTGTTCGGTGAGGCGCTGGGGCGCCTGCGCAGCATCTGGAAATAAAAACCAACCAACGGAGGATAGAACGATGGCAACGGTAACGGGCGGTACGGCAGTGGCAATGACGCGCAATTTCCTGCAGGCGGCGGCGACGAAGTACGGGCTGACGCGGCTGCAGGGTGAACTCGACAAGGGGGACGGGTCACTGCTGCTCAAGACCGATCTGTGGATCTGCCTCAGCGGGATCATCGAGCAGGCGTTCTTCGCGGGGAAGAGCCCGGCGGCGCTGTACGAGGCGAAGAACATGTACAAGGGGGGGATCTTCGGACCCGCGGACGCGGCTGCCCCGGTGGTCAAGGCGCTCCCCGACCTCGACGCGGCGGTCAGTGCGCTGCAGCAATTCGACTACTGCTTCAAGCTCAATGCCTATCAGCAGGTCAACACGCTGCTCGCTATCGTTGTGGCGCAGATCACCGGCAACAACCTGCAGGAGTGCGTGGCGAAGGGCAAAGCGCACCTCGAGGGGATGATCGCTGACGCCCTGAAGAACAACCCGGTGTGGAACGAGAAGACCCTCAAGACGAAGAGCCCGCGCCTCGTGGTCCCCATCGGCGCGGCCGGGTGCGGCAAGTCGACTTTCTACCGCGAATTGCCCAACGTGGTCAATATCTCCTGCGACAATGTCCGCTACCTGCTCTTCAGTTCCTTCGGGCCCTGCTTCCAGCCGTGGGAGAGCACGCTGGCATGGTGGACGGTCAACGCGCTGACCGATCACTACCTGCGCGCGGGCTATCATGTCTTCTACAACGGGGTCAACACCGACCTCGAGTACCGCTCGCCCATCACCATGGAGAACCCCGACTCGCTCTACGCGGGGAACACCTATGACATCCGCCTCGTCTACTTCGAGCCGCCGGTGACGCTGACGGACGACGAGCGCAAGGAACTGGCGGGGATCAACCTCTGGGCGACGAAACTCGAAGCGGTCGACTTTGCCGCGCTCTCCCCGAACGTGCGCAAGATCATGGAACTGATCCGCACCAACTTCGAGCGGACCATGGCGCGCACGGCGGAAATCCGCGCCGGGCAGCGGCAGCAGGACCCGTACGACATCCTCTACTCGGTCCCCGCGGCCATCGTCAAACTGTTTGTCGAACAGTCGTTCAACAAGCCGTCCACGGGGCAGGTTACCGTGGTGCCGCGCCGGGAAATTCCGGACGCGAAGGAACGCGAGGCGTTCTACCGCGAACGCGCGGCACAAGTGCTGGCGTAGGAGGCGGACGATGCGTGCGTTCCTGGTACTGACGGCAGCGGTGCTGCTGCTCTGCGGCTGCGGCAAACCTGCGGCGGAAGTGACGGAAAACGCGCCGGTGGCGGAACCGGTGGCGCTCACCATCTGGCACTTCAACGATTTTCACGCGGCATGGAACCCGCTGACGCGCCCGACGGACGCCGGCGGCGACGGTGCGGAGGAATGGTCGGGGGCGGTGGCGCTGGCGGCGCGGCTGCAGCGCGCACGCAGTGCCGATGCCAACTGCCTCGTGCTCTTTGCCGGGGACATGTTCCTCGCCAACAGCATCGATGCGCGGACGAAGGGGGCGGCGACGGTTGAACTGCTGCGGCATATCGGTCCCGACGCCGCGGCGCTCGGCAACCACGAGCTCGATTACGGGCGGCCGCGGCTGCAGGAACTGATGGAACGCATCAACTGGCCGCTGCTCGCCGCCAATGTCGACTACCGCGGGGGACCGCTCTGCGGGACGTCGACCGTCATCGAGCGCAACGGGCTGCGCATCCTCGTCATCGGGCTCTTTCCCGAGAGCGGGGCGCGCTACTACGAGCAGGATCACGGGGTGGAGATCAGCGACGCGCTGCCGGCGGTGACGAAAGCGGTGCGGGCGGCGACCGGCGACATCGACCTGACCGTCATCCTCTCGCATCTTGGCGATGACGACGACGTGGTGCTGGCGAAGAAACTGCCGGCCGACCTCGGGGTCGACCTCATCGTCGGCGGGCACACGCATATCCCCCTGGCCGAGCCGGTCATCAGCAACGGCATCCCCATCGTGCAGGCGGGCGCCAACGGCGAATACCTCGGGAAACTGGTGCTGGCAGTCGATGCGGCGGCCAATACCTGCGAAGTCACGACCTACGAACTGCAGCCGGTGCTTGCCGACGGCATGCGTGACGCGGAGGCGGAGAGGATGCTGGCGGCGGAAATGCAGGAAGTCGAGGCGCAGCTGACGCCGGTGGCGACGCTCTCCGCGCCGCTCTGGAACAGCAGCCGCTTCGAGGAGACCCCGCTGGGCAATTTCGTCGTCGATGCTTACGTCGACGCCTTCCGTGCCGACCTCGCCTTCGTCGACAGCAAGGGGTTGCGCCGCTACGTGCCCGGTCCGGAATTGACGGAATTCCACCTGCGCAGCGCCATGACCGGGACCCGCACCCTGCACCGGGCAACGATGACCGGGGCGAACGTGAAGAAGTTCCTCGAATACTACCTGCAGCGCGGCGACCGCCACATCAGCATCCCTTATACGCTGGCATACACGTACAGCGGCACGGGACGCAGCGCGCGTATCAAAGCACTGACCTTCCGCGGCCAGCCGCTGGACATGCGCCGGGAATACACGGTCATCGCCGAGGACATGCTCGTGGAAAACCTCGTGCGGCACAACGGGGCGACGGACGAAATCGAGGTGGCGCCCGATGCCGCGGCGGTTCAGGGCCGCACGATGCGCAGGCGCAGGAAG
>CAZWUZ010000168.1:5942-8730 GCA_964637655.1 uncultured bacterium | reverse complement strand
GGCCAGCAAAGCGGCATGGTCGTCGGTAAGCCGCGTACGGATCCGGTCGCGTCCGGCTTTTGTCCTGATGCCGACCGCAGCCCGCAGCAGGCCGAGCGGATCGCCGGGTGTGTCCTTGTCGCCCAGGAAAGCCCGCAGGTGCTTTCCGTTCATCCCGCCGGCCGGTGCCTTTGACGTTATTCCCGCGCGCCCCGCGCGCGCGCCGGCCTCCGTGTCAGGCGCCCTTGCTCCTTTCCCGGCGGGCGGGGCGACGGCTTCACCGTCGCGCCCCGCCTCGCCGCCGCCCACGACGCAGGCGGCGTCCCCACCGCCGCCGGTCGTGGATGCGGAAGGATAAAAAGCATTACCCCGTAGGGGTATGCTTTTTTCCTTATTTGGTCTACACCCAATGCTATGAGATTTTGATTTTTCATCCGCCAAAAAAAACGGGATCCCCAGCCACAGGCACAGCAGGGACGATCTGCGGCAGAACGCGCGCCAGGCCGCCGCGTTTTTGCGCCCGTCCAGGTGCCGGACACTGCGCAAGACGGCTGCCGCAGCCTGGACGCGCTTGCGATACGCTTTTGCGTCCAGGCCAAGCAGGGCAACAAAATGAGGGTGCATGACATACATCCCACAGCGTTTTGCGCGCTTGTCGCCGTGGTGTTGCTGGTTGCGGACGGTCTGCAAATACCCTTTTTTCCGTGCCGAGGACAGGTAGCGGCAAAGTGCCGCCCTAGGGATTCCGGTGCGGGCGGACATCGTGGCGATGGTCATAAATGGGTCAACGTATATCGTCGCGCCGTATCGCCGTACACGATCGTTAGTTGTTTCGGGTTGGATCCCGGCCTTTGTTCGTTCGATCACGTCCGCCTGGCGGTATTTCGGGCGGGGCTTCTGCTTCCCCGCCCGGGCGAAACTCCGGGACGCAGCCAGCGCGGCGCGGATCGCGGCGCTGTCTGCAAGGTGACACCCCCCGACTTTGCGCCGGGGGGCGTCCTGCGTGGTCGTCTTGTCGTTAGGGGGTGGTGCGGACACGGCGGACGGTGCCGCTGCAACTGCTCCCGCTGCCCTGGCTACTGCCGCCAGTGTCGCCATGCCCGCACCTCGGCTATGTGATGGGTGACGTTGCCGGGGTGGTATCCGTGACGTAATTGGTGGGCGACTTCCGTGCGTGACACGTGTATTCTACCGCAATTCAGGATTCTGTCAAGGGCATTTCCGTGATATTCGCGTAAATTTCGCGTAAGTCATTGCACATACGCTACAATATCACGCCGGCGCGCTTTCCCCGGTCAGCGCAGCCATAATTGCCCTCGCCTTACGCAGTGCTTTGAGTCTGTGCTTGACGTCAATGTCGTTGTCAGGCCCAAGAAGAACGTCCTTTGTTTTCTTCAGCCGCTCGATGCGAATCGTCAGTTGCTCAACTTTTGCCATACGCCGTTCCCGCAACTTTTCGAGTTCGCGTTCAAGGATATCAATCTGCTTGTCAGTCTGCGCGATCAGTCTCATTGTTGTCCTCCTCCGTACTGTCATTAGTCCCTGCTCCCACTCCTGCATGAATGCGGCCTTTGCCGTCCAATTTGTCCTGCCAATCGAGCACATCGGTCCTTATATCGTACTGCATCTGACCACAATTCCCACCTGCGACTGACTGCACAATGGGAACCTCGATAGCACGCCCGGTGCAGATGGTGTTGCAAATGAGTACGAACTCCCTTGGCTGCAGCCGATGCCAGTAGTTTTCCTCAAATGCAGAATGGTATCGCTCCTGGAGTTGAGTGGTATTCCTCATGCCACTGATGAATCCGAACGTGGAGTTGCTGATCGTCTTTTCGTCATACAACTGTTTGCCAATCGCCGCGGTAGCCCGCCGGCGGCTGCCTTCATCAATGAGTTTCATGACAATGCGGTATTCGCTCTGCGACCACCACTGTACTTTTCGCTCCGCTTGGTCATCGGGTATGACTTGCCCAGCCGTGACGATAATTATCCCCTTAGATCTCGCCGTAGCGTACAACGAGGTTTCGAGTGACTGTTCCATATTGATCGTGTTGATCTCGTCGATTACGAACAACACCCTAGGATGCAGAGCGTCGGTATCCGGACCTGACAATGCCCTTCTGAGCAAGCACGCGAGCAGGACATTCATGCTCCCCTGTTGCTCTGCGGTCCCATCGGGAGGATCGATTAGGAAAAGAAACCCGGTTCGCTTCAACAATTCGTCAATGCCGTATGCTGTCTTGGCGTTGGCGGGCGGCAGACACCAGCGTATCAGGTCTCCGATTCCTTCCACAAGCGTTTCGTATTTCGACTGTGCCGTTTTATTATTGTTATCTTCTGCCTCCTCCTTGTAGTTCCGCAGACTCCTGGCGATTTCATCCGCCGCATTCGTGATCGCTCCTTTTGCCACGATACGCTTACATATTGACCCAATGATCCGCAAGGACGCACTATGCCAGATCTTGTTGTCACCATGTGACGACATCCGTGATTCCAGCGCCGCCATCACCGCTACGTTGATCAATTGCGGCCACCTTACGAAGTCGGCCATGATATCCCACCATGCCGACCGTCTGTCGTGTGGGGCCAGAATGAGATCCCGCTCTTCGTCGTAATAGCGGTTGCAAAACTCGCCACCCTTTTTATCAACGACGATTGTAATAATATCCGGCCAACGTGCGCGAACCTGCTCTATGATTTGGAAGAGCGTTCTGCTCTTCCCGGCATTTTTCGCACCCACCACACATATTCCATTGGCGAGATTCTCGTAAGGCAGACGAATTTCCTCCCCGGAGTCGAGTCTTTC
>CAZWUZ010000168.1:0-5932 GCA_964637655.1 uncultured bacterium | reverse complement strand
GGAGCAGCAAATCGCCTGATGATACGCGGTAGCAATTGATCATCCTTTTCCCCAATAAGTATACCCCCGAATTTGTTGGCATTGGGCGCATCGATATCGATAATCGACTTCCCTCGCATGATGCGATACAGATTGGTTATCGGCCGGGCGAATACGTACGTATCTATCGCGAAATACATATTCGCTGCATTGAGCAACGCGGCTGCCGCAACATACAACGCGATTGTATACTCAGTTATTTCACCAGAAATTCCGGCAATAAACAATATCCCGCAACATACGGACAACACTGCTGATATGCCGCATATTACAGAGACAGTCTCGCGTGGTTCCGTACCATATATTCTGTGATACACCGTAATTGACAAATAAATGAGCGCAAGCAATATCCAGCAGATCCCCGCAAACTCATTTGTCGCCGCGAACACTCGGCCGACCGCATCGGCACTCCGCGCGGCAAAACGGAAGATTCCGCTAGAACTCGCTCCGGCTGAGTACACAAGGGAGTCAGACCACCACGTTGCACCATGATCAAGCATGTCGGTAGACTGGTATACTCCGTAAATACCGATACTCAAAATCACCAAACCCACGGCCATCGCCATCATGATCGTACCACCAATGCCATCCCCGCCACCATACGTATTCATTCAATTTTCCTCCCGTCATCCCCTGGTTGTTTACTGGGATGCCTCATTTTCACTGACGTGCTGTTTGGAGTAATTATCTTCCCCCTCCTGCTGTTGCTGCACCGCGCGAATACTCTTAGGCAGATTGTTCTGCACCATCTTCTGCACGGAGTCATCATGAGCATTGCGCGCTTCATTGGGTACGGGAGCGCGCGCCGCTTTCGTACGCCTCGCCGCATCATCGATACGATAATCCTCGCAAACATACTTAGTGCGCATCATTCTGCGGCTGTCACGGTCGTTCGTGTACATCCCCAATGCTGCCTTCACGATTTCATGTTTGTCCTCAGCACTAATGTCAATGCGAGAGCAGAGGCGGTCATACATCTTGCCGGCTGCACCAACATCAGCGCCATTCTTCCCTGCCTGCTCAATATATGACTCCCGCGTTATCGTCCAGACAGATTTTCTCGGTTGCTGTTCCGCCGCACGACGCGTACCTTTCGTTGGGGTCATGGAATCCCCAACACGATATGTACGCCCCTGCAGATGTGCGATCCGCCGTGCACTATGCTCAGCATCAGCACGTCTGCCGACTTCGCGCGCATCGTTCAATGCCTGCCTTGCTGTTGCTACTTCAGCTTGTTCAGGCCGGCGATCCTCCCTATCTGGCGATACCAATAATCCGTTTCCAATCGTTCCTCCCACGTCGGACGATATTCCCGAGGTGGGGGCGTTTTCCTGCTCCCGGTATGATCTCTCCGGATACACTTCTGCCCGTCTTTGTCTTCCATACATTCCCTCCTCTGTGTACACGCGGTTGCGCCCCGCGTGCTTTGCGTTGTATAACGCCTCGTCCGCCGCCTGCTGTGTCAATCCAAATCCCGCGCTGAAACTAAACCTGCGTCTGCCATCGGGCGTATTGATGAGTGTCCTCTGGAACTCTTCCCGGGCACTGTCGACTGCTGCGACTACCGCATGGTTAGAAACCCCTGGCCTTGGCCATATCAGAATTTCCTCCCCGCCAAAGCGAATGACTTCTGCCTTCCCGACCATTTTCTCCTGCAAATATTCAACGGTGCGACGGAGGAATGCATCCCCGTATGCATGCCCCCACGTGTCATTTATCAGTTTGAATCTGTCAATATCAATCATCCCCTGAAATCCGTTGGCGATGACCGGCCTGACGACTTTCCCACCGTGCACATCGATGGTTTCCATCCGCATAATGGAGTGACGTTCCGCCCATGCGCGACTGCGAGCGCCGGTCAAGCTGTCGGTGTATGCGTCCCGCTCGCGCCGTATCCATTCGGCACGCTGCTGCCTGAGCGGCATTTTCCGGAACTGTTCGAAAGTCGGCACCGCAACAGACGACGAACTTGTCTGTGCACTCACGACAGGTCGCCGCGTCGCCTGTGAGTGTGTGTGCACCACATGGTTACCGTTTGCAGCAAGCAATTCATGTTCCGGTGTTATCGCGCTCGCCATAGTCGTCGCAATAAACCCGAGTGTATCCATGGGCACGGCCATATCCTGAACATTTTCCAGAAGGCGTTCTTTGTCGTCCGTGAATATAAGCGCCTGCTCACGTGCACGAGATATTTGCACGTACACGGAACGGGCGTCATGGACACCATGCGCGGTTGCCGCATCGATAATAACGCGCTGGCATGTCTGTCCCTGTGCTGATGCAGTTGTCAGGGCGTATCCATGGTCAAGCGCCCGATAATTACCCATGGATATTTCGCGACCGTCATCATGGCGGACATCCAGCGCACCGTCGCCCGACATACTGACGACAGTTCCCGTGTCGCCATTGCAGATGCCAAAGCGGCGGTCATTCTCCTTGAATACAACACGATCCCCAGCACCCAGAGAGATTCCCTTATCGACCTCGATACCATCTTCGTCTTTATAGGTAACAACCGTCGCGCTCCCGGCGGCAACCTCGCCTGACAGCACCTGCCGGCTGCGAATTGCGGCGTTCAGCCTGTCGCGATCGGTTCGGGTGCAGGTCAGTACCAGGTCCCCTCGTTTGAAAATTTCCGCAATCACTTCATGGCGGGAGATCCCTGTATTCTTGTCCGTTTCGCTATCGTATTCGATCACAGCACCGGCTTCATCCAATACCCTGATCGTTTCCGCCATCTGCCCCCTGCGGGCATATTCCACCGCCTCGCGCAGCACAGGATTGGTCTGCCTGTGGTTGCTCGTCAGTGTCAGCAGTTCGCCGCGCACAGCCGCCTGCTCCTGGATTCTCTCGAAGGGTCTGCCGGCATTGATCGCAGACAACTGCGCACGGTCACCCATCAGGACAATCTTATCACCATGAGCTGCGGCCCGTTCAAGCAATCGCGCCATCGCCCGTGTCCCAACCATACTGGCTTCGTCAACGACGACAACACGTGGCTTCCTGCTACCCGGTTGCTGTTTATCGTAGTTATTCAGCAAGCCAACCATCGTGTAGGACTGAATCCCTGACGAATCACGCAGGTTCGCGGCAGCCTTGCCGGCCACACTTGCCCCGATAACCTCTATCCCGGCGATATCGGCCGCGCTTTTCAAAGCACGGCACATAGTCGACTTACCGGCACCCGCCGTTCCCTGTATCGCCACCACACCGCGCTCTGAGGCAAGGATTGCTCGCACGGCCTCCTGCTGCTCGCTATCCAGCGGGACTCTGCCACTATCGCAGGCAGTCACCCGGGCAAGCAGTTTATCGGCGTCGGCACGCACCAATTCAGCCGACACCGCATGATCCAGCGCCAGCACACACTTTCTGTCCGCCTCAACGAGATCCCACGACGTAAAGCGTCCGGCGCCGTCGTGCGCAAGAATACCCGTTTGTTTTGCCTGTTCAAGCCGCTCTTCCGCCTGCGCAATCGTAAGCAATTCGTCACCGCGTTCACGCAAGTACTCATACAGCATCGCTTCCCGGCTCGCCCAGGCTTGCCTTGCGGTCGCGCGCACAGCAGCACGCCCCCATGCTTCACGTTCGCTTTCCGCTTTGCCTTCCCTCCCATGCTGCGCCCACAATGAATATGCCGCGGCATCACGCCATTGCGCGTATTCGATTGCAGCGCGCTGGCGCTCGTGTTCGACAGAGGTCTTGTACTTTGCTGCAACAGCGCGCCAGTGCTGGACTGCTTCCGCGCTACCGGGAGAATTATCCTTAGCAACACGAGTCATCGCCCACGCCGCGGCATCCGTCCCCGCGATCGGGATATCGGCACGGCATCCATTCGCCGCGGTTATCGTAATAATCCTTTCCCCTACTTCTTCAACCGTCCCCCCTGCGATCCCAATGCGTTCGCGCTCACGAGCCGACAAAATTACCCCATCGCCCTTTTTAAGCGCCGCCCGTCCCAACGCCGCAGTGATTTCGTTTCTCCTGCTTGACAGTTCCCGGCAGAGGTCAATGCTGACAGCATCCAAACGCCACCCGTTTTTAGTTTCTGAGGTAGAGTATCCGAGAGCAGATACCTCCCGCCTGAGCACTTGGCGATATATTTCTCCCCCCAACATGACCACATCGCGGCGCAGGAGCTTTTTCCCATCAAGCGCCGCGACTTTGCCCCCGCGTTCGCTCATATTGAGAACAATCGCATGCGTGTGCAGATGTGGGTCGCCAGATCTCGACAGGTTGTCCGTAGCCGTAGCCCAGGCCGCCCGGCCATCACCTTCATGGTTCGTTCCGCTGCGATCCCGGCCGCGAAGGTATCGCGCTTCGATCTCAGCCATAGCCAGCGATACGGCTCGGTGGTGCGCATCGATCAGACGTTGATCATCGAGCACAGCCACAGAGACAGACTTGTCCGGGGAAAAGGTAAGGTCATACGCCGACACCCGGTGTTTCTCACGCTTAGCAAGAACATCTTCCCCGCTGCGATCCCGACCGGCAAGAAGCGCTGCCAGCTCGTTGGCGGTTATCTGTTCACCGGGTTGGAACCCCAAGTAAGCGGCCAGCGTTCCCTGAATCCTCAGCCCACCTTGGGCCTGATCGGAATAGTAGCGGTTTTCGGTAGCATAGTAGTCGGCGGCGGCGGTTTCATTACCGGATGTTATCTTGCGACAATTCAGCATATCCGCCCGCCTTTCCTGTACTAACCGCGCTAGCGGTTAGTGCATTGGTGCATGTCCTACTGTATATTACCACAATAGGCTTTTTTTGTCAAGAATAATGTCGTTTTTATCCCACTTTGCCGCTCTATTAGACATATTTTCCCACTATATCAAATGCATAGTGCCAGTCTAGAACGTGGGATTCAGACCTTGGGGGATGTTATTGATTGCGTGATTGTTGAAAGAAAAGGGCGTTAAAAACGCAGGGGAATCTCAATGGTGGTGATCAGTAGATTGTTTGAAACAACACTCCAGCAAAATGATGCCGAAAATATTTTTTTATAATGTATTGCATAATATGTGATAATATCGTGGCAGAAAAATCAGTAACGTGATACAATGTTTACGTCGGCATGCGCCTGTATCGAGATCCTTGCCCGTATGCGGTGAGGGTGAGGGAAACCGGTGGACGAGGATTCATTCCTCGAGCCAGATTCAGGTATGCAGACAAGCCCCGGCAGAAATGCCGGGGTTCTTTCTTTCCATCTCATTTATGAGGATCCTGTTATGCAATAATGAGGAAACCACTATTATTTCCATCGCCTGCGCGAGTGTAGGCGGCATTGGTTCTAGTAGGCAAGTGGGATTGTTGGGTGATATGGCGCTGAAAACGCTAAGGAATCTCAGTGGTAGCCAGTAGATTGGCCGCCCGTGCCGGGGTGCGGGGCGGGGTGGTGCCCGGGCGCGAAGTCCGCAAAAGTGCCGGGCAGAATGCCCGGCGCTGGAGCGGATGCCACAGTTCGTGCGCTCTTCTCGCGCACGATCTGTGCGCACGCCCAGGGCATCACCACGACAGCGGGGAGTTGTCGCGCGGCTTGCCCGGCGACATCTCCCCGCCCCCGCGTGAGGGGAGTGGGCGGCTATTTCCCATATCAACTTGGACGTAATTTTGGGAGAAGGTCAACCGAGACTATCGTTTTTGCACCGGTAGCACGAATGGAACACTCAAGTGGCTTCATCCAACGGCGATTTGACCCCCAGTCGGTTCTTGGCGGCGACGTGCGTGTAGATCATTGTCGTCCTGATGTCAGTGTGACCGAGCAAACTCTGGATGGAACGGATATCGTAGCCGTTTTCCAGCAAATGCGTGGCGAATGAATGCCGCTTATGCCGAATGCGGCATAATCGTCATAATGCCGAACTCCGGATTATGCCGAATGGTTCGTACATGCTGAACACAA
>CAZWUZ010000167.1:0-8743 GCA_964637655.1 uncultured bacterium | reverse complement strand
AGCGAAAAAGCAGGCGGAGCTCTACGAATTTCTGCGGGAACGCGGCGCCGCGCCTGCCGCTGCTTCTGTTGCCACGCGCGTCGCCTGCGGGTTTGCGCTCCCCGGCGCCGTGCTGCTGCACTGGCTCATCACTGCCGCGCACTTCATTGCGCCGCTCCCTGACTGGCTGCTGCTCGCCATGTTCGCCGCCTTCGCTCTGGGCGCCGGACTGCTGCGCAGCCCGTCGCTCGCGGTCGCCGGCGGCTACTTTGCCCTGCACACGGTCTGGACCGCGCACCAGCAGGCGGCCGCCGGCGAACTCTGGCCGTTCTACGCCGTGTCCGCCGCCAGTATGCTGCTGGTGTGCGGTGTGCTGCCGGAATGGCATTACTGGCAGCAGCGCCGGGCGGGGCGTGAATCACTCCTCCTCGCCGCGGGCGTCCTCTACTGCCACCTGCTGCTGCTCGGCGCGCTGACCGCTGCCGTGGCCATACTCACCGGTCAGCTGCTGCTCGACGAGCTGCTCTTCGGGCCGGTCTGCCTCGGGCTTGCACTGGCGCTCGCGCTCGCCGCCATGCCGTTCCGTTTCGGCCTGCTGCAGATCGTGCTGCTCGGTTTTGCCGGCTGGCTGGCGCTGCGTTTCGTCGTGGTGGACGCTCCCGTCGTGCACGCCGTGTCAGGCCTCTGCTTCGCCTTCGGCTACCTGCTGTGCGAACGTCTGCTGGCGCTGCAGCCGCGCACCGTCCTGTCATTTCTCGACGACCGGGCACAACGGTTCCTCACCACGCTGTTGACTCTGGTCGCCGGGCTTTTTACTGCCTGGGTCATCTACCGCGCAGAACTATTCCACACCACCTACGTCACGCTCGGGTGGGCGGTCGCCGCGTTTGTCTTCGCCGGGTTCGGCATCTGGTGGGAAACAGCATCCTGGCGCCGGCTGGGACTCGCCCTCTTTGCCCTCGCCCTGCTGCGCGCGCTGCTCGTCGATATCTGGCGGCTCGAAACACTCTACCGCATCATCGCCTTCTTCGGGCTCGGCGTCTGCCTCATCGCCGTCTCGTTCCTCTACACCCGCTTCCGTGACAAAATCAGCCGCTGGCTGTAGCACACCGGCGGAAATACCCGTCGCGTACGCCGACTCATTGCGGTGGTACTATTGCGGAATGGTATGCCGCCGCTGACTGCCAGTACGTGACCGTTTTTTTCCTGTCAAAGGTTATGCACATTCACCACTGACATGACAACACCCTCCCTGTCCGCCGTCAACGGGATCAGGTTGCGTCACCGGCACCCCGTTTGACCCTGGTTTTCCCTGCATGCTACCATCGCGCCATGGCGAACCGGGAACCTGTCGCGCACGACGAACTGGCGGACGCAGCGCCTGCGGACGGCCTGCCTGATTTCCTGCGTTCGCTGGCACGGACCGTCAGTTTCTTCGCCGGCGAACTGCGCCGCTCCCGCCGCCTGCTCGCCGCCTTCCTCCTCTTTGCCGTCGCTGCCAGCGCCGTCCAGTTTCTCGTTCCCTGGCTCACCGGACAGCTCATCGACGTCGTCATGCCGGCGCGTGATGGCCGCCTGCTGCTCCTCTATGCCGCGGGCCTGGTGCTCGCGGGCGCCGTCTCCTTCCTGCTGAACCTGCTCTGCATCCGCTTTGCCGTGCGCCTGAACCAGGACGTGCAGGCCGGCGTGCGGGAGAAACTGCTGGCGCGGCTCCTCGCCAAGCGTTCCGCCTTTTTCAGCCGGTTCACCACCGGCGACCTGCTGACCCGCCTGACCGCCGACGTGGATGAGGTCGGCTCGTTCTTCTACAGCCATGTGCTCTACACAGCCATCTTTGTCATCGCCACGCTCGCGCTCGCGGTCTGGCTGCTCTTCCTCAATCCGCTGCTGACGTTCGCCTCCTTCGCGCTCTTCGGCCTCGCCGCCGCCCTCGTGCTCGCCTCCTACGCGCCGGTCGCCCGCCGGGCGCTGCGCACCCGGGCCGCGCAGTCCGCCTACAGCGACACGGCCATCGACACCATCGCCGGCGTGGCCGATATCCGCGTCTGCAATCGCGGCGCCTTCTTCACCGACCGCTTCCGCGCCGTGTACCGCACCTATCAGGCGGCGGCGACAGCGGAGCAGATTCGCATCGACGGGACCTGGAGCGCCTTGCAGCATCTCACCCGGCTTGGCGCCGCGGCGCCCGTTGCGGTCGGCGCTTTCCTCGCCGTGCGCGGCGACACGACCATCACCACCGGCATCATCATCGCTTTCGTCCAGGTGCTGCTCTACTGCTCTGAGTACATCAACTACACCTGCTACGCCCTGCTCAACCATTCCTCGGCCACGGCCAGTCTGGCCCGGCTCACCGCACTCCTCGAAACCGACACGATGCCCGCCGGGCCGGCCGGCGACCTCACCCTGACCCCCGCCGGGGCCGCGCTGGAACTGCGCCGGGTCGCCTTTGCCCGGCCGGCCGGGCGGGCGGTTTTCCGCGACCTCACACTGCAATTCGCCGCGGGCGAGAAGGTCGCCGTCATGGCGCCGAGCGGCTGCGGCAAGAGCACGCTGGCCGCGCTCGTCATGCGGCAGGAGGAGCCGCAGGCCGGCGAGATTCTTTTTGGCGGCCGCGCTATCCCTACCTATCCGCGCGATTTCTATCTTTCCTTCTTCGGCTTCGTCGGTCCGACCACGCATCTCTTCAAGCTGAGTGTCCGCGAGAACCTCGCGCTCGGCTGGGCCATGGCCGATGACACCGCCCTGTGCCGGCTCGTCGCGACGTTGCGCCTCGCGGACACGGTTGCCGCCCTGCCTGACGGTCTCGACACCATCCTTGGCGTTGGCGGGCTCGACCTTTCCACCGGCCAGCGCCAGCGCCTGGCGCTCGGCCGCGCGCTCATCCGCGAGCCGCAGGTGCTTATCCTCGACGAGTTCACCTCCGGGCTCGATGCCGGGACCGAGCAGGCCATCCTCGACGATCTGCTTGCCGCGGCGGCAGCGCAGACCGTCATCTGCCTCACCCATTCCGAACGCGTAGCCGCACGCATGGACCGGATCGTGCACCTGCAGCAGGTCGACGGATGACCAGTCCCGCACCCTGCCTGGCCTGCGCCGCGACCCGCCGCACCTGCTGCCAGATCTGCGACATCAACATCACGGACGCCGACCTCGACCGCATCCGCCTGCACACAGGGCGTGATGATTTCCACGAATTCCGCTTTCTCGCTGACCACTACTACGCGCCCGACAACTGGCCCGACGCTGAGGACCCGCACTGGCACCGCCTCGTTTTCCGCGCAAGCGACAGCAAGGGACAGGCACTCCGCCGCCGTCCCGCCGGCGATTGCTGGTTTCTCGGTACCGGCGGCTGCCTCCTGCCCGTTGCCGTCCGGCCGCTCATCTGCCGCATCCATCCGTACTACTACTCGGAACAGGGGCTGCTCCGCCTCGATACCGGCTACTGCCCGTCCGGAACATTCGACGGTTTCGCGGGAATGGACGAGGCGGCGGCCGCGTTCGGAGTCAGCCGCGAACAGGCCGAGTTGTGGCGGCGGCAGTTATATGCGGAGTTGCGTGCCGGGCGTATCTACCGCGCGAATACCGCGGACGGCGCCGGCGATTGAACGCGCGCTACGCGTCCGTCAGTTCCATGCGCCGCACGCCGGCATCAGGCACCAGCGGCGCCAGCACATAGATCAGCTTGTCATCGCCCGGCGCGTAGAAGTCCGCAAGCGTTGCTTCGCACCGGAAACCGGCCCGCGCATAAAAGGCCCGGGTCGGCGCGTACTGCGGCCGCCCCGAGGTCTCGGCGTAGAGCCGGCAGCCGCCCTGCTGCACGACCGCCGCCGCGGTGCGGGCCACGAGTTCACGCCCCAGTCCCTGCCGCTGCTGTTCGGGGCCCACGACGATCCAGTAGAGATCATGGGCACCTCGGGTACAGGGCACACGCCCGTAGCAGCAGTAGCCGTGCAGGCGGCCGCTCGCCTCGCCGGCGAGCAGGAAACAGTAGCCGCTCGCGTCGCCGCGCCGCAGCCGCTCGTCGACCAGTTCCACCGCGACCGCCCGCTCCGCCGCGCTGAAAAAGCCCGTCGCTGCGACCAGTGCGTCGATGGCGGCCCGGTCGGCCGCGACCGGCTCCGTCCGGAAAATACGTTCAGACATGGTGCACCCCGCTCCGCCGGCACGCCGCAGCGAGCAGGCATTCGAATACCTGCGCCAGCGACAGGCCGGAAGCGGCTGCGGAAGCAAGGAAACCGGCGTCGGACGCAAGGCAGGGGTTGGCGTTGACATCGAGCACGCGCGGCCGGCCATCGTCACCGCAGCGGAGATCGATGCGCGCATAACCCGCGAGACCGAGTATCCGCCAGCACTGTCGGGCCAGCGCCACAACCTCGCTGAGCAGCGGCCCGTCCTCCGGGGGAAAATCAAGCCGCCGCAGGGTATGCGCACCGGCATAACTCTCCGGCAGCCACTTGGCCGCATAGCCGACGATGCGTGCCGCACCGGTAAAAACGATTTCGGCCGGCGCCAGCGGCGCGGGCAGCATCTCCTGTTCGAGCAGCGCGATGGCAAACTCGCGCCCGGGCATAAACTCCTCGGCAAATCGCGGCTCCGCGTACGCCGCGAGCCGCGCGCACAGCGTCACGTCGTCCGCTGCTGTATAGAGATGTTCCTCGTCGAGCCCGGCCGACCCGTGTGTCGCCTCCGGCTTCAGGAGAAAGGTGCCGGGCGTGGCGGCGTTGCCGCGACCGTCCGCGCTGCGCCAGCGCGGCACCGGCAACTGCTGCGCGGCGAGCACTGCCTTGGCGGTGAGTTTGTTCGCCGTCAGTTGCAGGGCGCTTGCCCCGCACCCCGTGAACGGCACTCCCGCCTCCTCCAGCAGCGCCGCCGCAACGCAGGCATCCGCCTCGACGCCACCCACCTCCTCGACCAGGTTGATGACTGCGTCCGGGACGGCCTGTGCCAGCGCGCGCCGCGCCGCTGCCGGGTCGTCCGGCCACGCCAGCGTCGCGGCCTCATGCCCCGCCGCTGCGGCAGCTTCCGCTATTGCGTGCACCTGCGTGAGGACATCCGCGCAATCAGGCGCGGCATCCGCAGCCACGGCGTTATGCGCGATGAGGAGTTTCATACAGCACCGCAACGGACCGCCGCCGACGCAAGGATGCGCCGGATCAGTTCGCCATGGCTGATATGCTGCTGCGCGCAGAGCAGCGGGAGATCGGAGTAGCCGGGGCGCAGGCCGGGCAGCGGATTGATTTCGAGAATGGCCGGCCGGCCGTCAGCGTCGAGCCGGAAATCAATGCGTCCGGCATCCCGTCCGCCAACACCGCGCCAGGCCGCCAGCGCCAGCACCGCGAGTTCCTCCGCCAGCGGCCCGGTCGTCAGCCGGTAGGCGATACGGTCGCGACACTCCTCCTTGTTGCGGAAGGTGTAGGCCCCGGGCTCGGCCGCCGGCAGCGGCACGACTTCCAGCGCGCCGACCGCAACGGCCTCCATGCCGGTACCGAGCAGGCCCACCGTGAATTCACGACCCGGCAGGCAGGTCTCGACGAGCACCGGCTGGGCGAAGCGCGCGCGGAGTACGGCGCAGCGTCGCGCCAGCGCGGCGGGGTCATGCACGATGCTGGCGCTGTCAATGCCCTTGCTGCTCCCCTCGGCCTCGGGTTTGACGAAGAGCGGATACGGCAGCGTGACGTGCTGCACGTCGCCCGGGTCGTCCACCACCGCAAAGTCCGGGGTCGGCAATCCCAGGTCGCGCAGCACGCGCTTGGCCAGCGATTTCCGCTGGCAGAGGGCCATGACCGTCGCGTCAGAAAAAGTGCAGGGTATCTGCCAGGCCTCGAGCAACGCCGGAACCTGCGCCTCGCGACTGCTGCCGCAACACCCCTCGGCGAGGTTGAAGACCAGGTCCCAGCGTTGTCCCGCCGCAAGGCGCGGCACGAGTTCCGCGAGGCCGCCGATCCGCTCCACGGCATGCCCCGACTGCACGATGCCCGCCGCTATCGCGGCAATTGTCTCCTCCGCGTCGAACTCCGCCGCCGCCTCCGGACTCCAGCCGCGAGCCAGATACTCGTCGCGCAGGTCAAAGACCAGGCCGATGTTCATGCGTCCGCTTCCGGGTCGAAGGCGCGGAAGCGACGGCCCGCGTAATTGCGGAACAGCAGGTGGTCACCCTCGCGGCCGAGCAGGTAATCGGGCACCAGCGGCACCTTGCCGCCGCCGCCGCTCAGATCGACGAGATAGTGCGGCACCGCGCCGCCGGAAATCCACCCGTGCAGCCCGCGCAGCAGGTCGCAACCCCTGCGCACCGGGGTCCGGAAATGCGCCGTGCCGCAACGCTCATCGCAACGGTAGAGGTTGCCGGGCCGGATCCGGTTGCGCAGTTGCGCGCGCAGCAGGTCGCGCAGAACGGGGACACGGTCATTCACGCCCTTGAGGAGCACGGTGTTGCCGGTCAGCATGATCCCGGCCTCGGCCAGGCGCCGGCAGGCCAGGGCCGCCTCCGCCGTCAGTTCGTCCGCGTGGTTCACATGAATGGCGACCATGAGCGGCGCCATACGCCTGAGGCACCGGACGAGACCGGGCGTGATGCGCTGCGGGAGCGCTACCGGCACGCGCGTGCCGAGGCGGATGATCTCGACGTGCGGCATCGCGCGCAGGCGCCGGAGCAGGTCGCCCAGTTCCCGGTCGGTGAGCAGGAGCGGATCGCCGCCCGAGACGACCACCTCGCGCACCGCGCGGTGCCGTGCGATGTAGTCGAGCGCGGGCGCCAGGCGCGCAGCGAGCGGCAGCGCCGTTGTCCGGCCCGTACGCCGCGCCCGGGTGCAGAAGCGGCAGTAGACGGCACAGGCATCCGTGACCAGCAGCAGCACGCGGTCAGGGTAGCGATGCACGAGTTGCGGCACCGGGCTGGTCCGCTCCTCCGCCAGCGGATCATCAGTTTCGCCCGGACTGGTGCGCAGTTCATGCCGCGTGGGAATGACGGTGCGACGCAGCGGTGAACGCGGCGCGGCGGCGAGGAGTGCGGCAACGTAGGGCGTCAGGGCGAACGGGAGCGTGCCGCCGGGCGCCTGATGCGGCCGCGTGAACCAGGCCCGTTCCGCCGGCGTCAGTTTGAGAATGGCCGCCAGTGCCGGCAGCGTCGTGATCCGGTGGCGCAACTGCCAGCGCCAGTCGTCCCAGTCCGCGCGCGACGCAGCAGGGAAATGGCGGCGCCGGAAATCAGCCCGCGCCGGTGTCGAAGTTTCTGCGTGATGCAACGCCTTGCCTCCGCGCCCTGCACCGCTTGCCGCCGCATCCTATCACCCTGTCTGTCCGCACGTCAACGACGTTAGTGCTGCGCCACGTCCCATTTCGGGCGGCGCCACGAGGCGCGCAGCACCTCCGCGTCGCGGCGATGGGCGCGGCCTTCCGCCTCGCTGCCGTCGAGAAAGGCGACGAAGTCGAGCGCCGCCTCCGGCGTGCCGTACTCGCGGTCGAAACGCGCGATGATGCTGTTGGGCGGGACGACCTGCCGCCCCGCTGACACCTCCAGCGCGAAGCGGATGCCGTCTTTGCCCGCGCGCGGCTCATACGCCTTGGCCACCAGTTCCGAGCAGACCACCTCGTTGTCGGTGATGAAGTCGAAATTGAAATCGTACGGCTTGCCGTAATGGCGGAATGATTCGAGAATGGCCTGCAGTTTCGCTTTGCGGTCGAGACGCGGGCGCAGCATCGCCACGTAATCCGCGTGCGCGCTCACCTCGAACGGGTGCAGGATGACCCCTTCGCTCACCGCCTCGATGACGCTCGGGCGATACCCCTCGACCTGCTGGTCGAACGCCGCGCGCACCGCCGGGAACTCCGCCGTGATATATTCAGAAAACGGCTTGCCGCCGGTCAGGTCGCGCTGCTCCGCGAAATACACGTCGAGTTGCGTCAGGTCGCCGGTGTAGAGCGCCGCGTGCGGCCAGAAGCCCGGCAGGCCGAGATTGCTCAGGTACCAGTTGCGCCGCTCGATCATGATGTCGCCCGGTTCGAGCATGCTGCGCACCGCCTGCAGGTCGCTCAGCGCGATGAGTGGCGGCCGCCCCGTCGTCCGCACGTCGCCCATCCATTCCGCCAGGTTCTTCTGGAAGGGGAACCAGAGGGTGAAGCTCGTCTGCTCATAGAAGGCAAGCGGATTGGTAACGATGCGCTCCGGGTTTTTGCCGAGGGCCGCGAAGACCGCGTCCGCCGTCGCCAGCGTCTGCGCGTGCCGCTGCTGCAGCCGCGCCTCCGCAAAATGCCCGCGTTCCTTGAGGAAGGCGAGATTGGCATAGCCGGCATTGAGCAGCAGCAGCGTTTCGGGTGTCGTCAGCCCCTGCTGCAGCGCGAAGAGCGCGTTGCCCGGGATGCCCGGGTCGCGGCGTTCCTCGTTGAGCAGCGTCGCCAGTTCCCGGCTGTCATCCGTCATCAGCGCCAGTTCCGCCGACGTCCGGCACACCGTCGTGAACGCACTGTACGCGAGCAGGAACGATTGCGCCTTGAGCGCGGGCTGCGCCAGGTAGTTGAGCTGCCAGAAGGTGCGGTGCCGCTGCTTGAGCGTTTCCAGCGTGAGGCAGTGGTCGAGCACCACCCGCCAGCGCGCCAGCAGGTCGGCACGCTGTTCCGGGTTCAGGTCCGCGGGATTGCCGTCCCACACCCCCGTCGCCTGCAGCGCCGCCACCGCCTGCCTGCACCCGGCTGCCGTCGCATCCCGCTGGCGGCGGTCGCGCGCGATGAGGTCAGCGACAGCGGCTGCATCCATCGCCGCCAGCCGCGT
>CAZWUZ010000166.1:0-8792 GCA_964637655.1 uncultured bacterium | reverse complement strand
GCAGTGAGATCGCTCTGCTGTTCGGCCTCAGTGCCGCGGCCGAAATGATACTGTCCGACAACGGGAGGCAGGGCCAGCAGCAGCAGCATGCCGCCGGCCAGCAGCGATACACCGGGGAGCGGTCGCGGCAGGATCAGCCGCGCCACCGGCGGAAAGAGGTGGGGCAGGATGAAGGCCGCGAGGAAAGTCCCGAGCAGCAGCGTCGGGGTGAAGGTGGACAGATTCTCGACACCGGCATGCAGCAGCCAGACCACCAGGGCGGTCCGGACACCGGCAGGTGCGGCGGCGGCGCGCGGCAGACGGTAGAGCAGCAGGGCGAGCAGGTAGAGCAGCGCGATGAGTGCCGGCAGGCCGTATTCTGCGGCCACCTGCAGGTAGAAATTGTGGGCGTGGCGGGCGATCTGGCCGTACAGGAACGGGTCGCGCAGCGAGGGAAACTTGTGCGGCGGCATGGCCTCGGCAAAAGCACCGGCCCCGACCCCGCGCCAGGGTGAGGCGGTGATGATGCCGCCGGTGGCCTGCCAGATGGCCAGCCGGCCGAACGATTGCGGGTCACCCCCGGCGCCGGTGCTCCAGCGCGCCAGACCGCCGGAAAAGTGTGCGCCGGCGAGCAGCAGAATGGCGGCGGCAGCCACCAGCAGGCCGCGTCGTGTGGCTGGACGCTCGCACCATGGCAGCACGGGGAGCGCCAGCAGCAGCGCGACGATGACCCCGCGCGAATGGGTGCAGTAGAGCGCGGCAGACAACAGCAGGGCGGCACCCAGTCGCTGGCGTGTCCAGGGCACATGGTGACGCACCAGGGTGTACAGCAGGGCGGGCAACAGCATGGCCCCGGTCAGCGACGGATTGGCCCAGGTCGCGGTGAGGCGTGATTCGCCGCTGAAAAGGTAGTGGCCCAGTCCCCAGCCGGCCGCGAGCAGGGCGGCAGCATAATACCGGCGGAAGATGACGGGCCCGGTCCACGGATACGCACGCAGGCAGGCAAGCAGCAGCAGTCCGTACAGCCAGACAGTAAACAGGCGCAACCCTTCAGCAAGCGGGGCAAAGCGGTTGCCGGTGGCGGGCAGGGATAACAGGAGCAGTGCCGCAACAACGGAAACAGCGAACAGGAGACGCAGCGGGCGGTCATGCTCGAGCAGGGCCGGCAGCGGGCCGCACGCGGCGAGCAGGAAGAGCAGCAGGGTGGCAACCAGCGTGACAAACAGCGGTTCCAGCAGGCCGGTGGCGAGGATGACGAACACGGCCACGAGACAGAGCCCGTTCATCAGGAAGGATGGTTTCATCAGGTCATACGATAGCGCACCGGACGACAGGTGTCAATACGAATGGCAACGCCGGGTCAGGGGAGTGATTCGATGTTGCCGTAATCGGACATGTAGCGGACAGTCTCGCCCTTCTGGTAGTCAGAATTGTGCACTGACTGAATGGTGTAATTGCCGCCGGAACTGGAATAGGTGTAGCTGTTCTCCCACGGATCTGTGGTGATGGTCGCCATGTAGGGCCCTGCCCAGCCGCTGGCATTGTCACTGTACAATTGCATCAGGGTGGTGCCGGGAAATTTTTTGCAGGTTGCATCGACCTGATAGAGCGCCATAGCTGAATTCATCGCGCCGATGTCACCTGCTGCCGCCCCGATCCTCGATTTCTCGATGGCCGACAGTAATTTTGGTATCGCTACCGCGGCGAGAACGCCGATGATGGCGACGACCACAAGCAGTTCGATAAGGGTGAAGCCACGCTGGTGACGCATCCGAATCTCCGGAGAAAAGGCATAAAAAAACGGCAGGCGGAATATTCCGCCTGCCGTTTGTGGGTGCTACTTAGACCGGCAGCGATTCCATCACGCCGCTGTTCGAACAGTAGCGGATGGTCTCCGACTTGTTGTAGTCGGAATTATGCAGCGACTGAATCGTGTAGGACGAACCGGCGGACGTAAACGTGTAGGCATTGTCCCACGGGTCGCTGGTGATGGTCGCCATGTACGGGCCTGACCAGCCACCGGCATTGTCGCTGTACAGCTGGAGCAGGGTGGTGCTCGGGAACTTCTTGCAGGTCACGTCGACCTGATACAGCGCCAGCGCCGAGTTCATGGCGCCGATGTCACCGGCCGACGCGCCGACCTTCGACTTCTCAATGGCCGACAGCAACTTCGGGATCGCGACCGCGGCGAGAATACCGATGATCGCGACGACAACCAGCAGCTCGATGAGGGTGAAACCTGACTGTTTCTTCATATTACTTCTCCTTTCAAGGTTTTTCGCTTCACTTTGTACCACGCCCATCATTTTAGCAAACGATCTGCCATTTGTCAAGTATTTTTATTGTTTATAACCACCTGAATTATAAAGACGAAATTATCCTAACAATTGATGCGTTGATATTCTGACATGGCAAAGACCGATGTGTCATAAAAATGACACCTTTCATCAGGCGGATAGCACACTGAACTTGACGCGGAGTTGGCCGGCAGGTACACTGCTGCAACGTATGAAGAACATGGTTTTCGTTCCTGCTCTGCTGGTTTTGATTATTGCTTTACCGTGCGTACCTGCCGCATGGGCGGACGAATTGACAACGGAAATAAGCGGGGTGTTCGACAAAGAGGTCCGGATGCGCCTGCGCCTGGCTGTCCCCGAGACCGCCGCGCAGACCGCACTACCGGCCGCGTCTGCACCCGTGCCGGCTCCGGCGGTTGTGGCGGAGATGACAACCCCGGGCATGTCGGTCACGGTGGAACCGGTCATTGCCGCGCCTGCTGCCCGCCCCGCGCTCATGCTGCTCTGGGAATACAACCCGGAGACCGTGACGATTACCACCGATGCGGTCTCGGTCCTCTCACCTGTCTGGTTGGCGCTGGGCGTGGAGAACGGTGAACTGACGGTCAACCGGCGGCGCGCCAGCCGCGCCTATGTCACCGCCGCGCAGGCGCGCGGCTGCCGCGTCTGGCCGACGGTGCAACTGCTGCAGGCGGCCCCGGCACACGTACTGCTGAACAGCGAACCGCTCATGGCGGCGGCAGTGGCGGCGGTGGTGGCTTTCGCGGAGACCTGCGCTGCCGACGGTATCGTGCTCGATGCGGAGAACCACCCGGTCGAAGATGCCGCGGCGCTGACGGCGTTCACCGCCCGGCTGGGTGCGCACCTGCGCGCGCGCGGCATTCCGCTGGCGGTCTGCATCACGCGGCGCTGGTCAACTGCTGCCGACCGCTACGACCGTGCCGGCCTTGCCCGCGCCGCTGATTTCGTCATTCTCATGGCGTACGACCAGCACTGGAGCATGAGCCCGCAGAACGGTCCGGTGGCGTCGCTGGAATGGGTCGAGCAGGGCGTGGTGCAGACCCTCGACGAGGTACCCGCCGACAAACTGCTGCTGGCGGTCCCCTTCTATGCGTACGACTGGGAACACCTGCGCGATCCCGCGTCGCCTGACACGGCGCCGCGGCATATCCGCCCCGCGGCGTTCCGCGCCTTGACGCTCGACGAGACGTGGGATCTGGCCTGCGACAGCGTGACCGCGACGCGGCGCGGGGACACGCTGGCGGTGCAGACCTGGCAGCAGCCGCCGGTCTGGCTGGACACCGAAAGCGTCATGTATATGTCATTCACCGATGTGCAGGGGGGCGAACACGAGATCTGGTTCGAGAATGTGCGCTCGCTCGACCTGAAACTGGCGCTGGTCGGCAAGTACGGACTGGCGGGCGCGGCGGCGTGGCAGGGACGTTTTGCCGACCGCGACGGGCAGTGCTGGCAGCCGGTGCGCACCCGCCTCTTCGCCCCGCGCTGAATCAGTCCGTTTCCCGCAGGAAGCGCGCGCTCTCCTCGGGCCATGCCCCGTTGACGAACATCCCTGAGCCGAGTTCGAAGCCCGCGGTCTGCGAGACGCGCGGCACGACGCTGACATACCAGTGCAGGGCGGGGTCCGCCTGCCCGGCGGCGGGAAACGAGCGGATGCTCAGGTTGAAATCGGGGTTGTGCAGCCCGCGGTCGAGTTTGCCGAGGTACTGCCGCAGGTTTTCCGCCAGGTCGTGCAGTTCCGCGTCCGCCAGTTCGGCGAAGGAACTGCAGTGGCGGCGCGGGAAAATCCAGGTGTGGAACGGGGAGAGCGCGGCGAAGGGGATGAAGGTCACGAAGTAGTCGGTGGCGACGACGATGCGCTGCGCCGCCGCCAGTTCCTGCGCCAGCATGCGGCAGTAGAGGCAGTCGCCGAACTCGTCATAGAACCGCAGCGCCCGCTCGTGGCGCACGCGCACCTGGGGCGGCACCACCGGGGTGCCGATGAGCTGCAGGTGCGCGTGTTCCAGCGAAGTCCCCGCGCGCGGCCCGTGGTTCTTGAAAATCACCACCGCGGCGATGCGCGGGTCGGCGGCGACGGTGCGGTGGCGGTGGCGGCAGACGTCGAGCACCGCGGCGATGTCCGCGACCGGCAGCCGCGCGAGCTGCGCGTCATGGCGCGGATGCTCGATAATCACCTCGTGGATGCCGACGCCGGATATCGCGCGGAACACCCCGTCCTGCGTCCGCTGCGGGATGCCGTCGGGCAGCAGCGCGGGAAACTTGTTGCGCACGACCCGCACCTGCCAGGTAGCGCCGTTGCCGTGGCGGTAGGTCTCCTCCGACCGGTGCTCGTTTCCCGGGCAGAAGGGGCAGTCGGCGCGCTGCTGCGGCCGCGGCGGGCGCGCCACGGCGGCGGTGGCGAAATCGTACGGGCGCTGCGCCCGCGACGGGGCGATGATCACCCACTCGTTGGAAACGGTGTTCAACCGGAGTTCAGACATGGGTCATCCTTTCACGGCATACCAGTGTGCGGCGCGCTGCTGCGCGGCGGCCACGCGCGTTCCTGCGTCATCTGCCGCAAGTTCCGCCAGCGTCAGCAGCGTGAGCGCCAGCGTGTCGCGCACGGCGGTGGCCGGGTCGTGCGGCAGCGCGGCGAGCGCGGTGATGGCGCGTCCGGCCGCCGCGGCCAGCGGCCGGTGTGCCGCCGGCGGCAGCCCGGTGCAGTAGGTGAAGAAGCGGCCTTCCGGGCGGATGCTGTCGTCCGCTGCGAGTCCGAGAAAGGCGCGCGCCAGCGACGGGTCATAGGCGCCGCGCGCGGCCAGCAGCCCGGCCCGGTCAGCGAGCAGTTCATCAAGCAGGTGGTTACGCATCCGCCCGTGCAGGCGGCGCGTCAGGTAATGGTGGAATTCGTGCTCGCGGCGGATGACCAGCGACTGCGCCCGCCATTCACTGTCGCTGAGCGGCAGCCCGAGCGCCGCCGCCGTGCAGCCGCTGTAGGGTGCGTCAGTCAGCAGCATCACCGTGTCGCCAAGCCGCCACGGCTCCGCCGCTGCCGCGCGCTGCAGCTCGGTCCCCCAGTCGCCATCGGGCTGCGCGGCCAGCCACGCGTCGCGGTAACGGTGTACGCGGTCCCAGTTGCGCATGCCGGTGATGAGCATGGCGTTCACCGCGTCGCGCACCGGTTCCGGTTCATGCCGGCAGGCGAGCGCCTGCACCAGCACGCGGAAACTGGCATGGGTCGGGGCGGTGATGACCGGCAGCGTACCGGCCAGCGGATGACTGGCCAGCTGCAGTGTGAGGCGTTCCGCGCCGGGCAACTCGAGCGTGCCGCCGACGGCCGCCGCGTCCACCGCCTCACCGCGGCGCATCACCGCACGGTACGCGTCGGTCTCCTTCAGCCCGGCCCGTACCGGCAGCTGCAGCTGCGCCAGCGCGGCGCGCAGGCGGGCAAATGCCGCGTGCGCGTCACTATCCGCGCAGTACGTCGCGCGCCAGTCGGCGACAGGCGGTTCGTCAGGCAGGGGAAACACAGGCGGGGCACCCGGTGCGGTCGCGGCAAAACCGTCCTGCAGGTAGGCGTCCAGCGCGGTGCGCGCGGCATCATCCATACGGACACCTATACCACGCACTACCGGTCGCCGCAAGCGGTGCGGTTCAGCCGGTGATGTCGAGGAGGAGACCGCTGCCGACGCCCTGCGTGCCGCGCTGCGCGCCCGGAATGGCCGCGACGGCGGCCGGGCCGCGCTGCACCGCCGCGGTGACGGCATCGACATTGCCCGCGGTAACCGGGACGAAGCCGGGGAGGGAACTGCGCTGCTCGCCGCTCAACTGCCCGAGCGCCGCAGCGAGTGCCGACGCCTTTTCGCGCGGCACACCGCTGATGGCGGCCAGTGAACTGTTTTCCAATGAGACGGGTGAAGCGGTCAGGTTGCCCTGAAAGAGGAAGAGCGAGTCGCCACCCTGCCCCTGCGCCTGCTGGGTGGCGCGGACGGCGCCGGTAAGCGCCTGCAGCGGAGCGGGTTGCTCCTGCCGCATGGTCGGGGCGGAGGGCTGATAGATAAATGCGCTGGGCTGTGCCCCGATGGCGCCGACTGCCCCGATACCCATCTGCGTCCCGTCCTTTCCGCGGCCGACACTGCCGCCGCCGCCTACTGGTATATCGGCTGTTGCCGTGCACGGCTTGAATCGCGCCGCAGCGTCGGGAAATGCCGCGGCCGGACGCGGTTTGACAAGGGGGGCGGGGTGTAGTATCTATGGTGGCGGCATGGGAGGGGAACCCTGCCGCAGCACCGTTCCGGTATCGCCTGCTGAACCTGCACCTGCCGCCGCCATGGCGGGCGAGGACTGTATTCCCGACCTGTTGCGGAAAGGACCGCGCCCGCGCATGCGGGCGGCGGACGATGACCATGCGCCTGTCCCAGTGCTACCTGCCCACGTTGAAAGAGACGCCCGCGGAGGCGGAACTGATCAGCCATAAGCTGATGCTCCGTGCCGGGCTCATCCGCAAACTCACCTCGGGGGTCTTCTCGTGGCTGCCGCTCGGGGTGCGCGCGGTGCGCGCCATCGAGCGCATCGTGCGCGAGGAGATGACCGCGGCGGGCGCGCAGGAAGTGCTGCTCCCCATCATGCAGCCGCGCGAACTGTGGGAGGAGAGCGGGCGCTGGGCGGTCTACGGACCGACGATGATGAAACTCAAGGACCGCGCGGGGCGCGAGTTCGGGCTCGGGCCGACCCACGAGGAGGTCATCACTGATCTCGTGCGCCACGAGATCCGCTCGTATCGCGACCTGCCGAAAAACCTGTTCCAGATCGGCACCAAGTTCCGCGACGAGATCCGTCCCCGCTTCGGGGTGATGCGCGGGCGCGAGTTCCTGATGAAGGACGGCTATTCGTTCCATGCCGATGCCGCCTCGCTCGACGCCACCTACCGGGCGATGTACGACGCCTATGGCAACATCTGCCGCCGCTGCGGCTGCACCTACGCGGCGGTGGAGGCGGACAGCGGCCCCATCGGCGGGGCGCAGTCGCACGAATTCATGATCCTCGCCGACTCGGGTGAGGATCTGGTCATCGCCTGCACGGCCTGCGGCTACGGCGCCAACGTGGAACGCGCCGAGGGCGTGGACGTCCCCGCCCCGGCGACGGTGCCGGCGGCGACGGGCGGCACCGCGGTGCATACGCCGAACCTCCACGCGGTGGAGGAGGTGGCGTCCTTCCTCAAGCTGCAATCGCGCGACCTGATCAAGACGATGGTCTATGTCGGCGACGGCACGCCGGTGGTGGTGCTCATCCGCGGCGACCGCGCCATCAACGAGGTCAAGCTGAAGAATATCCTCGCCGTCAACGACCTGGCGCTGGCGGACGACGCCACGGTGGCGAAGGTGACGGGTGCGCCGACGGGCTTTGCCGGCCCGGTCGGCCTCAGCGGCGTGCGCCTGCTCGCCGACTGGACGGTGCGCGGCATGGTCAATGCCGCCACCGGTGCCAACCGCGCCGACTACCATCTCACCGGGGTGCAGCCGGGCGATTTTTCCGTCGACGCGTGGGCCGACCTGCTCACCGTGGCGGCGGACGATCCGTGCCCGCGCTGCGGCAAGCCGCTGGCGGCGCGGCGCGGCATCGAGATGGGGCATGTGTTCAAACTCGGCACGAAGTACAGCGAGAAACTCGGTGCCACCTTCCTCACCGAGCAGGGGGAGGCGGCCGCGATGCTCATGGGCTGCTACGGCATCGGCGTCACGCGCATGGTTGCCGCGGTCATCGAGCAGCACCACGACGACAAGGGGATTATCTGGCCGCGCGAGGTGGCCCCGTTCAGCGTGCAGATCGTGGCGCTCGGCAAGCCCGGGGACGCGACCATGGCGGCGGCGGAAACCGTCTACCGCGAACTGGCGCGCACGGGGATGGCGGTGCTGCTCGATGATCGCGATGAGCGCCCCGGGGTGAAGTTCAACGACGCCGACCTCATCGGCTCCCCGCTGCGGCTCACCGTTGGCGCCAAGGGTCTGGCGCGCGGCATTGTCGAACTGCGCGAGCGGCGTTCGGGGAACGTCACCGAGGTCCCGGTGGATAATCCCGCGCCGGCGGTGGCGCTGGCGCTGATGGCGCAGCATCCGTGACCGTTCACCGCCTGCAGCCGTCGGCCTGCCCGGTGACGGGTATCACCGTTGCCGGGCTGGAATTCGACGATGTCGCGCTGACGCTGGCGGTGCGCACGGCGCATACCCTCAGCGCGACGCAGCGCGCAACACTCTGCGCCTGCCTGCGCGAGAAACTGCCGCAGGTGGCGGGCATCACCGTGCACGAACCGGAGACGGTGGCCGCGGACGACCTGCCGCGGGTGGTGGGGGAACGCTGGCCGGAACTGCTGGCGGAACTCGATCCGGCACTCGCCGGGCTGCTGCGCCTGGCGGCGCCGGAAGTGGACAGCGCGGCCCGGCGGCTGACGGTGCGGGTCGATACCGCGGGGCGACTCGCCATGCTGCATCAGCGGCGCGCCGACCGTCTCCTCGGCCGCCT
>CAZWUZ010000165.1:0-8805 GCA_964637655.1 uncultured bacterium | reverse complement strand
TCGAGAAACTGCCGCGACGTGACAATCATCGTGATGCCGCACTGGCGCACGGCAAAATCAACCCCGGCCGCGCCCGCCGTGAAGTTGAGATTCACCGGTACCCGTCCGGCGCAGAGGATGGCGCCGTTGACCAGCGCCGCAGCACACGAGGCGGGGAGCAGCACCCCGACCTTCTCCTCCGCCGCGCGGGGCGGCTGCGGAAAGAGCCGCCGCCGCAGCGCCAGCACTCCGGCCAGCGTCTGCAGGTAGTTCAGCCGCAGGTGTTCGTCCGCCATGCAGAAACGGAACGGATGCGCCTTCACTTCGCGGATGAACGCCTGCTGCAGCAGCAGTTGCTGCGGCTGGCGCGCGCGAAACGCCTCCGCACCGAGTTCCAGCACCGCCGTGCGCACCGCCGTCACGGTCGCCGTGGCCGGCAGCGGCGCGCCGAAGGTCACCCGCACCGGCGCGCCCGGGAAACGCGGCAGTTTCCACAGGAACCGCCCCTCCTCGAAACTGAAAATGCTCCCCCAGACCCGGTCGAGATGGACCGGGATGATGGGCGCGTCAAGACCCGCCATGATGCGCGTGAATTTTTCCTGGAACGGCAGCATGTTGCCGGTGCGCGTGATATGCCCCTCGGCGAAAATGCAGACGAGGTCGCCGGCGCGCACGCCCCGGCGCGCCGTCTCCAGCGCGGCGGTGATGTCCGCCGCCTCGTCGTCGCGTGCGATCGGAATGGCGCGCATGCTGCGGGCCAGCAGGCCGAGCAGCGGCTGCCGGAACAGCGACCGGTAGATGAGGAACCGCACCGGGCGCGGCACGGCAGCGGTAAGCAGGAAGGCATCGACCAGCGACACATGGTTGCAGACCAGCAGGGCGCCGCCGTGCGCCGGCACATGCGCCGCTCCCGCCGCCCGCACGCGGTAGAGGGTATGCGTCAGCAGCCAGTTGCCCGCGCGAACGAGCCGCACCGGCAGCGTGTTCCCCCAGCGGTCGGCGGTCACCGTGTCATCCCGGTATCGGTGTCCGTCGCCGCCGTGCGGCGCGGCCGGAACTGTGCCGCCGGCAGGTGCCGGCCGGTCTGTTCCCACCAGTCGTGCCAGTCCTGCCAGCGCGTGCCGTAGGTTTCCCCGGTCAGTGAGCACAGCGCCTCCGCGCAATGGCCTGTAGTGCAGTCTCCCGGACCACCATGTGCGTCCGGCTGCAGGCGCAGTGCCTCCACCAGCAGTGGCACCGATTCATGATTGCCGACCGTACAGAGTATGAGAAACGCGTCGTGCACACTGTTTCCCCACGGATAGCGGATGATTGCGTGGCACGCCTCCCGCTGTTCGACTGCCGTCGCGTGTTCCAGCCAGTCGCTATCCCACAGCAGTTGGTTTGGGCGCACCCAGGTCAGGTACAGACAGGTTGCTGACGCCACGAGCCCGAGTGCCAGCAGCGAGACGCCGGCACGTGTCTGTCGACGGCTGAGCAGCGGCCGGCCGGCGGGCAGGCCGCCTACCGCCTGCCGCATCGTGCCGTACACCGCCCAGGGCATCAGGAAAGAGCCGATGACAGATAACGTCAAGGTCACCGCCCATGCCGGTGGTGCACCAAACAGCAGTCCGCTCAGGAATGCGCAGAGCACGGCCAGCAGCGCCAGCACGGTCCCGGTCACCCCTTTCACCGTTCCGGCAGTCATGTGCGGGCGATACGCCGTGTAGAGTGCCGCCCCGCAACTGGCGCCGGCAGCAGCACCGGTAACGATCGGGAGTAACGGATCAGGCGCCAGGCGGAAGGTCAGCATCACCGCCACCGTCACCAGATAGGCAAGCAAATCGACCGCTGTTACGGTCAACGCAATCAGCATCGTGTCAGCGTCCTCCCGCGCCCGCATCGCACCGTACGTGCCGGCCGGTCATCATGTCGCCTCCCGACCATCCTGCGGAACAAGTATAGCAAGAAACAGCGCGCGATGATCAGTGGCCGGCACGTCCACGGTTGTCAGCTCCCTAACCGTCAGGCGGCGGTCGCACCAGAACTGGTCAAGACGCAACAGCGGCGGGCCCATGGCCACCGTACCGCCCCAGTCCCGGCCCGCCGCCGCATAGGCATCCTGCCATTCCGGGCGCAGCAGATCAAACATGCCTGCCGTGGGCAGGGCATTGAAATCGCCGCCGATAATTTTCGTCGTCCCCGGTCGAACTGCTGCCAGTACCGTTCGCAGTTGCTGCGTCCGCTGCAGTGCGGCCTGCGCCTGCGCCGCCCGGTCTGCGGCCTGCCAGAAGCGTGGCAGCGTACAGGGCGGGTGGAGATGCACATTGATGAGCTGCAGTTCATCGCCGCCGGGCAGAGCGAGTACTCCTGACTGCCATCCCTCACCGGCATCCGTCCGCAGCAGTTCACCGCGCTGCCGCCGTACCGCCAGCAGCAAATCCCCGTGCCGCCAGGCGGTGTAAGCATCAGGCACCTCGCTGCTGTCGCTCCCGGTTTCCTGCAGCAGCACGATATCCGCCTCCCGGGCGAACGCCGCGCGCATCGCCGCGCCATGCCCGGCGCAATTCAGTGAGACCAGGCGCAGCAGCCACCCCGCTTCCTGTTCGCTGAGGGCGGGCAATTCCTGCCGTCCGCGCCATTGCGCCCGCACGATGTCGCGACCATACCAGCCGGCAACCAGTACCACGCCTGCCGCCAGGCACAAGCCCGCCAGACCGGCACGCCGCCATGATCCCCGGCTCATTTCAGCATCCGTCCTGCTCGATGTGCAGCCGTGTCAGCCGGTCGCCGGCAACATAGCATATACCGGCCGTCAGCAGAGCGGCAAACATGCCGGGATTCAGGCAGAAGGTCACAGAAACACCGCGCCGGGCATCAGCCGCCGGCGGAAGCCGGCTGCTGTACCGGCACCATGCGTGCACCCCCGGCAGGCGGACAGGCAACGCCCGCCGTCTGGCGTTCATGCTGCGGCGGCATAGCCATCAGCAGTTCGAGCAGGAAGTCGACCAGCGCCAGCGGGCTCGGGGTGCAGCGGTAGCTGCTGAGTATCCGGTCGGGCGCGACTCGCATCAGGTATTCACCGTTGAACTTGATGTTGGGCAGGTGCTGCTCCGGCAGCAGGTCGCGCAGTGCCAGCGCATAACTCATCCGCATCAGCACTGGCGTGTCGCTGCCGGCGTTCCCGGCACGCAGCGCCCTGGCCGTGTTGTCGAGCAGGGGCGGGGAATTGCCCGCCAGCAGCCAGTTTCCCTGCACCCGCCGGGTGACCCCGGGCATCTCCTGCAGGCGTGACAGATCCTTCAGCATCAGCCTGGCCGCGGCGGCATTGCCGGCGCGCAACAGGAACAGCGCATCCGGATCTTTGTGCTTCACCGGCAGGTGCGGCATGAAATGCCAGTTCCCTGACCTGATCGAGCCGCTGCGCCACATCGATCGGCTGGTCCGCCCGCCTGATGCGCTCTTCCGCATCCTCGGCGAAGATCAGCCGGTCCACATCCGACGCATACCAGGCCAGGGGCTCTTCCGCGTAGAGAACCACGGCAGCGTAATCGTAGCCGTCGCTCTGATAGCTGATTGTCCCGCCCCACGGATCGAGAATCTGACGGGCAAGATAGGGACCGCTCCAGCCGGGTGCACGGTCTCGTTCCAGCTGTTCCAGCCGGTCAGGAAAGCGGCCGACATCGGTTTGATAGAGATAGAGCGCCGAGTGCAGCGCGCCGAGTGCTCCCTGACACTCCATCAGTTTTTGCCGGTGGCGGTTGTCGACCAGTTCCTGCAGCTTGGTGCTGACGGGCTGGGACCAGCCGCGCGGCAGCGCCACGCTCAGCCGGAACAGGTTGTGCGCCTCTGACTGCGGGGGAAATTCACAGCGCGCATCCGCGAGGGTCTGCGCCCAGCGGCAGTCCTCCGCCAGCAGCATCACTGATTCCATGCAGGCATATTCCCCGTCGCGTATGCCGTAACCGTATGACGTGCGCAGGGGATCGATATACTTTTTTTTCAGTTCCAGCAGGGCGGGCTGTTCACGGAACAGCACGGACAGCCGCGCTTCCTGCTCTTTCAGCATGCGGGGCAGGTCGGAATAGCTGAAGAAATCGGCTTGCGCCGGGCGGGCCGCCACTGCTTCACGGTACTGCGGGTTGTCCGCCAGCGACGGGCTGCGGTCATTTCCTTCGTAGCGGTTGATGGCATTTTCGAGGATGTCCGCATCCGTGCTGATCAGCAGGATATTGCCCTTGTTGGCCAGGCCGATGTAGCACGGTTTGTTGCCCTCGTCGAGTTCCCAGTCCGAAAACTCGCGCTGGGTGCGTTCGTTATCCGCGTCTCCTCCTCTGCTCTCTGTTTCCTTCTTCGCCCGTTCCTGCAGGCGTCGGAACAGTTTCAGCGTTTCCTGCAGATTGTGCACCTCGAGCGCAACCAGCAGCGGCGGCGGATTGTCCTCGGTACTCGGCGCCGGGCCGCACGCCGCATAGGCGCAGCGTATCCCCAGCTTGTGCACCAGCAGTTCGGGAGGCGCAAAATCGAGCTTTTTCCCGGCATACGCAAGCGCCTCGCTTATCTGGCGGACTTCCCTTTCCGTAATGTTGTTCAGATTGCACTCGTAGTAGGTGCTCGTGTCGAAGCCGACCAGTGTCGCGAAATCAGTTGTGCGGTGCGTGTGATAGTAAAAAGCCGCCCCGCCGACCGCCCCGACCGTCAGCAGGATGCCGGCCGCAACCGTACCCCACTTCAGCAGCCGTCGCCGGAACCCGCGCATCGACGCCGGGGCCGTGCTCACCGCCCCGGCTGCAGTTGCCGCACCGGAAGCGGAAGCGGCCGGTAGCGGTTCCGCCGCCGCTGCCCGTTCCGTACCGTCCGCCGCAGCCGCGATTGTTTCCGGTTCGCCGGACGTCGCCGGTACTGCCGCATGCACGTCAGCTGACGGCGCTTCTTCCGCCGCCGCGGGCGGCGGGGAGGCAACGAAGTCGCCGAGTTCCGCCATGTCACCGGCACGACTCCAGTCGGCATCCCCTTCCCGGCACACATAGACATCCGCCCCCAGTCCCTCACGTGCAAACAGCGCCCGCAATTCCTCCGCAGTGAGGGGACCGGTCTGCTGCTCATGGTGATACACATAGTAGCGCGCGTCCATCAACAGTCTCCTCCCGCAGGAAACGAAGGTGGGAACTGCAACAGTTGGCATGGCACTGGTGGCAACAGGCAGGAAAGCCGGGAGCGGCCGGACCGGTAGCTCATGCCGGCGTGCTTCCGTTCGAACGACAGCGCATGATCAGCATGCCCCCTCCATTCCCGGCTACCCAGGCGAAAGTATAGCAAACCTTGCGGAATCTGCCTATGCCGCCGCCCCGAGGGACAGGACCAGTACGGCAGCAGCGCTGCCGCTCCGTTAGGATTGATACAGAACGTCATGGCGTCATGGTTCCTGCCGGTGCCGCCGGCCGCGGCGCGGGGAGGGTCATCGCCCCGGCATATTCGTTCTGCTGCTCCGGCGCGTTCTCGTCGAAGCAGTAATACTGCTGCGGCGACCCGGCACGAAACAGCCAGCAGCGCGGGGCATAAAAGATGGCGACGCGGCGCAGTTCACGCGCAATGATGATATCCTCGCCCGGCACCGGCATGGCCGCCAGCCAGCGGTGACCCGTCCCCAGCACACTGGTCTCCCCCGTTCGGTTGTTCTGCACCTGCAACCCGTCCGTCAGCAGGTGCACCGTCCATGCGCCTGCCGCAGCCGGCGAGTCATCGCTGCCAGCGAAGAGCAGCGGTGTGACGTCAGCCGCCGTCTCACCGCGTACGGCTATACCGGCAACTTCGCCTTCGGCATTGACGGTGAGCGTGCAGCGTCGGCTGAAGTCCTGCCACAGCGCCTGCGTGTTGCCGCGGCGCAGGTGCTGGTACGCCTCCGCCTCGGTGTGCAGTGTCTGCGCCAGCATCAGCATGGGCGTCAGCACGAACAGCAGGGCGTAGGTGACCAGATTGACGATAATCGCGACCTGGACGATATTCGCGCTGCGCTCCGCCGTGCCGTACAGTGCCTTGAGCAGCGGCAGTTCGACCGCAACCGTGGCCGCAAACGCAATAATGAAATACAGTCCAATACTTCCGCGATCGAGCAGCCCCAGCAGCGCGCCGACCGCGGCCGAGCCGCAGTTGGCCAGCAACCAGTACCATGCCTGCCGCCGGAATGATAACCGGCAGGTGCGGCTGAGCATCCATCTGGCCGCTACGGCCTCGATGACCGTGACAAGGGCGAGCGCGGTCAGCGCTGTAAACCAGGAATGGGCATACGGAGTTGAAAAAACAATGGCATTGGCCAGCACCGGTCCGGGCACCGCCGCCAGCACCCCGGCGACCGACAGCATGGCCGCCGCGCGCAGCCCTCCGCCGCGTCGCACCATCATTCGCCCACCTTCGCTGGAAATGGGTTCTCGCCGGGCGTTGCCATGCGTATGGTGTCTCCTGCGGAATAGGCAATCGCCCGTTGCGCCGATGTATAACGCAACGTCTCCGCCCAGCGCAGCCAGTCGCCGTCATGCACTGAGAGCAGCGTGTAGGCGGTGCCGTCCGTCTGATACTGGTACATGTTGTCCCACGGATCCTGCAACATCAGCGGTGCCGTACGCGACTGCACTGCGTCCAGCGACCCGGGATAGGCCGCACTGTCGCCGGCTCGCGCCTTTTCCAGCGCTGCCGCCAGTTGCAGCATCTCTTCTGCTGCGGCAGTCAGTTGTGCATACTCGATTGCCTGGCGCTGATGGTAGCAGCCCGGGTCCATCAGTATGCAGATGCCGGCAACCGCCGCAATGAGCAGTGGCAGCAGGCAGCCGCCGGCGCCCCCGCGCGCCGTGACATAGCCCAACTGCGAGCGCACCAGCGTCGCCGCAATGCCTGCCGCAGTCATCGCCACTACTCCCGCCAGTACCAGTTGCACCGGAACATCCGGACGCGACGCATGTTCGGCGCCAGCCAGTGCCATGCCGAACAGCACAACCATCTGGCTGAACAGATGCCACCATGCGTGTTGTTCGGCCACCCACCACGCCAGCATTGCGTTCATCGTCGCCAGCAGCAGGAACAACGCGATATACAGCATGATCTCGGTAGCAGTAGTGCACGCGCATGCATGTACCACCCAGGTCGCCGGTATCGCCATCAGATATAGCAGGCAGAGCCGCATGCACTACTCCCGAATCTCACCGATGTGATGGTAGATCGTGCCGGTCGCGCGGTCGATGAGCAGGTGATGCTGCCACGGGGCGCGAAAACAGGAGTAGCAGTCACTGTCTGTCACCGCCTCGGCAGCCCAGCCGGGAATATTCCGCTGCGGGGTGTAGGTGTCGGTCATGGCCTGCGTCACTTCCGCCGCACAGCCCGGCCGGCAGGAGGCATCCGACGCGATATGCCAGCTCGTATCGATGGGCGACTGCTCCACCGCCCGCAGCAGTTGCTGCTCGTCCGCCGTATAGCGGAAATAGTGATACGTAAAAAGCACGCCGGGGACGCTCACCCCCTGCACCGTCGTTCCCTGCAGCACCTGCGTGTCGCCGAGAATGCTTTCGAGCGTCCGCTTCGCTTGCGCCGGGTCGTCGGGCGCAAGGTCACTGTCGTCGCGCAGCGTTTCGATGATGCCGGCCACCAGTTGCTCGGGGTCAGTCCGGCTCGCCGCATCCACCAGCAACTGCGCCCCGTACAGCCCGCTGACCACCAGCAGGCAGAACCCGATGGCAATCGCCCACAGCCCTCCCTGCCATACCTTCCGCCGGCGCAGATAGACCCCGACAATGAACGTGATGCCGCCGCCCGCGCCCAGCAGCAGTGCCAGCACCACGCCGATGGCGACAGCAAGCGCTCTCAGCATCGGTCAACGTCCGGCAGTCATTGCCCGGAGAGTATCCTGTGCATTCAGAGATGCTTTTGCAGTTCGTTTTTGTTGAGATCGCAATCGCGGAGAATTTTCGCCAGCAACCCGCGGCCGATGGTTTCACCACGGTGGACTGGAACAACCGTGCATCTGCCGTCGGGATGGCGCAGAAAATGATGGCTGCCCCGCTGACGCACAACCTCAAAGCCGAAGTGTGCCAGTGCCTTGATGAGTCGCTGTCCGCCGGGAGCCGGAAAGGTTGGCATGATCAGACCGCTATGCGCTGCACACCCACAAATTCATTGTGCACCGTTTCGCCGGCTTCCACGCAAACGGCGATGGCCTCGGCAATGCGCTTCATCAGTACATCAAGCGACTTTGCCTGCGTATGGCATCCCCGCAATTCCGGAACCGAGGCAATAAAATAGCCGTCCTCGTCCCGCTCAATAACCACGTTGTACTGTCTCGCCATATGCCACCTCCTGCACTCGAATGATATCACACCGCAGCCAGGGGGACAACCCGCGGTTCGCTTCCTGCCTCCATGCTGTCATGATGCACTTCATCGGGGCTGTATCGGGTTGACCGTGATCGACAGTTCGCACGTGTCGCTGGTGAGCACCACTTCCTCCACGAGCATCGTCGGCGTGTACAGGCGGGTGCGCCTGATGCCGGCAACGCCCGACAAATCGACCGTGTAGCAATTCAGGTTGTGCGGCGGGTAGGCGCTGCTGTCCGCAGTTGCCAGCACGCTCGACGCGACGAATTGTGCGTACGCCTGCGTCGGCATCGCCAGTTTCAGGATTTCGTTGCCGCCATCCAGGCCGCGCCACTTCTGATAACTGAGCAGTTGTACCGAGTCCGGGAAGGCGGCGCCAAAATATGTCTCGTATGCGCGCACCGCCTCCCGGTCCAGTACGCGCGGCTCGCTGATGCCGAAGAATCCCATCGGCAGCACTACCCAGCCCAGCAGCACCAGCACAGCA
>CAZWUZ010000164.1:0-8891 GCA_964637655.1 uncultured bacterium | reverse complement strand
GCCACCCTTCCCTCTCCCGCCGCAGGCGGGAGAGGGTGTTGCCTACCCCCTCTCTGAGGGGGACGGTTGGATGAGGGTAAATAGCTACGAAAAATCTTCTTCCAGGCAACTGTTCAGCCAGTACGTCCCCTCTCCCTCAGGGAGAGGGCGACGCGCAGCGTCGGGTGAGGGGCTACGTCAAGCCGAAATGTAGTGTCAGGTGAGGCGCTATCAGCCGGCGAGACGGGCGGCGACGCAGGCATTGAGCGACACGCCCGCTTCCGCCGCTTCCAGTGCCAGGCGACGGTGAATTTCCGGGGAGACGCGTACGACAAAGCGACCGCTGTAGCGGAGCAGACCGAGCGGCTCCGGAATGGCTTCGCCGTTCTTGCGCAGATCGGCAACGATATGCCCCACGAGTTTGCGGATGCCGGCCAGTGCCTTTTCCGGCGATTTTGCCGGATGACTCAGTGACGGAAATTCAGCGCAGAGGCCGACATACTCGCCGTCCTCCTCCGACCAGATGACGCGATACGCATAACGGTCCGGCATGTCAGTGTCCTTTCCCGGCACGCAGTTTGTGCACCGTTGTGATGATACTACAGGTGATACTATCGGTCAAGGATTGGTCGCGAGGCGAGGGGGCTACACCTGATTGCGGCGGCCGCCGCGGGTACGCTTGGGCGGAGAGAAGAGCGGGCTGACGATGGCCTGATAGCGCTCGAACAGCAAGGTGATGCGGGCGAGTTCGTTGACGAAACTGGTCTTGCCGTAAGCGGCATCGACGGCGCGGTCGAGGTCCTGATGCGCGCGGGTGAGCGCGGGCGGCATGGTGACGGGGTCATAGAGGTCGGCAAGCGTGCTCTGCGGGAATTGCGCGCGGGCATCGAGCACGCCCTGCGCGGCGGTTTCGATGGCGGCGCGTTGCCTGTCCGTCGGTGTCGGCCACGGAAAATTATTGTAGACGATGCCGCTGGAATAGCGGTAATCGCTTTTCAGACGACCACAGGCAATGCGCGTCCACGCCATGTGCATGGTCGATTGAATGACACCGAAATGATAGAGCGTGGCGTCGGGCACCAGCTTCAGCAAATTGCTGCAGAGTATGTCAGGCCCGATAAAGCCGACGGGAATAAACTGACGCCGTTCGCTTGATACCTCAGGTACGACCAGCGAATGACCAGTCGGCATATTTTCAACGAGAAAACGGGTTGGGGTGGCGGCGATTTTGCGTGTGGCGGCTCTTTTCGAGGCGAGCCGGAACTGGCGTACGGCCTCAATGCGTTTCAGGCATTTAGGCATGGCGCGCAACTGTTCCGGCGGGCAGTCACCCAGCCACAGGCACCAGCGCTCGATGCCGTTGATGAATTCCTCTGCCCCCAGCCAGCGTCGAAAGTGCGCTGCCGCTGCCGATTCGCTGGCAAGGAATTGCGCCTTTTCTTCCGGCGTGAACAGGTAATTGCCGCCGTCGATCGGTTGATTGCCGATGGCCATGGCCGGCACGTCACACAGCGGCTGGCTGCGGTTTTCCAGCCAGACCACGGGCGCATCGACCAGATACGGGCTGATGCGGGCGACATTGAGCGCCTGCGGTTCCGCCTGCAGCGTGGCGTATTCGAAGAGCACGCGCTGCGGCGGCTCGCGCAGGGCAAAGCCGATAATGACGCAATGCACGGCGGCCGCACCGCGCGCTTCACTCGACCACTGGAAGGTGCGATGCGCGAAATGGAACTGCACGCCGCGCGCGAACAGGTCGCACCACAGCGCGGTCACCTGTTCCCCCTGCGTAATCGAGTTGGCCGAGACGAACGCAGCCGTAATGGCGCGGTTTTCCGCCATGTAGTCGGCCGCCTTGCGGTACCACGCGCCGACATAATCGATGACCCCCGCGCCGCGCACGGCGCCAAAGACCGCCGCCATTTCCGCGCGCTGCGTCTCGCTCATGAACTTGGCGCCGACAAACGGGGGATTGCCGAGGAGGTACGACAGTTCTGCAGGTGCGACGACGGTGCGCCAGTCGAGCGTCAGCGCATTGCCGTGCACGATGGTGGCCGACTTGGTCAGCGGCAGCATATCGAGATACGGCCCGAATTCCCGGGTGATTTCCATGTTCATCTGATGGTCGGTGAGCCAGAGCGCCACCTGCGCAATCTGCGCGGGGAACTCCTCGCACTCGATGCCGGAAAACTGGTTGACATTGACGTGCACAATGGCGCGGATGTCAAGGTGCAACTGCCCCGAGGTGTGCAGTTCCTTGAGAATGGCCAGTTCCAGCAGGCGCAATTCGCGGTAGGCGATGACGAGGAAATTGCCGCAACCGCAGGCGGGATCGAGAAACTTCAGTCCCGCGAGTTTCTGCTGCAGCGCCAGCAGTTTCGGGCGGCTGCGCTGTACGGCGACGAACTCGGCCCACAAGGTATCGAGGAAGAGGGGCTTGATCAGGCGCAGGATGTTGGTCTCGCGCGTGTAATGCGCACCGAGGTTGCGTCGTGCCTTCGCGTCCATCACTGACTGAAAGAGCGAACCGAAGATGGCGGGACTGATGCGGCTCCAGTCGAGCGCGCAGCAGTCGAGCAGGGCGGTGCGCATGGCGCTGTCGAATGACGCGGGCGGCAGCACCTCGGCGAAGAGTTTGCCGTTGACGTAGGGGAACGCGGCAAGATGTTCGTCGAGTTTCTGCTGGCGCTGCGGCAGGTCGGTGTTGAGCACATGGAAAACCATGCTCAGGTGCGCGCCCAGGTCATGACCGTCGGGCGCAGTGCGCAGTTCGAGATAGTCCTGGAACTGGCGCTTCTCGAAAATGCCGGTGTCCTCGGCGAAGAGGCAGAAGAGGAGGCGGACGAGAAACACTTCGAGGGGATGCCCGGCATACCCCGAGGCCTTGAGCTGGTCGTGCAGTTTCCCCATCAGTTCCGCCGCCTTGATATTGGCGGGGTCCTCGGGCGTGATTTTTTGCGTCTGGTAACCGGCCATGAAACCGAACAGTTTCACCTGCTTATGCAGGTCGGCCAGCGGGAATTCGTCCTGCGTGTCATCCTCGAGGTTATAGAGGCGGAAGCGGGCGAAATCGGAGACGAGCACGTATTTGGGCAGGTCGCGGTCCGGCAGATTGGGGAAGTAGTCGACGGCCTGCCGGAAGGCGCGGTCGAGGTCCTTGCCGCGCGACTTGTGCTCGACGAGCAGCACCCCCTTCCACAGCAGGTCGATGTAGCCGCCGCGCCCGTCCTGCTTTTTGACCGGCGTTTCGAAGGTGGCGACACGGCGACGCGGCACGCCGAAGATGTTGAAAAAGGCGTCCCAGAACGATTTGGCCTCGGCATCCTCGGCGGTGTCGTGCTTGAACTCCGCGCTGAAGCGCAGCGCGCGGTCGCGGATCTCGTTCCAGCTGATCGGCATTTATGCGGGTCTCACGCGGTTAGCGGGCGGCACGCAGGAAGGCCTCCTGCGTGGTGTTTACTCCCGCCTGGCGCAGCTGATGCAGCAATTTGGCAAGGACATTGCGCGAATAAATCCCTTTCTTGGGAAAGGAACAGGCCGTACCCGATCCGGGGAGACGATAAACGTGATCGTGCGTGGAATCGCGATCGTAAGTGAAACCGAGTGACAGCAGCGCCCGGCGCGCCTGTTCGGCCGTGAGCAGCAGGCCCTTGCTGCCCACTGATCAGGCAGCCAACTCGAGATCGTCTTTCGTATCGACAAACAGTGCCGGCGTCTGCCGGGTTGCCACAGTCCGCCCATCGGCCAGTGAATCGATAACCTGCCGGGGGTCACCGAAAGCGGACGACATCCGGCCATTGGTGCGGATGCTGTTCCAGAGCGCAACGCAGTCGGCATCGGCCGGCGGAAAATCGTGCAGCAGGCCGCCGTTCAGCAGTTCCAGCAGATAGTTGCGAAACAGGCGGGAAACCTCGCCCAGCGAATCACCGGGATTGCCCTCATAATACGCGCTGTGCTCGAGGCATGAACCGATCCACACACCGGTATCGATATCCTTTTCGAACAGGATGCTCAGCGAAACGTCCTCGCCGGTTTGCAGATTTTTGAACGGCCCGGCGATGCCGGCCGCAAAACGGACTTCGCTCAGATGCTGCGGTTCACGCGGTTGCTCTTTCATTGCGGGCCCTCCTTTACCACACATGCAGTATACCGAATTCGGCCGGGGAATTCAACCGGCCGCCCCGCATTACGGCGGGGCGGCCACGGTTTCAGAAACTGAACCCGAGCACCCCGGCGACGGTGAAACCACCGGCATTGAAGGAGACGGTGCCGATGTCCGTTTCGGCCCACGAGTAGCGCAGGTCGATGGCGGTGGAAAAATGCTCGGCAACCGGCGTCACCATGCCGCCGGTGACAAACCCGCCTACAGCATTTTCGCTGGCACTGACGGACAGATTGCCCAGCCGGGCGGAGGCCTCAGCAGTGGCGAAGGTGACGCCGCCCCCGATAAATGGGTGAAACCCGCTGGTGGGGAAGTATTTGCGCACGCCGACGAAAATTTCGGAGGTTTCACCGGTGACACCGATGCCGTTGACCTCGCCGTTATCGGTGCTGTGCAGATAATCGGCCGCAATAAAGCAGGGCCAGTCCAGCGTGCCGATATCGACCCGCGCGCCGATGGCGGCCTGATTCTCCACGGGACTCCAATCACCATCATCCAGCATCTTGAAACCACCGATGAAACCGACCGCCATCGGCGAACTGACCGCTGCGGGTTCCTCCGCGCTGACCGCGCCGGCCAACAGACAGATAACTCCGATGACACACACCACCTTGTGCATACCCATCTCCCTTCGGGTGGCGGCTTTTCTGCCGCTCTGTGGGTATCTACAGCGCCTGCCGCCGGCGCGTTGCAGGAATCTGTCGAAAGTTGGGCATACTACCGACGTGTGCCCTCGCCGCTTCGCGGCTCCCTCTACCAATGGGAGAGGGGAAATACGGGAACCTTACCGGACATACACGGGCAAGGGACAACGAAGCACATCAGGCGAAGGGGACGCAAGGCATACCCGGACGTATGGGACGGCAATGCACAAGGGGAACGAGGAATACGGGCTGCCGGCCGATGACCCGAAACGTAATGGCTACTCGCGCCCGACAGTATCTGTCCGGACGCTTACAGCACGCCCTTGCTGGAGGGGACGGTGTCGGGGCGCTGCGGGTCGATGGCGCAGGCGATGCGCAGCGCGCGCGCCAGCGCCTTGAACGCCGCTTCGAGCATGTGATGCTCGTTGGCCCCGGCGGTGATGGACAGATGCAGCGTCAGTCCGGCGTTCTGCGCAAACGCGCGGAAGAATTCCTCCGCCAGCTGCAGGCGGGTGTCGGGTGCGGGCGTGCCGCTGTGCACGGTGTAGACGAGCAGCGGGCGGTTGCTGATGTCGAGCACGCAATGTGCCAGCGCCTCGTCCATCGGCACCGTCACATCGGCGAAGCGGGTGATGCCGCGGCAGTCGCCGAGTGCCTGCTTCAGCGCCTGCCCAAGCGCAATTCCCGTATCCTCGAGCGTGTGGTGATCGTCGATCTCGATGTCGCCCAGCGCACTCACCTGCAGCGCGAACGCGCTGTGCGTGCCGAGCAGCGTCAGCATGTGGTCCCAGAAGGGCATGCCGGTGCCGACCTGCACCGCGCCGCCGTCCGGCGATATGATCGCCGTGATCTTCGTTTCCTTCGTGTCGCGCTTGACCGTGCCGGTGCGTGCCATGGTGTCCGTCCTCAGCAGAGTTCCTTGAGCGCGGCAAAGAGCCGCGCGTTCTCTTCACGGGTGCCGACGGTGATGCGCACATAGTCAGCGAAGGCCCCGTCGAAATCGCGTATCCAGATATCGTGCGCGCGCAGTTGTTCCACGATGGCGCGCGCACCTGCCACCCGGCAGAAGAGCAGGTTGGCCTGCGACGGGTAGACCGTCCAGCCGAGCGACTGCAGCCCGGCCGCCAGTTCCGCGCGCGCTGCCACCACCGGGGCAACCAGCGTATTGATGTCCACCGTGTCGAGGTAGGCGCACCCTATCGCGGCGACCGCGGCATTGACGTTATAGGGCAATTTGACCCGCACGAGGTAGTCGATGACCTGCGGCTGTGCCAGCAGGTAGCCGAGGCGCAATCCCGCCAGCCCGACCTTGGAAAAGGTGCGCAGGATGACCGCGTTATGGTACTGCACGAGCAGGTCGCGGTAGGAAATGCCCGCGTAGTCGGCATACGCTTCGTCGATGACCACCAGTCCGCCGGCGACGCGCAGCACCGCCTCGATGCGTTCGCGGGCGTAGGCGTTCCCCGTCGGGCTGTTGGGCGTGGCGAGAAAGACCAGCGCGGCATTCTTTGCCGCGTCAGCGGTGCTCAGCGGCAGTTCCCACGTTTCCGGATCGAGGTCGAGCACGGTCACGGGACGGTCGAGCACCCGCGCGATATGTTCGTACATGACAAAGGTCGGGCGATGCACCACCACGGGCCCGCGCCCGAGCGTGAGCAGCAGGAGCAGGATGAGTTCGTCGGAGCCGTTACCGAGCGCGATGCCGTCGAGCGGCCAGTCATGTTTCGCGGCAAGTTTTTCGCGCAGGACGCGCAGCGAGTCGGGGTAGCGGTTGAACTGCAGCCCCTGCAGCGGGGCGAGCAGCGCCTGCTGCTGCGCAGCCGACAGTGTCAGCGGACTCTCGTTGTCCTTGAGACGCAGCGCGGTGGTGCCCATGTCGGTCACGGTGTAGGGGCGCGCGGTGGCGACCCCGGGCCGGAGAAAACGTTCGAAATTCATTCGCCGCGCAGGTCGAGCGCGCGGGCGTGCGCGTCGAGCCCCTCGGCGCGCGCGATGGCAGCCGCGGCGCGCGCCAGGTCGCGCAGCGCGGGGGAATCGGTCGCGCTGATGACGGACGAGCGCTTGACGAAATCGTACCAGCCGAGCGGCGAGAAGAAGCGCGCGGTGCCCCCGGTCGGCAGCGTATGGTTGGGTCCGGCAATGTAGTCGCCGAGCGCCTCGCAGGCGAAACCGCCGACGAAAATGGCGCCGGCATGGCGGATCAGCGCGAGGAGCGGCGCGGGCTGTGCCACCGCCAGTTCGAGATGCTCGGGGGCCATGGCATTGGCGGCCTCGGCGGCCTGCTGCGCGTCACGCACGAGGACGCTGACGCTCGCGGCGATGGCCGGCGCGGCAATTTCCTGACGCGGCAGCGCGGCGAGCTGCCGATCCGTTTCGGCGGCGATGGCGTCGAGCACCGGCTGCTCCCAGGCGATGACCGCGACTCGCGCCTGCGGGTCGTGTTCCGCCTGCGCGAGCAGGTCAGCCGCCACCCAGGCGGGACTGACGCTGCCGTCGGCGATGACCATCACTTCACTCGGTCCCGCGACCATGTCGATGCCGCACTGCCCGAAAACGAACTGCTTGGCAATGGCGACGTAGGCGTTCCCCGGCCCGACAATCTTGTCCACGGGCTTGACCGTGGCGGTGCCGTAGGCGAGCGCGGCAATCGCCTGCGCCCCGCCCAGCTGGTAGATTTCGGTCAGTCCGAGCAGGCGCACCGCGGCAGCGATGGCGGGATGCAGTTTCCCGTCCGCGCGCGGCGGCGTGGCGACGACGATTTCCTTCACGCCCGCTACCTGCGCGGGAATGGCGGCCATGAGCAGGGTGGAGACGAGCGGCGCGCTCCCGCCGGGCACATAGATGCCGACGCGGTCGAGAGGCGTCACGCGCTGCCCGAGCCCGAGCGGGCCCGCGGTGGTGTGCCATGAGGTTTCGCGCTGCTTTTCGTGGTAGGCGCGGATATGCGCGGCAGCGAGGCGCAGCGCACTGTCGAGTTCCGGCGCGACGGTAGCATCCTGCCACGCGGACGCGGGGAGACGGAGCGGTTTGCCGCGCAAATCGCAGCGGTCGAACTGCTGCCCGAAGCGGCAGAGCGCGGCATCACCTTCCGCGCGCACGGCGGCGATGATGTCGCGCACCGCTTCCACCTGCAGCGGGGTAAAGCCGAGTTCGCGCTTCGCGCACCACGCGCGAAAGGCGTCAAGGTCGAATGCCTGCATGGCCTGCTCCTGTTCCCGTCGCGGCAATCATAACTGCCGGCTGCAGGTGTGTCAATGGGCCGTGGCGTACAGCCGGCTATTTTCTTGCGGAATCGCCGGGAGTACCGATCGGGATGCAGAGGTGCGAATGGTTGATACACACCAGGTCCGCGGCTTTATCTTGCGTCCTGATCTCGATTCGCTGTCCCAATCGCTGTCACCCGTCTGATGCGAATATACGTCAGGCAAATGCGGAAATCGCCAATGGTTGATGAGCACCGTTGCGGGTATACTGTTCAGGTAGATGCCCGTCGGAAAATCGGGCGGGGATTGCGTTTGCGGACAGTGGTGAACGGCATCCCGGACGGGAAGTCGTGCCGGCGCGCTCATTACAGCGGCAGGCGCAGCCAGCGCAGCGGAGGTCGACAGTGACCGGGAAAAATCGAATATCAGGCAGCGATCCCCATGCCATGCCGGGGGGGGAGATCCTCAGCCGCGAAGGGTCAGCCGACGCCGATTCCGCTGAGACCGTAATACCGATACCGGCTTCGACCGCGGTGGCGGCGGCGTTGAAGCTGCGCGATGCGATGTTCGCCCTGCGCCAACTGCAGAAGGCGGACGGACCGGCCAGCGCCGGGCACAGGCGTCGACTACTGTTCACGCGGACGCCGCGTGCCCATGACAACGCCACAAGCGTGGCGGCAGGCAGCGCGGCGGCGGCGTGCACGGATTGGCACGCTGGTCCGGAACGTACGTCAGCGGCAAACCGTCAGCAGACGAGAAACTGCCGGACATGAACGAGGAAGTTCAGGCCGCCAACGAGGCGCTCAGAGCCTCGCAGGAGGAATAGGGGTTGGGCAGGGAGCGGACCATGGAACAGTTCAGGATTTTGCTGGTGGATGATGAACAGGCAATCCGGGAACAACTGCG
>CAZWUZ010000163.1:4056-8923 GCA_964637655.1 uncultured bacterium | reverse complement strand
GGCCGGAGCGACCGGGGCCGGGGTTGCCGCCGGGGCCGGGGTCGCCGGCGCTTCCGCCGCCTGCCGCATGAATTCGTCCGCCATCTGGTCGTACGCCATTTTCACGTCTTCCTCGGGGAAGTAGACGTTGACCGTCACCACTGCGCAGCCTGCCATGAGCAGGAGCATTGCCAGCCAGCCGAAGCGTTTCATCTGATGCCTCCCGTGCCTAAAAGTTGACATCCACCTGCGTGCCGCGTCCCGCCAGGACGTTGATGGTGCGCAGGAAATGTTCGATACCGATGCGGTCATGCCCCTCGGGCACCACCACGCGAATGGTGGTGAAGAGTGTCGTACTCTCCAGCCGCAACTCCTCAAAGTTCATTTTACCCGCCTCCACGCGGGTTGTCAATTCACCCAGGTCGAGCGGCAGCGTCTCGCGCTGCGCCAGCCCCTGCCGCCGCACCGTTTCCCCTCCCAGCCGGATGAGCATGTCGCGGTGAATCGTCATCGGCTCGTCGTCGCTGCGGTAGACCCAGCCCGCGACCAGGCCCCGTACCGCGGGGAGGGTCAGCTGCTCCCCTTTCAGCCAGAGCGTGCCGCGCACCTTCCCGGTAAGATAGTTCTCGATGCCCGGGAAGGTCGCGCAGACACGCCGCAGCGAAAGGTTGTCGAAGAGCGTGGTCAGCGCGAACTGCCCGTCGTCGACAAAAGCCACCCGCCCCCGCGCGCGGCACTCGCCGCCGAACAGCCGCCATGACGCCTGCTCCAGCACCAGCCGCGGCCAGGTCACCGCGAGTTTCAGCCGCAGGTCGGTGAACGTCAGGTCGCCGGCCGCCAGTTCCCGGCAGGTGACGTTCGGCGCGACCGCCGGGGCCAGTTCCTGCCAGCCGGCGTCGAACCGCTCGCGCAGATAGCCGCGCGCCTCATCCAGCAGGATGGCGCCGGAATCGAGCGACAGCGTGCCGTTCAGCCCGGCAAACCGCACATTCGGTTCCGCCAGTACCGCGCCGACCTCGCGCAACTGCACCGTGCCGCCCAGCCGCATGCCGTCTGCCTCCGTCATGATGCGGATGCTGCCGTCGGCCTCACCACTCACTGAGGTTAGACGGCAGGAGTCGCGACAAAGTTGCGCCAATGGCGCTACCGCTTCCGCCAGTTTGAGTTGCGCAAATTCAACCGTGCCTTCCATCTGTTCGTAGTCGGTTCCGGTGGCGCGCCCCTGCGCGCGGATTTCACCGGAAGGGAGGGTCAGTACCGCCCGGCGCAGCACGGCATTGCCCGCGCGCGCATCGACATCGAGCAGCAGGTCGAGGTTGCGCATGGTCCCCGCACGCCGCTGCCAGACAGCGATGCCGCGGGCCGCCAGTGGTTCGCGTGTCACCACATGCCAGCCGGAATCGAGCGACAGGTCAAGCGCACCTGCGAGTTCCCCCCCGGTCAGGCGCATCTCCTGTTTCGCGAGGCGCGCACGGAGCAGCGTGTCGAGCGCGGTGAATTTGATGCCGTCAAGCGCGAGCCGCACCGCGCCACTGCGGCCGCTGATTTCGCCGCTCCCCGCGATGTTCCCCCCCAGCAGCGTGCCGCGCAGTTCGCGCACCCGGTACTGCTGCGGGGCGAGGGTGAGCGAGGCGCGCAGATCGATGTCACGCACCGCGCCAAGCGTGCCGTACTGCACCGTCGCTGCGCGCAGCAGCGCGTCGCTGATGTCCGCCTGCCAGCGCCCGTCCGCCCAGGTGGCGCGCACGGTGCCGCCGGCAGTGCCGGCCGCAAGGTTGATCCCCGCCGCCGCCAGTTGCGCCTGCAGCAGCGTCTGCAGTTGCGGCAACGCGAGATCAGTGGCGCGGGCGGTGATACTGCCGTCACCCTGCCAGCCGATGTTCCCCTCGCAGTCGAGCGTCCCCTCCAGCGCGCGCAGGCGCAGGCCGCTGCTGCGCAGGCCGCGCCCGTCCACATCCAGCGCCCCCGCCGCGCCGATGCCGCGCAATGTTCCCGCCGCCAGCCGCACCCCGCCCTCCTGCAGCACCAGGTTGCGCGCGGCAACCGTCCAGTTGTTCCCCCAGCGTACCCCGATATCGGCGCTGAGCGTGCCCGCGGTCAGCGCCATGCTGTCGCCCAGTTCGGCGCGGAAGAGCCGGTCGATGGCCGCCAGCTTCACCTGCCGCGCTGCCACCGTGATATCGCCGCGCACCGGGGTAAAGCCGAGTTCGCCGCGCGCGACCAGAGACCCGTCAAGGCCGCCCGCCGCGAGGCGCGCGACGGTGAGTTTCCCGTCAGCCCAGCGCGCCTCCCCGTCCGGCTGCTGCAGCAGATAGCGGTCGTAGCGATAGGTGGCGGCGCGAATGGTGAAACTCCCGTCGGGCGCGTAATGGCCTGACGACTGCGCGATGGCCGAGCGCCAGGCCTGCACGTCAGCGGTCACCTCCTGCCAGTGCCAGACGGCATCCGTATCGCGCCAGGCCTCGCCGCGCGCGGAAAAGGTTCCCGTCGACGGCAGGCGTCCTTCCGCGCGGTCGAGCCGCACCCGCCACTCTGCCGGCCAGACCGTTCCTGACGCCTGCAGGGTTTTTCCCGGCGCGGCATACGCGGCGGTGCAGCGCACCTGCTGCGCGCTGCCCTCCGCGCTCAGTTCGAGCAGGTCGCCGCGCAGTCCGGCCAGTTCCGGGTAGCGGGCCCCGAAATCGAACTGCCGCGCGCGCAGGGTCAGGGCCACTTGCGTATCGTGCCAGGTCCCCTCGCCGGCAATGGTATCGATACCGTCGCCCAGCAGCAACCGCTCCACCGTCAGGCCGTCACCCGGAACGAAACCGCCGCGCAGGTCGGCATGCAGCGTCGTGCTCTCGCCGCGCAGTTCGCCGCTGAGCGTCACCTCACGCACCGCGCCGGTCGCCGCCTCCCACGCCGCCCGCGCCTCAAGCCAGCCGCGCTCGTGGCGCAACTGCAGGTGCAGCGCCGTCGTCCCTGCCGCCGTGCGCGCCTCGGCGTCTCCTGTCAGCGTCACCGTCCGGGTTTCGTCACCATAGGCGAGCCGGGCCTCGCGTACGCTGAGCAGTGCCGGCAGCTGCAGCGGTGACGTGTCAGTGCTGCCCGTCCCCCGCCACCACTGCGCCAGCGCGGCCGCACGCGGCGCATCGAGCGTGCAGGCGGGTTGCATGATGACAATTTCCGACGGCAGCGTCTGCCATGCCGTCCAGCGCGCGGTGATGCTGTCGATGGTGAAGAGTGTGCTGCCCGCGGTGTCGGTGGCACGCAGCGCGGTCAGGCGCACCGCGCGCGCGTGCGGCAGCAGCACCACGCCACCACACGCGATGTCGCCGTTGATATAGGGCGCCAGCAGGCGCGGCAGGAGAAACGCCGCGGCCGGTGACAGCAGCAGCCAGAGCAGCGCGAGCAGGCAGAGCGCGTACAGCAGCCGCCGGGCGCGGCGCGGTCTGGCCGGGAGCGTGGTTGCGGGCGCAGATTCAGGCACGTGTCTCTCCTCTCCCGAGGGTAGCACAGCGGTGATGAGCGGACGATGAGCGTCGCTGCCCCACCGCCTGCAGCAGCGCTGCTTCCTCTGCGGCGGTCAGGTAGCGCCAGGCACGCAGCGGCAGGTCGAGACGCAGCGGCCCGAAGGCGACGCGCTCAAGGGCGACGACCTTGAGCGGGGTGCCATGCTGTTCGTCGCGCAGCGCCCCGAACAGGCGGCGGATATGCCGGTTTTTCCCCTCGTCGAGGACAACCGTCACGGTCGTGGTATGGCCGCGCACGGTGCTTTCGCCCAGGGTCGCGTGCAACACCCCGACCGGTGACGGTATCCCCGCCGCGATGGCGGCGTGATGCGCGTCAGTGAGATGCCCGCGCAGCGTGGCGCGGTACTCCTTGCGGCAGGTGCCGGGACGGGTAAGCAGATCGACCAGCGCACGATCGCGCGTCAGCAGCAGCAGGCCGCGCGTGTCGCGGTCGAGCCGCCCGACGGGCACCCAGCCGTCGGTCAGCAGCGTGCCGGGGAGCAGGGCGTAGACCGTCGTCCGCCCGCGCTCATCGCTGGTGGTAACCGTCACTCCTTTGGGCTTGTGCAGCATAAGCAGGCGCGGCGCGCCGGCCGGTACAGGCATGGTCCCTCTCCCGCGCGCAGTATAGCATAGCGTCCGTCACGGTAAAAGCGGCGGTGCCTCCCTGTCGCCGCCGGTTAGCATCAGCGGATGGTCACGCTGACCCGAAGGTCACGGCAGAAACGCTCCGTGTGCGCCATGGTTGCACCATGACACAGATTGTGGCTCTGTGTTGACGCACAGAAAACAGCACAGCGTTCACCGCAGAGCACACAGAGCACGCCGAGAAAGACCGAACAACTCGGGACTGGCCCTGCGGGCAATACCCTGCCGGCATGACAGCATGACAGACAGCGACCCGCTGACGCTCCGTGTGCTCTGCGTGTGTTCCGCGATTGCAACAGTGCGACGGTTGTGGCAACAGTTTGACCACAGAGCGCACGGAGCACACGGAGCGCTTGCGGTTAGCTGACAGCAGTGTTGTGGTGTCTGTAGTGTGGTGCTGCCCGCAGGGCCATTTCATTCACTCTCTCTGCGTTTTTCTCTGCGGGCTCTGTGTGCTCTGCGGTGAACGCCTTTGCGTTTTTCTCTGCGGGCTCTGTGTGCTCTGCGGTGAACGCCTTTGCGTTTTTCTCTGCGGGCTCTGTGTGCGGTGAACGCCTTTGCGGTTTTCACCGTGCACTCCGTGTGCTCCGTGGGAAAATGCTTTGCCTTTTGGCAATTATTCACCCTCTCTCGCTGCATGCAGCGGGAGAGGGCAGGGGTGAGGGCGGATAGTTTTTTCCGTAATTGCCCCTCACCTGCCGCTGCGCGGCTTCCTCTCCCTGAGGGAGAGGGGAAACATGGCGGCAGCG
>CAZWUZ010000163.1:0-3956 GCA_964637655.1 uncultured bacterium | reverse complement strand
AGCACATCACCCCTCACCTGCCGCTGCGCGGCTTCCTCTCCCTGAGGGAGAGGGGAAACATGGTAGCCGGCTGATATCGTTGCCTGTGATTGACGCGTTGCGCGGCGGTCTGATAGAGTCGGAGCGTGAACCCGTCGACCCGGCAGACGCTGCACGCCCTGGCCTTCCTCTTCCTGCTGCTGACCGGCATCGCGCTGCCGCTGCTCCTCCCCGGCGCCGCACCATGGCCGGGCGACCTGGGCGACTGCACGCGCCACCTGCTCGATTACCAGCGCACGCATCCTGACGACGCGTGGAACCCGCACCTGCTCGCCGGACGCCCGGGCGTGGTCGACGGCACGTTCTATTCCCGCGGCTATCCCGTCTATGCCTGCTACCGTATCTTCCCGTCTCCGGCGGTCTTCGCGCGGGGCGCCTGGCTGCACCTGCTCTGGGCTGGTGGCGGGCTCTTCGTGCTGGCACGCGTCTGCGGCAGGTCGCGCCTCGCCGCGCTCTGCGCCGCGCTTGCCTTTGCCGGGAGCACGTTCTTCACCGCGCGCCTCTTCGCGGGGCAGTTCCCGCACGTGGCCGCCGCCGCGTGGGCCCCGTGGGTCATCGCGGCCTGGCACCGCCTGCTTACCCGCCGCCGCACCACCGATGCCGTGGGACTTGCACTTGCCGCCGCGGGACACTGTCTCGCCGGCTACCCGCAATTCCTCTTCATCACCGCCTGCGCGCTGCCGCTGTTCATCCGCGTCCCCGCTCCGCGCACGCTGCCCCGGCTCGTCGTCCTGCTGCTGATGGCACTGGCGCTTTTCGCCGCGCTGACCGTCACCGACCTGCTGCCGCTGCAGCACCTGCTGCAGGTGTCGCAGCGCAGCACCATGACGCTCGCCCAGGCCGCCACCGGGTCGCTCGACCCGCAGGAACTGCTGCAGTGCTGGTCGCCGTTCCGCTACCGGCATCCCGCGTCGCCGCTGCCGCAGCCCGGTCTCGCGCGCGGCTGGGAGACCGCCGCCTTCGTTGGCCTCACCCCGTGGCTGCTCCTGCTCTTTGGGGCCGGCGCGCTGCGCCGCCCGCTGCCGCGCCGCTGGCTCGGCCTCGGCGTGCTGGCGCTGCTGCTGGCGCTCGGCACGTATACTCCGCTCTACGGTCTCGCTTTCCACTGGCTGCCGCTGTTCGACCTGGTGCGCGTCCCGTCGCGTTTCCTGCTCCTCTTCGTGCTGGCGCTGGCCATGCTTGCGGCTTTCGCCTTCGACCGCTGCCGCGCTCGCCTCCCCCGCCGCGCCCGGCGTTTTCTCCTGCTGCTGCCGCTGCTCCTCACGCTGGAGCTGGCGCACACGTCGTGGCAGCTGCTCGGGCAGCCCTTCCCCGCCCGGCTCGAACACCCGTACTGGCAGACAGACAACGGCGCCGCCGCCCTCCTGCAGGCGCAGCCGCGGCCCGGCCGCGTCATGACGCTCGAGCCGGTAACGCTGTTCAACACCGCGCTGCCGCTTGGCCTGGAAAACTGCGGCGGCTATCTCGGTGTCGTGCCGCGCCGCTACCTCGAACTGGTCAGTGCGTTTGCGGGACACCAGGTGAACGGCACCCCGCTCCGTTTCCGCACTGCGCCGGCAACGCTGCTCGACCTGCTCGATGTGCAGCACGTTGTCACCGCCGCGGACGCCGACACCCCCGCTGCCGGCCTGCAGGCGGTCCATCGTGACCACACGGTTGCCGTCTGGCGACATGGCCCGCCCGGACGCGCGTGGCTGGTGCACGAACTGCAGCACTGTGCGGATGACCGCGCCCTGCTCGCGCAGCTCACCGCGCCGGGCTTCGACCCGTCCTCGGCAGCGCTGACCGCGGATGCGTCAGCACCGCCTGCCTTCCGCACAACACGCGGCAGCGACTCGCTAACTCTGGCGTATACAGCTTCAGGAACGTACCGGGTGCACATCACGCTCGACACGACTGCCGTGCTGGTGCTGAGTGAACATCGGGGAATGGGCTGGGAAATCGCGGCGAGGTCAGCGGCCGGTGAACAGCTGCTGCCGCTCTTTGCGGTCAATCATGCCTTCGTCGGCTGCCGGCTGCCGGCGGGCGCGCATGACCTGAGCGTGCGCTACCGGGCCCCGTGGCCGCTGGCACAGCGCCTCGGTCTGGCGGTGTTCTGCCTGCTGCTGGCGATTCTGCTCTACGCCTCCGCGCGCAGGCTGCGCGCCTGACGCTGTTCGCCGCGCGCCGGCACGGTGAGCGGCAGGTCGACCGCATCGCCGCCCGCTTCCGCCGAACGATAGACCCCGTCGATAAACTCCATGACGCGCAGCGCGTCGTCGCCGGTCGACGAAAGGGTCGCCGGTCCGCCGGTCAGCACCGCGTCGAGTTCATCGAGCGCGATGCTGTAGCGCGGGCGTTTGTCGGTGTCGGGGAAGGGGATCTCGACCAGATCGCGGAAGCCCGAGTAGAGGCGCGACGGGCGGGTGGCCCAGGCGCGCTGGAAGCCGTTGCCGAGCGTGAGGCGCCCGTGCTGCAGCTGGATATCGATCTCGAAATGGAAGAAGCCGCGGCGGCCGCCCGCTTCGAGCAGTCCGGTCGCCCCGCGCGACGTGGTGAACCATGCCCGCGCGGTATGCTCGACCTGCCAGCCGCGCTCGCGCTCGACCTGCCCGCGCACGCTGCGGTAGTCGTCGTCGAGCAGGAAGCGCACGGCATCGACGAGGTGCGTGCCGTCATGCAGCAGCGGGCCCGCCCCGGCGCGCACCGGGTCGCTATGCCAGTCCTGCAGCGGCGGCCCGGTCAGCACGCAGCCGTTGACCGTGCGCACCGCCCCCAGCTGCCCGGAGGCGATGAGCGCGCGCGCGTTGCGGTAGGGCCAGCACCAGCGACGGTCGTGGTCGACGGCGAAGGCCACCTGCCGGGCGGCGGCACTGCGCACCATCTCCCGCGCGCGGTCGACGGTCGCTTCGAGCGGCTTCTCGCAGAAGAGCGCCCGCACCCCCGCGTCCAGCGCCGCCGCGACGATGGCGGCATGCGTTCCGGTCCACGTGGCGATGCACGCCACGTCGACCTGTTCCCGGGCGAACAGTTCGCGGTAGTCCTCGTAGAGGTGCGCCGCGCCGAGGTGCCACTGCCGCCCGAACCGGAGGAGCCGCTCACGATTCAGGTCGCACCCCGCCACCAGGGTGAAGGCGGGGTGCGACGCGAACGCGCCCGCGTGCGTGCAGGGTTTCGCCCGCAGCGGGTCCTCCTCCAACAGCGACCCGATGCGGCCGCAGCCGACGAGGGCGACGCGCCAGGGTACGCGCGGCGTCCCGCCTCGGGCGCTGCTGCCGGTGGCGCTGCCCTGCTGCTGATTGACGGGATTCATGATGCCCTCCCGCCGGCAGTGACACCGGCTGCACTCTTGTTGCGGCCGCAGCCGACGAGGGCGACGCGCCAGGATGCGCGTTCCCCCGCCCGGCCGCTGCCGGTACCGCCCGTCGGGTGGATAAGGGTATTCATGATGGCCTCCCGTTCGTGGCGGCACCGGCCGCTCGGTCGCTCCGGACAATGCCTGCGGCCGCGCGCCAGGGTGCGCGCTGCCGTCGGCCTTCGCCCGGTTGAAGATACTGTCGTTGCCGTTTCATCTGCTTCCCCCGTTATCACGATCAGTGACGTTGAAATGCGTGTAGCGTCCGTCGCGCTCCGCGCCCGGCGGCAGGTCAGGCAGCGTCGCTGACAGCGTGCGTCCCGACACCCGCACTCCCCGCAGGCGGCGCAAGCCGAGCAGGTTGACCACGAAATGCGCGGTCAGTGGCGCCCAGAGGTTGCCGAGCAGTTCGTAGAGACCGCCCAGCACGAACCCGGCCACCAGCGCGGTCAGCGTCCACGGCCAGAGTTCGCGCCGCAGCGGCAGGTGGCACAGCGCAAACAGCACGCTGGCGATAACGATTCCCCACGCCGGCTGCATCGCCCCGCGGGAGAAACGCGATCAACAGGAGGTCGCCCGGCGG
>CAZWUZ010000162.1:0-8947 GCA_964637655.1 uncultured bacterium | reverse complement strand
CGTTTGCCCATCGACTTTTGTTGCCGCTCGCTTGCCGCGGACCAGCATGAGCGGGCCATCGGCATTGTCCTTTCCGGCACCGGCAGCGACGGCATGCTCGGGGTCAGGGCGATCAAGGGCGAGGGGGGCATGGCCATGGCCCAGGACCCCGGCACCACCGAGTACGACGGCATGCCGCGCAGCGCCATCGGCACCGGCCTGATCGATTACGAACTGCCGCCGGCGGCGATGCCGGCCCAGCTTATCGCCTACGCCGCGCACGCGTTCGGGGACAAACAACGCGATGCGGCCGAACCGCCGCCCACCGCGGAGAGCGCGGTCAAAAAAATCTTCGTTCTGCTGCGGGCCCAGACCCGGCACGATTTCTCCCAGTACAAGTCCAGCACCATCAACCGCCGCATCGAACGGCGCATGGCGGTCCATCAGTTCGAGACACTGGACAGGTACGTCAAGTACCTGCAGCAGACCCCGGCCGAAGTCGACGCGCTGTTCCGCGACCTGCTGATTGGCGTGACCAGTTTCTTCCGCGATCCCGAGGTGTTTGCGGCGCTGGACATACAGGTTATCCCGAAACTTTTCGCCGGCAAGCCCGCGGGCGCCACCATCCGCGTCTGGTCGGCCGGCTGCTCCACCGGTGAAGAGGCCTATTCCCTCGCCATCCTGCTGCAGGAACAGCTCGAGTCGCGGAAGCAGGGCTATACGGTGCAGGTCTTCGCCACGGACATCGACAGCCAGTCGATTGCCACCGCCCGCGCCGGCCTCTATCCCGCCAGCATCGCCGCCGACATCACGCCGGAGCGGCTGGCGCGCTGGTTTACCGCCGAACCGGGCGGCACCGCCTATCGCATCCATAAAAGCATCCGCGACCTGCTGGTCTTTTCCGAGCAGGACGTCATCAAGGACCCGCCCTTTTCCCGGCTCGACCTGATCAGTTGCCGCAACCTCCTGATTTACCTGGGCACCGACCTGCAGAAAAAACTCATGCTCATGTTCCACTACGCCCTGCGCCCGGACGGGTATCTCCTCCTCGGCACCTCCGAAACCGTGGGCGAGTTCAGCGATCTGTTCGCCGCCCTTGACCGCACGGCGCGACTCTACCGGCGCACCGCGGATTTCCAGGGCACCCGGCGCGCGCTCCCGGGGCGGTTCGTCCCGCCGCTGGACTCGCCGGAGCAGGCGCGGCCGCGCACCGCGATCCTGAAGGGGAGCAGCACTCCGCGCGAACTGACCGAGCGGGCGCTGCTGCAGCAGGTTGCCCCGGCCGCGGCCCTGGTCAACGGTGCAGGCGATATCATCTACCTGCATGGCCGCACCGGGATGTACCTCGAACCGGCCGCCGGCGACAGCGGAGTGAACAACATTTTGAAAATGGCCCGCGAAGGGCTGCGCCGCGAACTGATCATGACCATGCACAAGGCTGCGGGCACCAAAGAAACCGTGCGCCACGATGGCCTGTGGGTGAAAACCAACGGCGATTTTACCATGGTCAACCTCACCGTCCGCCCGGTAACCGACGCGACTGCGGACACGCCGTTGTACTTAGTCATCATGGAAGACGCGCCGGAGGCCGGCCATAAGGCAGCGGTGCCGGACGCAGCGGCCGGTCCGGGGGCGGAGGCCGAGGCGAGCATTGCGGCGCTCAAGCAGGAATTGCGCAACAAGGAGGAGTATCTCCAGTCCACCAACGAGGAACTGGAAACCTCCAACGAAGAACTCAAATCATCGAACGAGGAGATGCAGTCGGTGAACGAGGAACTGCAATCGACCAACGAGGAACTCGAAACCTCCAAGGAGGAATTGCAGTCGGTCAATGAGGAACTGGCGACGGTCAACAACGAATTGCAGACCAAGGTGACGGACCTGTCGCGGGTCAACAACGACATGAACAACCTGCTGGCCGGCACCGGCATCGGCACCGTGTTCGTCGATCACCGCCTGCGCATCCTGCGCTTCACCCCCGCCACCACGCAGATCATCAACCTGATCCAGAGCGATGTGGGCCGGCCCGTGGCGCATCTGGTCGCCAACCTCGTCGGCTATGACCGCCTGGTGCCCGACGTGCAGGCGGTTTTGGAATCGCTGCTGCCCAAGGAGCGGGAAGTGCAGTCAACGGAGGGGAAGTGGTATACCATGCGCATCCTCCCCTACCGCACTTTGGCCAATGTCATCGAGGGCGCGGTCATCACCTTCGTCGACATCACCGGCATGAAGCAGGCGCAGGAGGAGTTGCGGGAAAGCGAACCGCTGCGGCGCCTCGCCGTGGTGGTCAAGGACGCGCACGATGCCATTACCGCGCAGGATCTGCACGGCCGCATACTCGCCTGGAACCCGGGCGCGGTGCGCCTGTACGGCTGGAGCGAAACCGAGGCGCTGGCGATGAACATCAGCGCCCTGATCCCCGAGCGCCTGCGCGCAGGCGAACTGACCAGAGTCCGCCAACTCAGCGGGGGTACGTTCATCGAACCGTATCACACGCAACGCCTCGCCAAAGACGGCAGCGTCATGGAGATTTCGCTCATCGCCACCGCCCTGACGAATGCCGCCGGCGAAGTGTATGCCATTGCGACCACGGAGCGCCGGCAGAATCCCTGAACCCGGGGCACGCGGGCGGCATGGGGCTGCTGTGTGCCTGAAGGCGAGCGGGAGGGCGCCGGCCAACAACGAAACTCCAGCGGCTTGCGGATATTTGTCAGTACAATGCGGAAAAGGCCAATGGTCGGGGCGTGCCGGGGTCGCTATACTCAATAGCGCAAGGGCAGGCATTCCGCTGCAGTGGGGGGACACATTGGCAAGCATTGAATTGCGGTCACGGAGTGCAGGCACCCATCAATCAGGCAGTGATAGCGGGCGGGCGGCGGCGGCGGACAGTCGCAGCGGGGCAGCGCGGCGCGACCGGCAGTGTCCCGACAAAGAGTATGAACTGCTGGGGATAGCGGCGCATGACCTGCGCAGTCCGCTCACGGTCATCTCCGGGTACACCGAATTGCTGCTCAACGACGGGTTGACCACCGCCATGCGGCCGGAAGAGCGGCGGCAGACGCTGCGCACCATTCACCAGGTGAGCGAATTCATGCTCCGGCTGCTGGACGACATGCTGGACCTTGCCGTGATTGAATCCGGGCGGATACTGCTGCATCCGGCCCCGGTCGAAATTGCCGCGCTGCTGGGTGAGGCGCTGGCCCTGCATGCGACGGCGGCAGCGAACAAGTCGATCATCCTGCTGCTTGGCCCGGACTCCGCGCCGGTCACGGTCATCGCCGACCCGCTGAAATTGCGGCAGGCGGTGGACAACCTGATCGGCAACGCCATCAAGTATGCACCGGCGCATACCGCGATCAGCGTGGGCACGGTTGTTCAGCACCCGGTGGTGCGGATTGTCGTGCGTGATCAGGGGCCGGGGATCACCCCGGCGGAACTCGAACGCATCTTTCAGCCCTTTGTGCCGGGCGCCAGCCGTCCGACCGGAGGCGAAAAATGCACCGGGCTGGGGCTGGCCATTGCGCGCAAGATGGTTGCCGCCCATGGCGGCCGGGTCTGGGCGGAAAGCGCGCCGGGCAAGGGGAGCACCTTCACCATCGAGTTGCCCACCGGCGGGTGGGCACAGACGGGCGAAGCATCGCCCCTCCCGTGCCCAACCGCAGCATACGCAACTACCGAACGATAGGCACTAAATCAGGGCGGTTTCGCAACTGTTCAGCCCGTCTGTCGCCCGCTTTGCACAGCGGGAGAGGGTGAACAGTTACGCGGTTCCCATGTTTTCCCTCTCAGTTCGGGAGCGCAGCAGCAGGTGTCCGCGAAACTGCCCGCATCCCGCATCCACGTATCTTCCCGAGTGACTTCTGCCAACCGGCCGGACCGACCACCCCGGCCCGTCAGTTTCCGGTTCAGGAATCAGGTCAACACCACGGCGTGAACCTGTGTTCAGCGCGGAGAAACGTCAGCATATAGCGGGAACCGCCAATAGGCGTACGGGGTGACTGCGGGTATACTGTTCCCTGAAGGCCAGCACCGGAAAACGGGCGTCGCCAGACGGGGAGAGCATGGAAAAAACGGCACAACGGGTGCTGCCGGCGCTGGTGGCTACCGCCATGGCCGCACCGGCAGCACCGGTGAGCAGCAACGCACGGCGGCGGTTCGCGGTTGGCGCGGCCCCGCGTCAGGAAGGGTTTACTGCCGTCAGGATCGACAATGTGCTGACCTCTCCGGGCAGATGTTTTCCCTCCGGGTTGTCCGGCATGCAGGCCCGGCTGATGACGCTGGCCTGTCGCAACTGGCTTTCGCGCTGACCGGCGGCGTCTGCCGGGCGCGGTCACGACCGCAGCGGATATCGGTCAGGTAAAAGTGGATATTGCCAATCGTGCACCAGCCCGTTCCGGAGTACACTTGTTGTCGTAAGGGCGGGAACAGTTTCCGTCGGGCAGGGAGCACAAAGCATGAGGACGCGGGCAGTGGCACAGGTCGTCATGATGATGACCGGAGCATCAGGCAGGGGGGGGCGGGCCGCAGAACGCGGGACGGTGCGCCGCATGGGTGTTTCCGCCGACCGGGCGGAACAGCAGCCGGTCGCCCGGCAGCTGCTCCGCGGGTACAGCCAATGACCAACGCGACGCCAGCAGCGGGGCGGCCGGTAGTGGAAACCGGTGCAACGCACGACGGGACGGTCCACGTGATGATCGTTGACGCCGACAGCGCCGGGGCGGGTGCACTGGCGCTGCGCCTGCGCGAGGCCGGCTACGAGGTGGTGACCTTCACTGACACCGTGAACGCGCTGGCGGCGGCACAACTGGTCACCCCCGGGGTGATCCTGCTCGACTTCACCATGGACGACCTCAGCAACTACGAGAACGCCTGGTACCTGCGGAAATTCCAGACGAGTGCGCACACGCCGCTGATCGGCATGTCGGCGTACACCGGCACCGAGGATCCGGCCGGTATCGCGGCGGCTTACGGCCTGCGTGCCTTCCTGAAGAAACCGTGCGACCCGCTCGCGATTATTGCCATGGTGGCACAATGTGCCGGTACTCCCGCTGCCGCGCCGGTGCAGTCGTGACCCGGCGCACCGCCGGGCGGCAGCGCAGCAGGCGGGAACGGGCGGCCACCGGCCCCGCCCCGCGCCAGTACTGGACGGCGCGGGCGCCGGCCGCCGTCATGCACAGCGAACCGATCGAACGCACCGTCGCCTATCGCAGTTTACGGGTCTATGCAGGGTGAGGATTGCTGCTGTCCGGCCGGCCCTGGGCCGCCGGAACATAGTTCGCCAAGCCGCTTGGCACGAGGAGAATGAACATGCTCGAATCCATTGCTGTGGTGCTGGTCATCCTGTGGCTGCTGGGATATCTCACCTCGTTTACCATGGGGGGCTTTATCCATGTCCTGCTGGCGATTGCCATCTTGACTATTCTGGTGCGTGTCATTCAGGGCCGGCGGGTATAGCCGCCGGCTTTTAGCCCGTGGCCGGCCATGGACATCAGGCCGGCGCGGCGTTGGGAGAACGGGCAGGGGAGGAACACCTATGAACACCGTGAACATTGTCGCCATCGTGCTGATCGTCGCCGGGGTGCTGGGGTTGCTGTATGGCGCGTTCGGCTATACCACGGAAACGCATGAGGCCACGCTGGGCCCGCTCGAAGTGTCGGTGACCGACCGGAAGGAAGTCAATTTTCCGATGTGGATCGGGTTGGGCACGATCGTTATCGGCGTCGGTGTGCTGCTGGCGGGCAGCCGGAAAAGCTGAGCAGTCCGCTGCGGATGAAAGCCGCGTCACGCGGCTGCCGCCACTCCTCGTCATGAGCTGTCAGGCGCACGATAGGTGTCGGCAGGGCGGTATACTGCCCGGCCAGGGTCAGGAGCGTAGTGGCAACCATGCATAGTGTGTTGATTGTTGATGACTTGGCGGAGAACCGGTGCCTGCTCAAGACGATCCTCGAGAATGCCGGGTACACCGTGCTCACCGCGATGAACGGGGCCGAAGCGCTGACCGTGGCCCTGGCCCGCCCGCCCGACCTGGTCATCTCCGACATCCTGATGCCGGTGATGGACGGGTTTATGCTCTGCCGGCAATGGCGGCAGGACCCGATGCTGGGCAGGATACCGTTCATTTTCCTCACCGCCTCATACACGGACGACAAGGACCGGCAACTGGCCATGAGTTCGGGCGCCGACCGGTTCATCACCGTGCCGGCACCACCCGAAGTGATCGTGGCGACGGTGCAGCAACTGCTGGCGGAGGGGGGGCGGCCGGCGCGGACCAGGCCCGGCGTGACCCCCGACCCGGTATGCCTCAGGCGCTACAATGAGACGCTGATCTGCAAACTGGAAACGCAACTCAAGGAGATGGAAACGGCGAACATCCGCCTGCGCGCGCGCGATGGCATGAACAACAACCTGCTCGCGAACATCGCGCATGAATTGCGCACCCCCCTGATTGCGGTGCGCGGCTATGCCAGAATGATCAGCGCCGGCCAGTCGGGCCCGGTGTCACCGCTGCAGCGCGAGCAGTGCGGCGTGATGCTGGACAACATCGATCTCCAGTTCGCGGTGATCGACAACCTGCAGCAACTCGCCAACACCGACCGCCGGGGTCTGCCCCTCAATTACGACACCTTTCCCGCCGACGGGTTGAGCGAAGAGGTCGGCGAACTGCTGCGCGGCAAGGCCCGGGAACGGGAGATTACGCTGCGCTGCGAAGGGAGCGCGGTGGCCGTGTATGGCGATCGCCGGCAACTGCTCCAGGTCCTGACCAATATCGCTGACAACGCGATCAAGTTCACGCCGCCCGGTGGCACGGTCACCATCAGCGCCGCTGCCAACCCGACGGAAGTGCAATTCCACGTCCGCGACAGCGGGCCGGGTATCAGCGCGGCCAACCAGCGGCACATCTTCGAACAGTTTTATCAGGTTGACCAGCCGGAAGGGGGCGCTGCCGGCGGTCTGGGCATCGGGCTGAGCATCGCGGCGGCGCTCGTCAGCCGCCAGCACGGGCGGATCACCGTGGTCAGCGCGCCCGGGCAGGGCTCCGTATTCACCGTTATCCTGCCGCGTCAGCAGACGGTGGCGCTGCTCGCGCCCTATCAGGGCGTGGAGAAGCGCCGGCCGCAACTGTGCGTGGCGGCCGCGGCATCATGACCTGTGCCGGCAGCGAACTTCGTCAGACAAAAGGGGAAACCGCCAATCGCCGGCATCCGCAGTTGCGGGTATACTTGCTGCAGACCGTCGAGGTGGTGGATTGCCGCAGCGGCGCATCAGGAGGAACGAGTGGATAACACGGTACGGCAGCATCAGGGCATGCAACGGGCGGTGTCACAGGCGGCACTGGCAGGCACGCCGGCAATTGACCGGTGCACCGCGCACGCGGGTGGCACCAGTGTCCCGCCGCCGAAAGCCGCATGGCTGAACGGACCGAGCTACCGGCAGACGCTGCTGTCGCGCCGGTTGCGGAAAACGGCCTGAGCCCGGCATGCAGGTGATGACCATGGCGCTGACGACTGACGCGCGCGCGGCCAGCCCGTCACCAGGGAACCGTGTCCGCTGGCCGCGGTCAGGACAGGCGGGGTTTACGCTCATCGAACTGCTGGTGACCGCAACCATCGTTTCCGTGCTGGCGGCCATGGCGGTCCCGAAATTCATGTCGGCGATCGACAAGGCGAAGCAGGGCCGGGCCATTGCCGAGATTGTGGTCATTCGCGACGCGGTGGAAACGCATCGGGTCCTGCATAACGGGAACCTGCCGGCAAATATGGCGGAACTGGTTCCCGACAATCTGGGCACCCCGCCGCTCGATCCGTGGAACAACCCGTATATATTCAACAATTTCAAACTGATCCAGCCGGCAGATAAGCGCATGGATGTGACTGCTCCGATCAATCAGGAATACGACATCTTCAGCAAAGGCGAGAACGGACTTTTCTCTGCCGATATTCAACACGGTACTTCACGGGATGACATTTTCATGGCGCGCGATGGCGGGTATGTCGGTACGGTCGCGAATTATTGAACGGACGTTCCCCTGTTGACGCAGGCATTGTTTTAGTGACTGGTCAGGGCAACTATTCACCCTCTCCCGCCGGGAGAGGAAGCTGCCGGCCTGATTTGTTGCCTTTTTTTTCACACCGGCGCCGGGAAACAACATCATGACTGAGGGTGAATCAACCGGATGTTTCGATGCTTGCTGAAATGCATGCAGTCCCCGAACTGCCCGTTTCAAGCGCCCCGGGTGGGCAACCAGCGTATGGCAACCTCAGGCTGCAGCGACTTGAATTCACCGTCACCGGTGAGCAGAATACCATTGCTGCTGCGCGCCAGGGCTGCGGCGAAGCAGTCCGCAAATGATATCCTGCCCTTTTTCTTGAATCTCGCCGCGATCCGGGCCAGCGGCCAGTCAATCGCAACCAGTTGTATCCCCATGCCGGTTAATTCGTCCAGCCGCCGGTCAGCTTCATGTTCGCCGTGTTTCCTGGCAAGGATGTACCAGATTTCTCCGGCATTGGCCACGGAAAGCAGTACCGGCTGATTCGCGGCAAGGGCGTCAGCAACGGCATCGGCCACCGTCGCCCCCGCGGTTTCGGCAGAATAGTAGGCAAGCACCGCCCAGGCATCCAGCACCAGCGGTTTCGCTTTTTGCGCCACGTCAGCGTTCCCGGCGGGCGTCGCGCCGGCGGTCCGCCCGTAACGCGGCGAGCAGCCCCTTTTCCCGGTATTGGCCGCGCACCGCATGCAAATACTCCCGGGTAATCGGCTGCACGATTATCCGCTCACCCCGGGCATCGGCCCTGATCGATAGCCGTGTGCCGGGCTGGATGTTAAACTGCCGGCGCAACGCCACCGGTATGACTATCTGCCCCTTGGCTGTTGCCGTAGTTGCCAGCATGGCGCACCTCCACTGTATCCTGATTAGTAACTATTCAGCCCGTCTGTCCCCTCGCCCGCTGTTCATAGCGGGAGAGGAAGA
>CAZWUZ010000161.1:0-8965 GCA_964637655.1 uncultured bacterium | reverse complement strand
TTATGCTGCTTTCCTTCCTGCTGCGTCGCCGCACGCTGCCGTGGCTGACTTTGGCGGTCGGCCTGAGCATTGTCGTCCTGCAACTGCAGCCGCTGCCGTGGGGGCTGACCAGCGCCGCCGCAGACGAGGAAGTCGTGGTCGCGCGGGCCGTGCTGCCGACCGCGCTGCGCGGCGGGCATGAGCGCCCGGTTGACACCGACGCGCAGGTGCCCCGCTGGGACCTCGCAGAGCGCGACCTGCAGGCGCTGGCCAACATGCAGGCGTATCCCGTCGCCTATTACCTCAAGGACCTGCGCAGCGGCCGCGTCATCAGTTACCGGGAAAACGTGCAGATGCCGAGCGCCTCGTTGGTCAAACTCCCGGTGATGGGGCTGGTCTACCGCGATATCGCTGCCGGCCGGCTGACCCTCGAAACGCCGCTGGCGGTGCTCGAACGCCACAAGGTAAGCGGCTGCGGGCCGACGGCGGGCGTTCCGACGGGGCAGACCGACACGGTGCGCAACCTGCTCGAACAGATGATCACGGTCAGTGACAATACCGCGACCAACGTGCTGGTCGATGCCGTCGGCATGGATCGCGTCAACCGCGCCTGCCGCGAATTCGGACTCTACCGCACCGACATGATTCGCGACGTCATGGACCTCGCGGCGCGCGACCGCGGCGTCGAGAACCTGACCACCGCGCGCGACATGGGCGAATTCCTCGAAAAACTCGAGCGCGGCGAACTGATCGGCAACGACTACTGCGAGCAGATGCGTGGCCACCTGCTGCGCTGCAAGCTGCGTGACCGCCTGCCGCGCTTCATCCCTGAGGGGGTGCCCATCGCCCACAAGACCGGGTTGATGTACAACGTGGTGCACGATGTCGGCACGCTCTATTTCCGCGACCGCACGGTCATCGTCGCGGTGCTCACCCGCGACTTCCCGTCCTACTGGGTGGCCAAGGAGTTCATCGGGCGTGTGGCGGAACGCGTCTGGCAGGCAGTGGACACCGCGCAGCGCCGCGCGGTTTGACACGGAGGCAGTGAAGGCGGTATCCTCGCCGCAGCACGCTTCCGGAGGATACGCCGATGAAACTCCTGCACCTGATTGCCACCCCGCGCGGCAGCGCGTCGCGCACCCTGCGCGTCAGTGCCCGTTTCCTTGCCGCCCTGCGGGAGAAGCATCCCGGCCTGACCATAGACGAGCGCAACCTGTTCACCGATCCCGCCCCGTCGGTCACGCAGCAGACGGTGGCCGGCAAGTATTTCCTGATGGGCGGGAAGAACATCCCGCCCGAACTGCAGCCGGTCTGGAAACAGGTGGAGGAGGAAATCAGCCGTTTCACGACGGCTGACGCCATCCTCGTCAGCACCCCGATGTGGAATTTCAGCATCCCCTACGTCCTGAAGAACTACATCGATATCGTCTGGCAGCCCGGCTACCTGTTCCGTTACACAGAGAAGGGGCCAGAGGGGATGGTGACGGGACGCAAACTGGCGGTGATCAGCGCCCGCGGCGGCGATTACGGTCCTGATTCCCCTGCCCGCGGCATGGATAACATCATTCCCTACCTGAGTACGGTGTTCGGGTTTGCCGGGTTCCGTGACATCGATTTCATCAGTGTGCAGCCGATGGACGCCAACGATGACGCGGGACGCGAGGCGGCTATTGCCGCCTCCATCAGCGCAGCGGAAAAGGTCGCACAGGGGTGGTGAGGTGAAGCTTCAAGTGCATAACCGTTTCCTTATCGTTGCCGTGATTTCTCTCGTGCTGATGGCGACAGCGGGGTGTGGCCGTCAGGAGCATGCCGTAGCACCGCAACCCGCTGTCACGACGACAGCAGCACTACCGGCAGAAATATCGCTGCAGGAGGTTGCCCCGGTGGTGCCGCTGCAACAGGCGGTCGACAGCGGTGGCGAACCGGGTGACTACACCCTGCCTGACGGAACCATGCTGGAGATGACTGAGGGCGCACGCTTTACCGTTGAGCGGGCTGATACGCAGGCGGGGTACTGGCACATCATTGTCGCCCTCGAACAGGGGGGCATCCGCCTTGAAGTTCCCCCCGCCGCGGGCAAGCGGTTCACCGTGCGCACGGCTGCCGCCACCGCCGGGGTGCGCGGCACCGATTTTGCCGTGGAAGTGGACGGCGAGGCGACACAGGTTGAGGTCTTTTCGGGCGAGGTGGTGGCCGGCAATGGCAGCGAGACGAAGCCGCTGACGGCCGATCGCGCCGCCCGCATCGAACGGCGCCGGCTCAAACTTGCGGAAGTGCGGCAGGAACGGCGCGAACGCTGGCAGGAAATGCGCAGCCGGCTGACGGAGCGCCTTGTGCAGCGCTACAACCTTTCCCCGGAAACCGACACCTCGTCGCTGCGCACGGTGCTGCGGCAGTTGCCGGAAGCGCGCCGCCAGCGCATCGTGCAGCATCTGCAGCAGCGGCGTGAACTGCTGCGTCAGCGCCGGGCGGATGCTGCTGATACCATTGCGACCCGCCGGGCGGAGTTTGCCGACAGTCGTGCCGCCCTGCGCGCGGCTGTTGCCGACAGCATCGCGGCCCGCCGTGAGGCGCTGCAGGCACGCCGGGCAGCAGTGGCCGATACCCGCGCCGCCCGCCTGCAGGAACTGCGCACGCAGCATCAGCAGCGCGGCGACACCCCGCCGCTGCGCCGCCCCCTGCGTCCGCTGCGCCCCCTCCCCCGCTAACCGAAAAGGGGACACACACTTTCAGAAAAGGGGACACACACTTTCAGAAAAGGGGACACACACTTTCCGGTCAGCAACGGGCATTGCTGTGCTGAAAGTGTGTGTCCCCTTTTCTTGTCTGTCCCCTTTTCAGATGGTGAGGAGCTGGGCGGTGACGCCGAGCTCGGCCTTGAGCGCGGCGAGCAGCTGCTCGCACTCGCTGCCGCACTCCATGTGCAGGACAATCAGCCCGCACGGCGAGCAACTGCCGGCCGGCGACTCGTGCAGTCCGAGCCGCACCTTGATGCTGCAGCCGAACTGCGTGAGCAGCTCCTGCACGCGTCGCGCGGCCTGTTCGCGCTGTGCCACCTTGATGAGCAACAGGGTGTAGGTCATGGCATGTCCTCCTGACGGAAAATGGGCAAAACGCGTACGCGGGAACGGTGTTCGTCGATGCTTATCAGCGCACCGCGTCGCAGAAACTCCGCAGTTGACTGCAGGGTTGCCAGCACGAGAGATAGCGAACCGGCGGGACTGACATCGGCACAGCGGAGGATGAGCACGGAAGGGGAATTCCAGGAACAGGCGGCCAGCAGTGCCCCGAAATCAAGATCGTGAGTCAGAACGATATGGTCGTGCGCGCGTGCCCAGGCGGTGAGCACCGCATCAGGAGCAGTACGCTGCCCCACGGTAGACCAGTGAATGGCGGTATAGCCGTGTTGCAGCAGGGCGGGAACCCACTGCGGTGAAAGACAGACATCAACCAGCAGTTTCACGCTGAAGCGAGCGGGATGTCCTGTTCCTCGGCGCGCCACGCGGCATAGCGGAGGGCCTCGTCAATGTCGCCCTGCTCGAGGTACGGGTACAATTCAAGAACGTGTGCCGCGCTATGCCCGGCAGCAAGCAGGCCGATAACCGTACCGACAGTAATCCGCTGACCCCGTATGCACGGGCGACCGCCCATGACTGCCGGGTCACTGGTAATGCGCGTAAACGGCAACATGGAGACCTCCTGAAACGCAACTATTCACCCTCATCCAACCTTCCCCCTCGCAGAGGGGGAAGGCAACCACCCTCTCCCGCCTGCGGCGGGAGAGGGAAGGGTGAGGGTGGCTGAATACTTGCCCTGGGGCGATGATACCACCGGCAGAGGAACAGGTCAAGCAGGCGTTTGACAGAACTGCGCGGATAGCCGATAATCGGCGGCATGGAACAGGGCATGCACTCACTGCGCGAACTGTACCGCATCGGGGTGGGCCCCTCGTCGAGCCATACCATCGGCCCGTCGCGCGCCGCTGCCATCTTCCGCGCGCGCCACCCGCAGGCGGCGCGCTTCACCGTCGACCTCTTCGGGTCGCTGGCGCTCACCGGGCGCGGGCATCTCACCGACCGTGCCCTCAGCGGCGCCCTCGCCCCGCTGCCGTGTGACGTGCGCTGGCATCCGGGTGAAGCGCTGCCCGGGCATCCCAACGGCATGCGCTTTGCCGCGCACGCTGACGCCGGCACCGACCTCGGCAGCTGGACCGTCTATTCGCCCGGCGGCGGAGCGCTGCGCGACGATGACGGCACCCTGCCCGTTCCCGCCCCGGTCTACCCGCACACCTCGATGAAGGCCATTCTCACGGCGCTGCAGGACTCGGGGCAGACGCTCTGGGAATACGTGGCGCAGCATGAAGGCGAAGGGCTCGAGGAATTCCTGGCTGACATCTGGCGTGCCATGCGCCGCTGTCTCGAACGCGGGCTCGAAGCGGAAGGACTGCTCCCGGGCGACCTGCGCCTGCAGCGCAAGGCCTCTGACTACTACATGAAAGCACGGCAGTCGGACGGAGCGACCACGCGCATCGCACTGCGCTTTGCCTATGCGCTGGCGGTCTCCGAGGAGAATGCGGCCGGCGGCGAGGTCGTCACCGCCCCGACGTGCGGCGCCGCCGGGGTGCTGCCAGCGGTGCTCAAACTGCTGCAGGAAGACTACCGTTTCTCGACGGCTAAGATCACGCGCGCGCTGGCTACCGCCGGACTCATCGGCAACCTCATCAAGCACAACGCCTCCATTTCCGGGGCCGAGGTCGGTTGTCAGGGTGAAGTCGGCAGCGCCTGCGCCATGGCGGCAGCCGCGGCGACGCAACTGCTCGGCGGCTCGCCGTCGCAGGTGGAATACGCGGCGGAGATGGGGCTGGAGCACCATCTCGGGCTGACCTGCGACCCGGTCGGCGGCTATGTGCAGATTCCCTGCATCGAGCGCAACGCCATGGCTGCCTCGCGCGCACTCGACTGCGCGGTCTACGCGATGCTTTCCGACGGGCGGCATTGTGTTTCCTTCGATGATGCGGTGGCGGTACTCGCGCAGACAGGTCACGATCTGCAGAGCAAGTACCGCGAGACGGCGACGGGTGGACTGGCCGCGCGCATCCGGAGGTGCGTGTTGTGAGTGCGCCGCTGACCATTATCCCCGCTGCCGCGGAGCATATTCCCGTGCTCTGCGAACTGCTGCGCGCGCTCGACACCCCGCAGTTCACCTACGCCATCGAGGCGGAAGTTGACGAGTGGGTGCGTGCCGGGAAATACTTCCTCGCGCTCAGCGCGGGGGTGCCTGCCGGGCTCATCGCGCTCGACCTGCGTGAAGCATCCTGCGAGATTCTCACCGTCGTCTCGCGCCGGCCCGGGACGGGGCCCGCCCTCGGTTCGTTCGCCCGCGCCTGGGCGGGCGAGCATGGCGCGAAGAACCTCTGGTGCTGGTGACTGACCCGCTATCGTGCCGAGGGGTTCTACCGCGCCGCGGGGTTCACCGAAGAATTCCGTCTCCGGCAGCAGTGGGGGGGCGAGGACTGCTGGCTCTTCGGCATGCCGCTCTGATGGACGAAAATTTCGACCCGCGCCGCATGCGCGTGGAGAACATCGGGGCGCCGGCGGCGGTGGAGCGCCCCGGCGACCGCGAAGGTGGCGGCCAGCGGCGCTACACGCCGCCGCAAAGCGCCCCGGAACTGGCGGGCGACCATTTCGCCGAACTGACCGCCGCGCTGGCCAACGCGCATCGCCGTCTCGTCGCCGCCGGCTCACCCTACCGCTTCTGTGTCCACCGCGAAGGGAACGAACTGATTATCGACCTCGTCCGGCTCGGGCCTGACGGGAAGATCGCCGACCTGCAGCAGAAGAACATCACCCATGACGACCTGCAGCGCTGGCTCGACCATATCGACAAGGGCGAAGGCATGTTTTTCGACGGGTGCGGCTGAGATGGCGTATCTCGACTGGCAGGACGGCTGGGATATCGGTATCGCGGCGATGGATGCGCAGCACCGGCAGCTCGGCACCATCATCAACGACCTGCACGCGGCGCTGACCGCGGGCGACAGCCAGAGCGTGCTGACGACGGTGCTGACGCGGCTGCAGGAGTACGCGCGCAGCCACTTCGCCGCGGAAGAGGAACTGCTGCGCCGCCACGGCTATCCCGCGCTCGTCGCGCAGGAGCAGGAACATGCGGCGTTCAGTGCCTACCTCGCGGCACGGCAGGACGACTGGCAGCACAACCGCCCCGTCATGGGGGTCACCCTGCTGCAGTATCTGCGTGACTGGCTGCTGCAGCATATCGAGCGCAAGGACCGCGCCTACGTCATTTTCCTGCGCCGCCATGGTGAGCCATGAATCCGCAGGCGGCGCGGCGCGAGTATACCGGGCGCATCAACCGCGTGCTCGACTACATCAGTGCGCATCCTGACCGCACTTTCACGCTTGACGAACTGGCGAAGGTAGCCGCCTTCTCGCCCTGCCACTTCTCACGTCTTTTTGCTGAACTGATGGATGAATCACTCTTCGCCTGCATCCGCCGCCTGCGTCTCGAACGCGCCGCGGGGAAACTCCGCGCCAACCGCGACGCGAGCATCACCGCCATCGCCCTCGACTGCGGCTTTTCCTCGTCGGCGGTCTTCGCCCGCGAATTCCGCCGCCACTTCGGCGTGTCGGCCACCGCCTGGCGCAATAATGGCAAAACGGAGCGCAAGGAGTGCAAAGCGGAGCGCAAGGAGCGCAAAGCATCTGCGCCTTCCCCGCGCTATGATGGGAGCAGCACGGCAGACGCCGGCGCAACCATCAGAAAGGGGAAGCAGAACATGGCACAACAGCAGGTGAAGGGGGACGTCGCAGTGAAGGAATTGCCCGGGTATCGCGTGGCGTACCTGCGGCATATCGGGCCGTATGAGCACAGCAGTATCAGCAGGGTGTGGGACCGGCTCTGCCGCTGGGCGGGGCCGCGCGGCCTGTTGCAGAGCGGGCAGACGCTGGGCATCTCGCATGACGATCCGGAAATCACCCCGTCAGCGAAACTCCGCTACGATGCGGGGGTCACCGTCGGGCCGGACGTGAAACCCGAAGGGGAGATCAGCATCCAGGAACTCAAGGGCGGGCAGTATGCCGTCTGCCGCGTCACTTGCACCCCCGCGCAGATCAAGGATGCGTATCACTGGCTCTTTGCCGAATGGTTCCCGCAAAGCGGCTGGCAGTGTGCCGACGGGCCCGGCTACGAGCAGTACGCGCCGGAATGCGGCACGCAGCAGGATACAGAGGGCAACCCGATCTTCGTCATGGATATCTGCATTCCGGTCAAACCGCTGTAGCCAACCGGTAGCGCGCAGGGCGGGATATGCCGCCCTGCGCTTTTAATGCCCTGTCATGCCTGATGATATGTCGAATGTAACTTAGGTTACACACCGTCACAATATTGTGAAATTTGCATTTGCTGAGGAGCTCAGTTACCATTTCAGCATGAAAACCGATAGCGCGAAACAGGGAGCAGCCGGCAGACGACCGGCTGTTTCGCAACGCGCCGTACTGTTGCTGGCCCTGGGCAGACAAGTGAATACGCTCACCGCGGCACTCAGCTACTACGCCGCCTGTGTGCAGCCGCCTGTGCTGTTCGACCGCGTGGTCATCACCAAGACCGCGCAGGGGCGTGCAACGCTGCAGCGCCTCCGGCGGCGGCGCGAACTTGCGCGCTGGGCGCGTCTCTACGGCTGTCGCGCGCCGCGGCTGGTCATCAACCAGATCCGCGACGGGGCCGCGACCGCCACCGATATCGACACGGCGCACACGCTCGAACTGGCGCAGCGCGCGGTGTTCCGCGCTTTCCGCGACTGCAAGCAGCGCGGCGAACGCGTGTATGTCTGCCTCGCCGGCGGACGAAAACTCCTCTCGCTGCTGCAGGTGCAGGCGGCGATGCAGTATGGCGACCATGACGAGGTTTTCCAGCTGGTGCTGCCGCGCGCACTCGAGGACGGCGACTGCCGCATTCTGACCCCGGAGGAGGCCTGTGCGCAGTTGACGGCGGTGACCATTCCCTACGTACGCCTCAATGGCATGCTGACGGGGAGCGGGCGGCCGGTGGGCGCTGATTTTGACAACGCGGTGGCGGCCAGCCGCACGCTGCATGACCTCGCGCAGGCCGCGACGGGGATTCGTCTCGAAATCGACCTGGCACGCCGTCTCGCTCTGCTCGAGGGGAAGATTATCCCGTTCACGCCCAAGGAACTCACCCTGTACGCGTTCTTTGCGCAGCAGCGCCGGCAGCACCCGCTGCGGGTACAGGAAATTGCCGGCCACGTCGCGCTTGCCGCGCTCGGGCGGCAGCTCTTCCCGCTCAAGCGGTTTGTTTTCAGCAGCGCGCTGGTGCGGGAGCACATCTCGCGCATCAACCGCAAACTGGCCCTGCTCTCCGGCACGACGCAGTCGCCGGCACGCATCGTTTCGACGGGAACGCATGGCCGCCGCTGCTACGGGCTGGCACTGCCGCCCCGGCAGCTCCGCCTGCGCGCGGGAGGAAAACGGTGAACATCTTTTCCCGCTCGCTGGCGGCCGGCATCACCCATGAGCGTCAGCGCCTGGTGCAGCTGCTGCAGGCCTTCGACCAGCCGCTGGCGGTGATGCAGACGACGCTGCTGGCGGCGCAGCAGCAGCCGTCGGTGCAGGCGGATGCGGCGCTGCGCGGGCTGCTCGACACGCTGGCCCGGCAGCAGGCGCATCTGCAGGAGATTGTCGGCAGCGCGCGGAGCGCGGTGGAGGAACCGCCGCAGGCGGTCTGCCTGGCGGATATCGTCGATGCCGCCTGCCTGCTCATGGCCCCGCACTGCTCGGCCCGGGGCATCGCTACCGACATGGACATGGCGCTGGCCCGTGAGGTCCGCGTCTCCGGTCACCCGCTGCGCCTGCGCCAGATGGTCATCTACCTGCTGCACCATGCCTGCGCGGCCATCGCCGCGCGCTGCGCCCGCGACGGAGCCGGCCGCGCCGGGCGCATCATCATCCGCCTG
>CAZWUZ010000160.1:0-8985 GCA_964637655.1 uncultured bacterium | reverse complement strand
TTCTTCGGGCACGCTTCGAGGCAGGCATCGCAGGCGAGGATGCGCGTGCCCATCGCCGGCCAGTGTTCTGCGGGCACGTCGCGCGAGGTGAGCAGGCAGGTGACGCAGCGGCGCGGATCGAGGCGGTGCGGTTCGTAGAGTGCACCGGTGGGGCAGGCGTCGAGGCAGAGGCGGCAGTTGCCGCACAGGTCGCCGGTGGCGGGGGCATCGGGGTCCAGCGGCGCGTCGGTGACGATGCTCTGGTAGGCGACCCACTGACCGAACTGCGGGTTGCAGACGAGGGCATTGTTGCCGATCAGCCCGAGCCCGGCGCGCACTGCTGCCTCCTTGCGATGCGCTCCCATGACCGCCTGAAAGCCCTGCCGCTGCAGCCAGGCACAAAGCAGCTTTGCGCGCTTGAAAATGCCGGGATGGCCGTAACTGACGACGCGTCCCAGCCGGCCGCACGGCTCGTCCTGCTGCCCGGGCTCGTCGACCAGGTAATAGTAGCCGATGACGATGACCGACCGGGCGCCCGGGAGGAGGCGCAGCGGCTCGGCATGGGTGTGCCAGGTCTCGAGCCGGTGGGCGTAGCGCGCCCGGTAGTGTTCGGCGCGGGCGGCGAGTTCGTCGAGATAGCGGGGAAACGGTTCCGGCGTGGTGACCCCGGTGAGGTCGATGCCGATGGTGCGCGTATACGCAAGCAGTTGCTGCTTATCCATGGTGACCGCCCGGGGCTGTCCGGCGGCGGCTCATGCGGATCGTGCTCATGCCGGTTGCCTGGTCATCACGCGCTCCTGCGGGACGGGCAGCTCCCGTACCCGTGAAGTTACTATGCGCCACCGTGCCGCGTCAAGCATCACGACGCGCCGGTTGAAGAATAGCAGCCGGGATGATATGAGGGAAGTGAAGCATCGGGGAGGCAATATGCGAATCATGCGGCGGCTGGTCGAAACGCCACGGCAGCGCCGGGCAACGCTGGCGCTGATCGTGCTGCTGGCACTCTGGCTGGCGGCCAATCCTGCCGAGCGCGTCGGCTGCCACTGGTTCGGGTTTACGGTCTATTCGGCCATCCCCCTCCCTGTTGCTGATCTGTATCTGTTTGCCGACGGCAGTTTTCGACTGCGGCCCGGGAAACAGCATCAGGTGACGGGTGCTGAACTGGCGGCACTGTGTCCGCGCGGCAGCGCCGGCGAAGCGACGCTCATCATTGTCGGAACCGGCTACAGCGGCGCGGTGACGGTGACGGCGCTGCCGGAGTCGCTGCGCGAGCGCGTGCGTCTCCTGCCGACCCCGGCGGCGGTCATTCTGTTCAATCAACTGCGCGATGCGGGCCGGCCGGTTGCGGCGCTCATCCACACGACATGCTGACACGCGGGGCTGCATTGGGACGGAGACTGGCCGGCTCGCATCACCGCTGGTGCCGGCATGCGGCAGTGGTTCTCGCGGTGCTCGTGCTGCTCTGGTGCCTGTATCTGGCCGTCAGCATCGCGCGCTACAGCACGATAACCGACACGGCCCCGGCGGATGCGGCCATCGTTCTCGGGGCGGCGATCGATAACGGCCAGCCGACCCCGGTCTTTACCCAGCGCCTGCAGCATGCGCTTGCCCTGTACACGACCCGACAGGTCCCTTTACTGGTGCTGACCGGCGGGATCGGTGACGGGGATACGCTGGCCGAGTCGGAAGCCGCGCGGCAGTTCTGCCTGGCACACGGCGTGGCGGCTGATGCTATTGCCATTGAAACCGCCTCGCATTCTACACGTGAGAACCTCGCGCAGGCGCGACAGCTGCTGTCTGCACGGGGAGCGAAACGCCTCCTGATTGTCAGCGACCCGCTGCATATGCGGCGCGCCATCGCGGAAGCACACGTGTTGGGGCTCGATGCCTATCCGTCCCCCACGCCGACCACGCGCTATGTCGGGACGGCAAGCCGGACGCGGTTCCTGCTGCGCGAAACCTACTACTATGCCCGCTTCCTGCTGCGCCATCGGCTGCTGCAGGCGCTATTCCCGTCTGCGGCTGCATCGTGAAGAAGGCAGCGGTGCGCTGATGAATCCGCTGACGGTACGGACGCCCTTCCTGATCGCGGCTGCGGTCGCGGCCGGCAACATCGCCCTCTTCGGCCTGCTCAGTCCCTGGTTCATCCGGGAGGTCCACCATCACTGGATGGTGCCGTTCTTTGCCGCCTGTTTCTGTGTGCAGGCGGCGGCTGCCATGCGGCTGCGGCCCGCATGGGGCGGGCCGGTGTACACGGTGCTGTTCGTGCTCGCGTATCTGACCGCCGCGATATTTTCCTGGCGCCAGTTTTCGATGTTCCAGTGCTACCGTCACTGCGAGGGGCGGCTGGCGGTCGCCCTGGCCCTGCTGGCTTTGACCTTCCTGGCCGGCTGGCGCTCGACCGCCAGGCGCGGCAGTCGTCTCGCGCTCTGGTCGGCAGCCATTTGCGCGGTCTGGGGAGCGACGGTCGCAGTGCTCGGGCTGCTGCAGGGGACACTCAACTTCAGCTGAGCAGACGGGTGTCAGAGAGGCGAAAACATGAAGGGACAGGCGATGGAGACGGCGCAGCGCTTGCGGCAACAGCGCTGCCGGGAACTTGCGGCCGTGGCACGGCGCGGCCCGATCATCACGGCACCGCAGCGCGGGCAGACCAACCCGTACCAGAAGTGGATGGGCCCGCACTGGACGCTGTACCAGCTCGCGGAACTCGGGCATCCGCCGGGCGACCGGAAACTGCTGCCGCTGCGCGACCAGTTCTATACCTACCTGTTCGACGCGCGCCACCTGCGGCCGCCACGCTCGCTGCTCATTCCCGGGCAGGAGGAACGTTTCCGCCGCTGCGCCGGGCAGGAAGGGTATGCGGTCTGGTATTCGCTGAAACTCGGGCTCGAGGACGGGCGCACGGCGGAGCTGGTCGACCGGCTTATCCGCTGGCAGTGGCCTGACGGCGGCTGGAACTGCGACAAGCGGCCCGGGGCGCGCCACTCGTCGCTGCATGAGACGGTGATTCCGCTGCGGGCGCTGGCGCTCTGGGCGACAGTGAACAAGGACCGGCGGGCGAAGGAGGCGGCGGACCGGGCGGCGGAGGTGCTGCTGTCGCGGCGCCTGCTCTGGCGCCGGCGCACCGGGCGGCTGATCGACCCGCGGTTCGCGCTCATTCACTACCCGCATTTCTATCACTACAACCTGCTGTTCGCGCTGACGGTGCTGCACGAGGGGGGCTATCTGCATGACCCGCGCTGTGCTGAGGCGCTTGACCTGCTTGCGGGGAAGCGGCTGCCTGACGGGGGTTTCCCGCTCGAGCGGCGGCTGTGGCGGCCGGCGCCGACGATTACGACCGGCGGCACGTGGATCGACTGGGGACCAACGGGCCGGCGGCAGGCCAATCCGTTCGTGACCGCGGCTGCCCGGGCAGTGCTGCAGGCGGCATCCTGAGCGGGGGAAGCGCAGTATGCCCGCCAAACAGCAGAATATGGTAACCTTAGCGCGCCTGGTGCGTCTATATCAAGGGGCGGAGACCAGACGACCATGGAGGTGTGACGGTGGATAACGGGGAGAGCAAGAGCACGGCAGGGCTGAGCAAGTGGCAACTCGTGACTATCGGCATTATCATCGGGGTGCTGCTGATTGTCGGCCTGTTTACGGTGGGCGGGGCGGTATGGTATCTCGGCAGCGGGCGCCTGCAGCAGAATGATCCGGCACGTTTCGTTCGCCGTCAGTATGCGCAGCCGCAGACGGCACAAGCGGCAGCGCCGCCCACCACCCTGCAAAGCGCAGACCTGTATGTGTTCGAGCCGTTCGATGCGGGGACCGTGCAGGATAACGGCACCACCTCGTCCCGACCGGTGGAACTGATACCCGGTCAGTTCGGCGAAGCGCGGCGGCTCTTTGTCGATGCACCGCTGCTCTATAACGTGCCGGGCACCGCATTTTTGCGTGAGGCGACAGTGATGGGCTGGGTACGTGTGGACAATCCGCGCGACCGCACGTTCTTCTGGTGCTACAGCCGTTCCTATCCGAGTGCGTTCTATTATCCCGATCATCAATACAAACTGTGCATGCATTTTCTCAGGTTCAATGCATCGGTTTTCTCCGCCACCCTGGCTCCGGCACTGCAGCCAGGGCGCTATTATCACCTGACGCAGTCATGGGGCCAGAACGGGTTCTGTACTTACCTCGACGGGATTCCGGGAATGAACGAAGCCGGAAACCGCGGCAACATGCAAAACCTGCAATCGGCCATCGCCCAGGACAATGTCCTGTACCTTGGCGGCTATCCCGGAACCAGTGGCAATGAAAGCGGCCCGGGCTTCAAACTGAACCAGGATGGCATTTACGTCGACGATTTTGCGGTGTTCAACCGGCAACTGACGGATGCCGAGGTGGCGGGAGTCGCGCAGTCGGGCGTACCGCTGGCGGACATCCTGCAGCCCTGACCCGACGCGGAACGCCAAGCCCGATGTGAGTGTCGGCATAACAGCATAACGCAAGGGGGCGAGCGATGGAAAACAAGGATGGCGAGGGCGGAACGGGGATGACGAAGTGGCAGCTCCTGACCATCGGCATTATCATCGGGGTGCTGCTGATTGTCGGCCTGTTCACGGTGGGCGGGGCGGTATGGTATCTCGGCAGCGGGCGCCTGCAGCAGAATGATCCGGCACGTTTCGTTCGCCGTCAGTATGCGCAGCCGCAGACGGCACAAGCGGCAGCGCCGCCCACCACCCTGCAAAGCGCAGACCTGTATGTGTTCGAGCCGTTCGATGCGGGGACCGTGCAGGATAACGGCACCACCTCGTCCCGACCGGTGGAACTGATACCCGGTCAGTTCGGCGAAGCGCGGCGGCTCTACATTGACGCGCCGCTCACCTATGCGATGCCGGGAGCGGCGTTCCTGCGCGAAGCGACGGTGATGGCCTGGGTGCGCATCGACAATCAGCAGGACCGCTCATTTATCTGGGCCTACGGCCGGCACTATCCGAGCGCGTTTTACTACCCCACCCATCAGTACAAACTGTGCATGCATTTTCTGAGGCCGGACCGCAGCGCGGTCTCCTCGACTCTCAATCAGAGCATGCAGGCGGGGCGTTTCTATCATCTGGCCCAGGCCTGGGGGCCGGCAGGTTTCTTCACGTATCTTGACGGTGTGCCGGTGCTGTGCGACAGCAGTATCACCAGCGGTAATCTCAGCAACCCGGACCGCAGCAACCCGGCCACCACGGATGACATACTGCAGTTGGGGAGTTGTCCCGGGGCCATGCAGAATCCGGGTGCGGGCGGGGCCTGGAAGTGGAACAGCGACGGCATCTACGCCGACGACTTTGCGGTGTTCAACCGGCAACTGACGGATGCCGAGGTGGCGGGAGTCGCGCAGTCGGGCGTACCGCTGGCGGACATCCTGCAGCCCTGAAGCGGCTGCGCGGAGGCTATTGTGCAATTCACGTTCTGTCACAACAACATCAATGTGCGCGACCTGAAAAAGAGCATGACGTTTTACGCGGAGGCGCTGGGGCTGCGCGAGGTGCGGCGCATTACACCCGACGACGGGCGGTTTATCATCGTCTATCTCGGTGACGGGACCACGTCGCACACGCTGGAACTGACCTGGCTGCGCGACCGCACGGAGCCCTACAATCTCGGGGATAACGAGTTCCATCTCGCGCTGCGCACCGATGATTTCGCCGCGGCGCAGGCGCAGCACCGGGCCATGGGCTGCATCTGCTACGAGAACGAACAAATGGGCATCTATTTCATCGAGGATCCGGACGGCTACTGGGTTGAAGTGCTGCCGGTGAAACAGTGAGGAGCACTGCATGAAAGAGGAAATCATCCGCTGCGGGCGCATCGCGTTCGAGCACGGACTGCTGGCGGGGGCGAGCGGCAACCTGAGCGCGCGCACACCCGACAACATGGTGCATATCACCACCAGCGGGAGTTATCTCGGGTTTCTGCGCCCCGACGACATCATCTCGTTCCGCTGCGCGTCGCAGCCGCCGGCGGGCTGCTCGATGGAAACGCAACTGCACCTGAACTGCTACGCGGCGCGCCCCGCGACGGGTGCGGTCTTCCACAGCCAGCCGCACTACGCGACGCTGCTGGCCTGCAGCAACGAGGAACTGAACATCAACCTGGTGCCTGAGACGATGTACTACCTCAAGAGCATCGGGCGCATCGGCTACGCGCATCCCGGATCGCCCGAACTGGCGAAACTGACAGGCGAGGCGGCGGCGAAGCATGACGTGGTGATCATGGGCAGCCACGGACTGACCGCGATCGGCAAGGACCTCAACGACGCGCTGCTCAAGACCATCGCCTTCGAGTTTCTCGCGCGGGCCATCGTGACCGCGCGGGGTGCGGACCTGCCGCTGCAGTATCAGAGCGCGAGTGTGCGGGCGGAGCTGCTGCATTTTGTTGACCGCATGAAAAAGGTGTGACGCGCACCGCCACGCGCACGTACCGCACCCCGCGCCACGCGCAGGAGGTGGGCGAGGCGATGCTGGACGAGGCAACGGCGCGCAACGAAGAACTGGCATCCTTCACGCGCGAAACGCGTTTGGGCATCGGCATCAGGTTCACCATGATGTTCCGCCCGGCAGCACAGCCGGCACGCTACCGGTTTGTCGCAGCCCACGGACGGTTGCGTGATGACAATCCGGTGCTGGACGGCGGGCACCTTGTTGCACGGCAGCCGATGACCTTCCTCGGGCTGACCACCGGGTATTACGCCATTATCCGTATCGACAACTGATTTTTCAGAACGGCACGTTATGCGCGGCGAAGAGGGCGCGCAGGCGTGTACGCTCCGCCACGGCAGCCGGGGTGGTGACCGTGTCAAGATAACGTTCCGCGCTCTTGCGTTCCCCGAGAATGACAAAGAACTTTGCCAGCGTCACGCGCTCGTCGTCCAGCCCGCGGTACTGCGCGAGGGTGAGCAGTGCGAGCAGCAGCAGCGTAAGACCGGCGGCACGCGCGGCGCGCGGATAGTGCAGGCAGGCACCGGCGGCACCAGCGATGGCAAACGGGATGATCGGGAGGCGGTAGCGGGTGAGGTAGACGGTGATGCCCACGGCGAGCGCGGTGGCGGCAACGAAGCCGATGATGAGCCAGGCACCCGGGCGGCGGCGCACGCGCACATAACCGGCAACCGCGAAGAGGAGCAGACCGTAGACGAGGGTGTCGTAGAAGGGGCCGCGGGCAAACCCGAAATGCGGGACGGTGTAGAGGAACCAGTCGCGGTTGCGGAAAAAGAAAAGTCCGATCTTGGCGGCGGTATTGTACAGGAAGGTGCCGGGTGCCGCGGCGATATCCGCCTGCGCCTCGCGCAGCAGGTAGGCACTGACCGTGCCGTGGTTGACGGGGTGGACCCGCCGCGGCAGCCGCAAAGCGAGGGCATCATACACCGGCTTGACCTCGGCGTAGCAGCGCAGCGCGGGGGTGAGTTCCGGGTAGTTCGACTCGTAGTTGGTGCCCGGATGATTCCCCTTGTAGAGCAGGGTGCCGAAGAAGGGGGAGGTGAGATTGAGCCCGCCATAGACGCGATGGTTGCGGTACCAGTAGGGTGCGGCAAGGAGCAGGGCGAGCGTGAGGAGCACGGCGAGAGGCCAGAGCAGGGTGTGACGGTCGCGGCGCAGCAGGACGAGCAGCGGCACGAGCGCGAAGAGCGGCACGGTGAGCGACTTGGCGAGCGGCAGCAGGCCGAGCAGGATGCCGGCCGGCACAACGGTGCGCCAGCGCCTGTCCCCCTCGACCAGCGGCACAGCGAACACAAAGAACGCGGTCAGCAGAAAGAGGTAAACGGTTTCGGGCGTCTCGAGCGCGCAGTACATGATGCAGTCGGGGTAGAGCGCGGCGATGCCGCCGGCGAGCAGCCCGGCGCGACGTGAAAACAGGTGCGTGGCGATGGCGGCAATGGCCACCGGTATGCCGGCGCCGATGACCGCCTGCACGACGCGGATGGCGATTTGCGGGTCAGCGGGATAGAGGCGGATAAACCCGGCAAGGAAATAGCCGTAGAGCGGGTAGTGGTAGTCGTCGCCCAGCCCTTCGCCGCGGGCGAGGGATGCGCCGAAATCGAGGTAGTCGGCCATGTCGTTGAACGGCAGGTGCACAACGAGCGGCAGGTAGGCGAGGCGCAGGATGAGGGCGATGGCGAAGAGGAGGGCGACCGCCGTCCCATGCCGGGTCCCGGTGACAGGGGCCGCGCGTTCAGCCATGCCCGTCCCGCCCGGTCAGGAGTGGAGCAGCGTGTACTGGATAATGTAGGCGATGGCGCCGGCGAAGTAGCCGAGCAGCGCAAAGCCGCTGATCTTGCGCACATACCAGAAGAAATTGATCTTTTCGAGCCCCATGGCCGCCACCCCGGCGGCAGAGCCGATGATCAGCAGCGACCCGCCCGTCCCCGCGCAGTAGGCGAGGAATTCCCAGAGGAAACTGTCGGGGGCGTAGGTGGCAAGGTCATACATCCCCATGGAGGCGGCGACCAGCGGCACGTTGTCGACGATGGCGCTGATGATGCCGATGACCATGACGATAAGGTCGAGCCGCCCGATGGTCGCGGTCAGCCACGCGGCCAGCGCGGAAAGGATGTGGGTATGTTCGAGCGTGGCGACGGCGAGCAGGATGCCGATGAAAAAGACGATGGAGCCCATGTCGATGCGGGTCAGTGCGTGCACCAGGGTCAGGTGCTCCTTGTCGTCGTCATCTTTGGCGCGGTGGATCAGTTCACCGACCAGCCAGAGCAGGCCGAGGGCAAAGAGAATGCCCATGAACGGCGGCAGGTGGGTGACGGCCTTGAACACCGGGACGGAGATCAGCGCGGCCACCCCGAGGAAGAACATCAGGTTCTTTTCATACGGCGTGGCATTGATGACGCGACGGCGTTCGACAAAATCCGGCGCGACGATGGTTTTGCCGCGCAGCGCATGACTGCAGACGACAAGCGGGATGAGCAGGTTGATGACCGAGGGGATGAAAACCCCCTTGATGATGGCGAGCGAGGTGATCTGCCCG
>CAZWUZ010000159.1:0-9091 GCA_964637655.1 uncultured bacterium | reverse complement strand
CACCTTCTTGGCCAATCCGCCGAAGATTTACGACAGGCCGCACTGGATGTGCCAGGGCGTCACCCGACGGGCGGTGGGGAGTTGGGGCAGGAAATCGAACGCCCGGATGATGGGGCCGGCCACCAGCTGCGGGAAAAAGGTGACGAACAGGGCGAAATCCAGGAAGCTCCGCACCGGTTGCTTGCGCTCCCGGTAAATATCCAGCACGTAGCTCATGGTCTGGAAGGTGTAGAAGGAAATGCCCACCGGCAGAATGATGTCGAGCGTGCTGTACTGCTGCCCGGTGACCGCCCCGATATTACCCATGATAAAATTGCCGTACTTGAAGAACCCCAGCATGCCGAGGTTCCCCGACATGCTGACCAGCAGCCACAGGCGCCGGTGGCGCGGATTGTCGGAAGCCGCCATGCGCAGGCCGGCAATGTAGTCCATCACTGTCGACGCGATCAGCAGGCCCACCAGCGGCGGGTTCCACGCCATGTAAAAATAGTAGCTGGCGAAAAGCAGCAAGAGCTTGCGCCACTCCCACGACCGCTTGAGCGGCAGCAGCGGCAGCCCGAAATAGGCGATCAGCACCACGACAAAGAGCTGGAGGAACTCGAGGCTGTTGAAGATCATGGTGAACTGTCCGTGCTCCCGTCTCAGCCGCGTCCCGCAACGGCCCGGTATGCCGCCAGCGTCGACGCGACGGTCTTCGCCCACGTGTACCGCGCCGCGTTGGCCTGGCCGCGCGCGGCCAGATCAGCGCGCCAGCCCCTATCGGACACCACCCGACGCATGGCATCGCTGAGTTCCCCGGTCGCATGCGGATCGACCAGCGCCGCCGCGCCGCCCGCCGTCTCTTCCGTCGCCAGGCCGCGGCTGGTGATCACCGGGCAGCCGCAGGCCTGCGCCTCCAGGACGGGCAGGCCGAACCCCTCGTACAGCGACGGGAAGACCAGCGCAATCGCCGCGCGGTACAGGTGCGGCAGATCGTTGTCCGGCACATACCCGGCCCACTGCACGGACGGCGCCAGCGCCTGCATGCGCCGCACCAGTGCAGCGCATTGCCAGCCGCGCTTGCCCACCACCAGCAGGCGTGCATGCGGCTGGCTGTCGCGCACGACAGCGAAAGCCTCCAACACCCGCCCGAGGTTCTTGTGCGGCGACAGCATCCCGACAAAGAGAAATGTCGGCTGGTCCATGCCGTAACGCGACACCACCGCCGGGTCGGCGTTCCCCGGGCTGAATCGCCCGTCCGCCGCCAGCGGCGTCACGGTAAATTTGTCCATGAACGTGCTGTCAAATCCGTACGCGGCGCGGATGTCGTCGCGGCAATGCGCGCTGTCCGTCAGCACGGCATCGGCCCGAAGCAGCGAGCGGCGCATGGCGGCGCGATAGAGCAGCGCCTTATGGGGCGCATACAGCCGCGGCAGCCGCAGCGGCGCAATATCGAATACCGTCACCACTTTCCTGAACGGCGTGCGGGTCGGCAGCAAAAACCCCATCTGCACCGTTTCGTGCACGATATCGCACTCGACCTGATGCGTCGCGAAGTACAGCGACTTGCGCACCGTCGTCGGCAGCGGCCAGCGCGGCAGCGTCAGCATGCGCACCTCGGGCATCGTGCCCGCCATAGTGTGCCAGTTCATGCCGGAAAAAACCGTCAGCGCGCAGGACGTCTCCGCGGCCAGGCCGCGAATCAGCTCACGCCCGTATACGCCGATCCCGGACAAGCCCTCTGCCGGGCAGTCGACCGCCACCCCCACGCGCAGCGTCATGACCGCTCCCGCCATGCCCGACCGGCCGCGCGCAGCAGGTCGTTCCCCTTGCGCAGACAGAAATGCGCCGGACTGTCCGACCCGCGACAGCTGCGGCATACCGGGCGCGCCAGTCGCCAGCGTTCGAATCCTGCAAGCTGTTCGCGCAGCGCTGCGCTGCTCAGCAGTTCCGCCCAGGACGAGTTGTGTATTGAGCCGATTGCCGTCCCGCCCGCGTAATCAAGGCAGCACAGCCCGACCGTGCCATCCGCCAGCACGGTAACCTGCTTCGTCTGCGGCCAGATCGGGCACTGCCCGAAAGCCGGCTGAAACCGCTTCGGTCCCAGGTTCCAGTTAATCAATTCGTAGAGGTTGACCTGCAGGTTGTTCGCAACCCGCATCGTGCCCGCCGCATCGGCACCCTCCGGCCAGGTAACCGGCACTCCCGCCGCAACGGCGATCTCCTCAACAATATGCGCACCATCAGCATCCAGCGTCATGCACCGCGTCAGCAGGTTGCGTTTCCCGACGATCCGCAGCATGACCTGCATCGTGCTGTCAGCCGGCAGCGCCCGCAGAAATTCCGCCAGGGTAGCAACATACTCAGACCATTGCCTCCCCGCCGCACCGGTGCGCCGCTGCAGGTCGCGGTGCATCACGCTGACCCACAGGCTGGTGATGGACTCCGCCAGGTACGCTTTGCCGGCATCGAGCAGGATGCCGTTGGTCGTCAGCTCGAGACGCGACGCGTAACGCCGGGCCAGCGCGAATATCGCACGATGCTCCGGGTGCAGCAGCGGCTCACCCATGACGTGGAAATTGACCGTGCCGGCAAAACCCAGCGCGCACAGTTCCTGCAGCGAACGCTCGATATCCGCGCAGTCAAGCATCCCCCGTCGCGTCACCTTGGTAATCGGGCAGGACGGACAGCGCATGTTGCAGGCTGTGGTCAGCTCGAAGAAAACCGCGTCCGGAATGACCGGCTGTTCAGCCACGGTTCCTCTCCTTCACCACCGTCACGTTCATCACCCGCGCCGCCGGGTCTTCTGCGCCGGTCCGTTCATTTCTTTGCCGGAAACAGTTGCTTCCGCCATTCGCGCACGTCGAGCATCGAGCAGTTGAACAGGGAGAGCAGCAGGTGCCATGCCGCCAGCGGGCCGCGCGGCCATGCCGGCACTGCCCGCAGCAGCGTGCGCCGCGCTTCGGCGTGACGCCCGCAGTAGGCGTAGGCCTTCCCCAGCTGGTAGTACAGATCGCACCAGTTCGCCCGGGTCAGGCCGGCGGGCTGGTATTCGAGCGGGTGGCGCCGGATATTCTCCATGATGAGGATCATGTTCTTCTTCATGAATACGGCATCCTGCGATAGCGCCTCACGATGCCGGCGATAGTACCCGACCGTCAGGTCGCAGTGCCGCGCCGGGTAGCGGCTGCTCACCCGCAGGTGCAGGTCGTAGTCCGCGCTCCCCTGATACGTTTCCTTGAATCCGCCCACCGCACGCACTGCAGCCGTGGAGAATATCACCGCGGAAATGATGTAGTAGCACTCCGCCATCAGGGACGAGAACAGGTACCCCTCCAGCTGGCGCAGCGGCAGCAGGCGGGTCGTGTGCGAGAATACCCTGCCCGTCGCGTCCCCGATATCAAGATCGGCAAAGACAAACCCCAGCGCCGCGTCGCGCTCGATCGTTGCCAGCAGTCGGGCTACAGCCTCCGGATACAGGAAATCGTCACCGTCGAGAAACAGCACGTACGGCGCCGTGGAATACGGCAGCCCCTTGTTGCGCAGATAGCCCTCGTTCGGGGTCTGCGGATGGTCGGCATACTCCAGGGTCGAGATCACCTTCGCCAGGCCCGGACAGGCGCGCATCTGCGCCAGCGTGTCATCCTGCGATCCACGGTCGACGGCAATGACCTCGGCGCCAGGCACTGCCAAGGCCGACTGCAGGCATTGGCCGATATACGCACCGTGATTATACGAACTGATGATGATAGAGAGTCGCGGTGGCGTCTTCACGCTCCAAATCTCCCGGCCGGCTCAAGTTGTCTGTCCGCCAAATCAGTACTTGTCATAGCCGTTCCGGCGCCGGAACATATCTTTCCACCGGCAATAGCGGTCCGGGTCGATACGCCCGCACAACAATCCGAATTGCAGCCGCTTCAGCCGGTCCCGCCAGTGCTGCGGCTCACGGGCCGCACGCGCAAGCCATTGACGACAGGCGTCGTTGTCATTGATGAGATACTGAGCGTACGCGATTTCCAGTGCCATCGCGGCCCGCATATCGTCCGGCACCGCACCGGGCTGGTCCAGCAGCCGCTCAAGGATGTGCACGTTGCCGCGTGCCATCAGCCCCTTGCGACGGGAGATGCCCCCGCCATGGAGACGGTAGATTCCGACCGGAACGTCCACATAGAGCACAGGGTACCGCCTGGTAATCTCCAGCTCGATCTGCCAGTCAGATGAAACGATCAGGCTCTCGTCGAAGCCACCCACTGCCTCCAGCACATGGCGGGGAAAAAGAATCGCATGCACCAGGGCCAGCGGATGCAGCAGCACCTCACGATAGACATTCCCCGACAGGGTCGGCATGACTTCACTGGTGAAACCGCACCTGCCTATGGCGTCACGGAAATAGTGCAGGTTGCCGTACACGAACCCGAGTTCCGGGCGCGCCTGCAGCAGCGGCACCTGCCGGGCCAGTTTTTCCGGCAGCAGTTCGTCATCGCCGTCGATAAATACGAGATATTCACCCCGCGCCCGGCGCCACCCCGTATTGCGCAGCAGGGCATTGCCGCTGCGTCCCTGCTTCGCCATGGCCGCGACTTCGGGCAGTTCGATGACGGAAATGTCCGGCCAGCGCTCGCGCACGATGGCGAGTGTGCGGTCATGCGAACCGCCGTCCACCACGATAACCTCCACCGGATACTCCTGCTGGTTGAGGCAGGAGGCGATACAGGCCGCGATATACTTCTCCTGGTTGAAGGCCGATACCACTACGCTCACCAGCGGCTGCGTGCCGCTGCTGCCCGGAGTATTGCGCGGCTGGCTGGTATCGTTCATTTCGGCCGCACCCTGATAAACATCGATCGTGCCCCCTCATAATGATGTTCACGCATCCCGTCGATGACAAACTCTCCGTTCACTGCTGCGCGCAGCTGTTCCACCGTAAAATAGCGCATGTGCATCCGCCGGAAAAACAGGGCGCGATAGACGACCTTGCGCAGCATCCGCCACGGCAGCTGCCCGCGCAGCCACGACCATGCGGAACGCACGACAAACCCCGCACGGCTGGTCACCAGGGCGTTCATGTCCATGTCGCAGGTTCCCACTTCGAATGCCGCCAGGCCGCCCGGACGCAGCACCCGCCGTATCTCCGCCAACAGAGCGTCATGGTCATACGCATAGTCGAGCGCCGCAGTGCTGATGACGAAATCGATGCTCTGGTCGGGAAACGGCAGCAGTTCGCCAATGCCGATGGTCAGGGACGGCGGGCGTTCCGCCGGCGGTGCCGGATCGAGTCCGTGATAGATGATCGTCGCAGGGAGCAGTTCCCGCAGCCGCCCCTCACCGCACCCGATATCCAGCAGGGTCCCTGCGGCATCAGCCAGGCCGGCGAAGTCGATAAACTGCCGGTGCATCGCCGCGGTCGCGGTTTTCAGTCGTTCTCCTTCGTCCAGCCGCCAGCGGTCCAACCGCCGGCCGAGGGTTTGCGCCAGTGCCAGGCGCTTCGTTCCGAACCGCCGCGTCAGCAGCTCCGGGCGCAGGAACGAAACCGCCCCGTCGACCAGCGGGTACTCATGCCGGCAGGTGGCGCAATACCGCTCGACCAGCAGGTGCCGGCAATACGGGCACTGATATTTCAGCGGCGGTTCGCCAGCCATGGCTGCACCTTTCCCCAGGCCGCCACCACCCGCAAGCGCAGCGCGCGCAGGTCGGCAATGCGCACCAGAAACAAATGGTGCACCCCGCGCCGGGTAAAATGAAAATAGACGAGATAGACCAGCACAAACGAACAGAAATTGGTCAGTACGATCGTTGCCGCCATGCCGATCATTCCGTGGCGCGGCAGCCAGTAGAAGGCGTTCAGCGCGTAGAACCCGGCCGTCACGACCGGCACGATCGACACCAGTTCCGGCCGGCCGAGTTGCGTCGCCACATACGAACTGATGAGCATGTCTGCGGACAGGAAATACAAGCCGCACATGATGATGAGCAACGGCACAATTGCGTCCTGATAGGCCGGGCCGTAAATCCAGCGAAAACCAAGATAGGCAAAGATGGCGATCCCGACGAGCAGAAAGGTCAGGATGGCCGTGACGAAACGCGCCGTCTGCTCCGTGGCTTCCTGCGCGCGCTCCCGGTCCGGTCCGGCAATCCGCGGAATCGCACCCTGCTGAAAGGCATTGACCACCGTGCCGCAGTTGTTGTAGTAGCTGTTGGTCAGGGCATATACCCCGCTCGATTGCAGGCCGGCGGTCAGGTTCACCAGCAGCAGGTCGAACCGCGAATAGAGCAGGTAGAGGAAATTGCCGTAATGCGCGCGCGCACCGAAACCCAAAGCCGCGAGAAACTCGCGGCCGTTAAACGCAAGCCGGGCGCGACAGCGCACGACAAAATACCACAGATAATACAACGCGATCACCAGCGAAACCAGGCACCACACGAGAATCACGTTCAGCAGGTCCGCACGCCGCCACCAGAGCACCGCCGCGCTCCCCGCCAGCAGCAATGCGCTCTCCGCCACCTTGAGCTGGTTCACCAGAAACAGGCGGTTCATACCGACGAGCAGCCCCCGGCAATAGATCTTGTACATGACCACCGGCGCCATCAGCACCATCAGCCACATGTAGCGCCGCTCCACACCGCGGAACAGCGTCGCCGACAGCCACGACTCGCACCAGGCGAACAGCATGACGGTGGCTGCCGCGAACAGCAGGGTGCAGACCAGCGATTGGGTATGCAGCCGGGGGAGGCGGGTCGGATCTTTGGCCACATGATAGATGTTCGGCTGGTCCATCGAAAAGGAAAATAGCGACGCGATAATCGCATTGCCGGCAATGATGATGAAGTACTTGCCCTGCAGTTCAACCCCCAGCCAGCGGGCGAGGAACACCCCCAGCACCATCGTAAATACCGCACTGCAGAAATAGCCGATCAGGTTGGTTGCCGAGTTGCGCAGGATGGTCGGCTGGTTCAGTTCAGTCATGTGACGCATCCGTATCGGTGGCGGTCCGGTAGAGCACGTAGTTGCGCCCGTCGATCGTCATCGTTTCCTGCCAACGGAACCCGCCCAGCCGCTCCGGCCGGTCACGGTAGACATCACGCCAGAATTGCTCGTAGAACGGCTGCACCACAAAGTCGCTGAGCAGGATATACTCAACTTTGACCGCGGCGTCGCGGCGGTTGTGCCGTTCCAGATCGGCCAGCGTCGGCGGCAGCCAGGCAGCTGAACGCTGCGCATAGAATGCGACATCCCACGGTATGTCGCTGACAAACGCCGCGCCCGGTCCGGCCGTCGCTGCCAGCCATGCGGGAAACCTGCCGTCTGTGTACTTTCCCGAGAGAAAAACGAATCCGTTCCGGTACGCCAGCCGCCGCTCCAGCCACAGGCCGGGCAACAGCAAGCCCGCAATCAGTCCGATGATGACAACCGTCTGCAGGCGACCGGGCACTCTGAGCGCCACAGCGCGCAACGCCTGCACGGCAAGCAGGATCAGCCAGGGCAGGAATATCACAATGCGTCGTGCCGTAGCATCCTTGAGCACCGACGTCCCGGCAACCGTCAGGATCAGGCCCGGTACTATGAACAGGTACACGCCGGCATACTTCGTGCGAAATTCCGGGTCCAGCAGCGGCAGGAACAGGACCAGCGCGAACAGGGCCAGCATGTTTTTGCCGATCATCTGCAGGTAGTTGCGCATATTGCCGCTCATCCGCAGCAGCAGCTGTTCGCCGCGGTGCGCAAAGCTGGTTTCCGCACCGGTCGCGGCACCACCGCGGAACTGTGCATAGTCATTCGCCGTATCACGATTAAGCAGCAGGCGCACATCGCTGTTCATGACGGAAAGTTCCGTAAATAGTGCCGTTCCCCGATACTGCGCGGTACCCGCCAGGTTCTGCAGTCCGTTCGACAGCGGCACGCAGGCGACATACAATACCAGCAGACCAATCAGGCCGCGCCCGCGATACCGCCAGAGCAGCACCACCACAGCCGCGGCGATTACCGTCAGGAATACCGGGTTGGTCAAATAGCCGAGGTACAACAGCCCGAGCACCACCCCCAGGTTCCGCCATGTCGCCGGCGCCACGCCCAGCCGCCACCCGAGCAGCGCGACCAGAACGATCATGATGCTTTCGCTCATCCCGCTGATCGCCGTCTCCAATATAACCGGCGATGTCGCATACACGGTCAGCGCCAGCCAGGCATAGGTTGGCGGCAGATTATTGCGGGCGCTGCGCAGCAGCCACCAACCCGCCACGAGGTACCAGGCCAGCGAAAACACCAGCAGCACCTGCTCCCGCAGTCCGAACAGCTGGGTGAGTACCGCGTAGCTTGCCAGCATCGTCCAGTAACGCTTGGTGAACCACAGGCGAGTAGGCTCGCTCTTCAGTCCGCCCATGCTCCACACGCCTTGCACCGGCCGCTCCGCCAGGATGCTGTGCCCATTCAGCGCCAGCAGCAGCGCATCATCGCAGCTGATCCCGCGATAGGCAACGCCCACATGCACCGCCGCACAGGCGAGCAGCAACAGTGTCGCCCCGAGCCATATCCGGACATTCATGGTTCCTGGCGCGTTCATAGTTCTTCGTACCACAGCAGGAAATTGATCAGGTTCCACATGCTCTGGTGATACACTTCAGGTTCGCGATTGAACAGCTGCCATAACCGCTGCCGGCCCGCCGGCAGCGTAAACTCGCCGCGGTCGCGCGAATCATGCAGCAGCGCCTCGATCTCCATCCGCGAGCGGTCCAGCCACGCCGTCTCCGGCGTGACGAACCCCATCTTGTCCTGCCGGTCGAGAATGGCGTCCGGCACCGTCCCGCGCAGGCCGCGCCGCAGCAGGTGCTTCGTTTCGCCCGCCCGGAACTTGTGCTCCTCCGGCAGCTGCGTGACGAATTCGACGAGCCGGTAGTCGAGGAACGGCAGCCGCGTCTCGATGGAGTGCGCCATCGAGTTGCGGTCCTCGTAGCGCAGCAGTTTGCGCAGGTGCCGCACCAGCGCCACCCGCAGCCGCGCGTTCAGCCCCGCCCCCGCCTCGCCGGCCGCGTACTTCGCCGGTGCCGGCTTCCCGTCCGTCACCAGCCACTCCTCCTGCCGCAACCGCGGCAGGAAGTGGCGGCGTATGATGGCGTG
>CAZWUZ010000158.1:0-9115 GCA_964637655.1 uncultured bacterium | reverse complement strand
GTTCCTGCTGGGCGTTGACGACTTTCGCCTGGTAGCCGGCCCAGGTGCTGAAGAAGTCGGATTCGCGGCCGGCGGCCTTGAGCGTTTCGATCGACTGCAGTCCGCCCATCGATACGCCCGCGAGTTTGCCGCCGTCGATAAGCATCTTCTGGCTGCGGTCGACCCGGATCCGGGTGATGAGGCGCAGGACGACAATGTTGAGCGCGGCGACCCCGACGCTGAGCAGGGTGAGCGGCACGCTGTAGAGCCCCATGAGGAGCAGGTAAAAACTGACCGTAAAGATGTTGATGAGGTTCTTGCCGAACTGGTCGGTGAGCAGTTTCGCGACCCGGTCGTTGATGGCCACCCGCGTGCCGATTTCACCGCCGTAGCGCTGGGTGAAAAACTCGACGGGGAGGCGCAGGATGTGCCAGAAAAAAGCGCTGGAGTCGCGCAGCGAGATGCGCGTGGCCAGGCGCAGCAGGCAGTATTCCTGCAGCCAGGTGAGCAGCGCCTGCACGATGCCGGTGACCAGCAGGCCGGCAAGCAGCGGCAGCGCCCAGCCGGTCAGGTGGCGGATGAGAATGTCGTCAACGAATATCTTGCCGAAGGCGGGGACCGCGAGTCCCGGCACGACCAGCAGCAGGCCGCACAGCACGACATAAGCGAGCGGCAGCGCGGCGCCCGACAGGCGGCGCTGCAGCGCGGCGAGCAGCGAGCGTTTCGCGCCCCCGGGCCGGAAGGCCGGCGTCGGCGCGAACGTCAGCGTGATGCCGGTGAATAACTGGTCGAACTCTTCGTGCGGCACCGTGCGCGGCCCGGAGGCGGGATCGTTGAGATAGACGCGCTTTTTGTCGCACCCCTCGAGCACCACGAAATGATTGAAATTCCAGTGCACAATCTGCGGCAACGGCAGGTCGAAACAGTGGCGCGGCTCCTTGCGATACCCCTTGGCGTCGAAGCCGTAGGTGCGGGCCGCCTTGACGATATTGCTCGCCTTGCTGCCGTCACGCGACACCCCGCAGGCGAGGCGCATTTCCTCCAGCGGCACGATGCGCCCGTAGTGCGCCATGACGATGGCCAAAGCGGCGGCGCCGCACTCCACCGCCTCCATCTGGATGACGGTGGGCGTCCTGACGCGGTTACGTGCCATGCCTGCGTCCCGGGTGCCGGAACCCTGCGTCAGTCGACATTGACCAGCGACTTGAGCGCGGGAATCACGAGCGTGATGGGACGTTTCTGCGTGACCACAATCTCCGCCGCGCAGAGCGTGCCGCTGCGTGGCGGCTCGGGATAGCCGCGCGACGATGACCAGCGGTACCCGCTCGGGGTGGCGGGATCGGGGGTCAGGGTGGCGCGGATCTCGACGACCGCGTCTTCGCCGGCGATGGCACGCGCCAGCGCCTCGTTGTTGAGGTAGCGGTTGATCGACGCGATGCTGGTCGGATAGCCGGCAACCGCGTCCACCGTGGCGGCCAGCATCCCGTATTCCTCCTTGCGGGCGTTGTCCGGGGAAAGCATGACCGCCTGACCGGCGCGCACGCGGGCCGCGTCGGCGGCCGCCACCAGCAGTACCGCCTCGAGCCGCTGCTGTGCCGTATCGGTCAGTTCGAGCGTGCAGACGGGTGCGCCGGCGGTGATGCGGTCGTTGTCATACGTGAATACCTCGAGCACGCGCCCCGTGAAGGGTGACTCGATGCGGTCGGCAATTTCGAGTTTGGCGAGTTGCTGCTGCAGTGCGGCCTCTGCCTGCTGCAGTTCCTTCTGCAACTGCTCGAGCGTTCCCTCAGGGGTCTTGCGCAGGGAGGCCGCTTCGGCCGCAATGCTGATGAGATCGACCTCGTGCTGCCGGATGCGTTCCTGCGCGTCCGTCACCTCACGTTTCGTGCTCAGGACCGTCTGCGGGACGACCAGCCCCTGCGCCAGCAGTTCCTCCTGGGTGCGCACCTTGCTTTCCAACTGCACGAGGTACTCGCGCAGGTTGCGGATTGACAGGTTGGTGGCCTCGCGGCGGCGGGTGTTGGCGAGCAGGTTGAGCCGAACATCTTCGTCGAGCCCCTCGGCGCTCTTGCTGGCGTATTCAGCGCGGACGCGGTCGCACTCCGCCTGGGCCCGGGCGAAATCAACCGCCAGTTCGGGCTGGGCAACGCGGGCGAGCAGGTCGCCGGCGCTGATACGGTCGCCGGCCGCGAGCGAAAATCCGACCAGTTGGCCGCCCGCCGCCGCGGTCACGCGCACGGTGCCGCCCGTGGTCAGGAAAATTCCGCGGCTCGCAACCTTTTCCGGAATGGTGCCGAACACCGACCAGCCAAGCGCGGCCACGACGATGACGGCGAGTCCGGCCAGCGCCAGCCAGAGGCGCGGCGAAGTGACTTCCATCAGCTGGTCGAGTTGTTCCGGGTTCGACAGGCGTTCGAGCGCGACCTTGCGGAACAGCGGGTTGTCGTCTGCCATCAGTAGGTTTTCCTTTCGCGGCTCATTCGACGGGCGGCAGCGTGGTCAGCGCCGCGACCGTGACCCTGGCCTCGGGCGTGGCGGCGTCGGTCAGGGTTCCCGTCTCGTAGCGCAACTGCGCCACGTTGTACGCCAGTTCCTGCTGTACGGCAAGCACGTTCAGCCGCGCACTGGTGAGGCGATCCTCATAGTTGATGATGTTGATCAGGGTGGAATTGCCCAGCAGGTACTTCTTCTTCTCGTTGGCCAGCGCGGTCTCATAGAAACGGTATGCGGCCTGGCTGCTGTGCAGCGAATCGAGTCCGCGCGTGATGGCATTGGCCAGCGTGATGATGCGGCTGCGAATGGTGCGGGCGAGATTGTCGGCATTCAGCGCCTGCCGCTGATAGGCCGATTCCCGCAGCAGCAGGGTGCCGCGCGCCGCGTTGTTGCCCACCGGCCAGCCGTAGGTGAGGGTGGCTGAGACATTGGCGCCATGAATGCTGTTGCTGTAGCCGCGCAGAAAATCATCGGGCGCACTGCCCTCGTCGAGTCCGTTGTACCCCGCGGCCAGGGCCAGGTCGAGGTCGGGCAGCAGATCGTGCTGCGCGGCGACCAGGGCCGCCCGGGCCGCGGCCACGCGCCTGACCGCAGCCCGATAATCCTGGCGCTGCCGGAGCGCCAGGGCGAGATAGCGTGCGACCGGGGCCGGCGGTCCGATGCTCGCCGCGGTGAAACTGTCGAGGCGGCTGAGCGGGAGCGGCAGCGTGTCGAGGCGCGGGTCGAGACCCATGACCAGCGTCAGCGCCTGCTGTGCGGCGAAAAGATTCTGCCCGGCGTCGAGCCGGGCGGCGCGATTCTGCTCGTAGGTGGCGAGCACCTGGTCGAGCTCGGCGCGCGGGGTCTCACCCGCCTCGATCAGTTTGCGTGTCTTGTCGATGATGGTCTGGGCACTCTCCTCGGAATGCTGCCGCGCGGTCAGTTGCTCGTGCGCCACCACCAGCGCCCAGTACGCCTGCACCGTGGCGTTGAGCTGCTGGCTGATGGTGTGCCGGAAGGTGTGTTCACTCGCCTCGTATTCGAGCGCGGCCGTGCGCTCCGCCACCGCCGCGACCTCGGCCCCGCGCCCGCGCAGCAGCGGCTGCGCAAAGGTGAACGTAATGCTCGAACGGTTGGTCGGGCTGGTCGCGGAGTACAGGGTAAGGTCTTCACTGCGGGTCAGATTGGCGGCGAGCGAGGCGGAAGCACCGCTGCGGAACGGCTGGGTTACGGAATTGTCGAAACTGGTGGTCGCGGTGACCGTGGCGGGTACCCCGGTCGTCGCGCGGGTCAAGGCCACGGTCGGGGTGCGCGTGACTGCGCCGGTGGCTGAACCGCCGATGGTCAGGTCGAACGTACCGCGGGCCGCTTGCAGCGTGCCCGCACTCGCCTGCACGTCGAATTGCGCCAGTTGGATGTTCGGGTCATGCGCCAGCGTGGTAAATACCGCATCGAGGATGGAGAAACCGTCCGGGTTGAGCGGATTATACGGCAGGGTATCCGCAGCCGCTGCCGACACCAGTCCCGCACAAAGGCAGAACACACATAAAGCGCCTGCAAGGCGGTGCCAACGGTCCGGCATCTTTCCCCTCCCGAGGGATACCGCGCAAATGTAACATATTGGATACGCAGAGGCAAATCACCGGGCGTGGCGTCAGGGCTTCAGCCAAGTTCAAACGAGGTGATGCCGTAGATGCGCTCGAGCGGCAGGGCGGGCGCCGCGCCGCGATACATGCGTGCGGTGGCGAACACTTCCTTCATGCCGCGCTGCTGCACCAGCGCCAGCGCCTGCGGGTTGGCTTCGGGGATATCGAGGAAATAGACCGACCCGGCCGCCGGTGCGGCGAGTGCCATGCACAGCGTGGCGGCGATGTCGGGAGTATCGGCAAAGAGCGGGCCGAGCTTGTAGCCGACCCGGCACTTGCGCACCACTCCGTAGCCGGCGAGGTGCCCGTCATGACGCACGCCCAGCGCCAGCGCCTGCGGCTGCTGCAGCCAGCCACGCAGGAACGTGTCGCGCGGGAAGAGAAAATGGCGACGGTCGTAAGCCATCACTTCCTCCTCGTCGAACGCGGCCAGCGGCTCGCAGACGGATGCCGGCGCCGCAGTACCGTCGCCCGCATAGCGCGCGTTGCGATGCGCGAGCACGAACCCGTACGTGCGGTAATTGCGCACCTTGGCGAGTACTCCGTCGATGCCAATGGTCCGCTCGCCGCAATGCGCGAGTGCCGCTTCCGCCAGCAGCGGGCCGATGCCGTCACCGCGCCGGTCGGGGCGCACGATAAACAGCCCGATGAAGGCATAGCGGTCGCCGTACGTGACCGCGGAAATGGTCGCAACCGGTTCGCCCTGCTCGAGCCCGACGAAGAACCCCTGCGGGTCGGCCGCATAGAACAGTTCCGCGTCCTGCCCGCCCGGGTTCCACCCTTCGCGCGCCGCCCATGCCAGCGGCAGCTGCGCCTCCGCCGCAGTCATGCTCCGGACGGTCAGCGTGCTCATGCGCGGCTCCGCCGTTTCCGTCCCGGGTGGCGACTGGCGAGGTCCTTCGGCTTGATGCCGGTGCCGCAAACCGCGGGCGCGCTGGTGCCGCCGATGCACTCGCGCGGCAGCGGGCTCATCCCCGGCAGCTGATTGTCCGTAAGCGGCAGCAGCCGCGGTGCTTCATACTTGTTGCTGGTCATGATACGCTCCGGTAATGTTGTTGCTGATATGCTGCTCCACAATCAGTCCGTTTATCGGGCAAGAACGCCTGCAGTCGCGCCCAACCGGTGGCGCGATGTGGCGCGATGTGGCGCGATGTGGCGCGATTATTCCGGTTCATGTTTTGTCTTTCGGCACTACCCGGTACCTGGTGGCCCGCGCCTTACCACTTGCAGCGATTGCCCCCATGTGCAGCAGGCGACGGATTTCTCTTTGCAGTGTTCTTGCGGGCATAGGAATGGCAAGATTTCTTTGAATTGCCGTCGTACTCAGCGATTCTGCCCGTCGTAGTACTGCGAGAATCTGTTCTCCACGCGGACCCGGGTCAATAGACGCCATAATTTCAGCTGCAACAGGTGCTGGTCTGAACCGCACAACAAAAGCGCCGGTGATCTCTGCAAATTCAGGTTTCGGACAACCGTGTTTTGCCGCCTCGGTCAGCATTTTGTTGGTGCCACGCCCCCACCGTTCGATCAACCCTCTGCGGTGGAATACGTCCGCGATAAGCCGGTTGCGCGGAATGGATTCATGGGTGCCCATCAGTTTCTTCGGCGTCAGCCCTTGCGGAAGCACTCCGGTGCTCCAGATTTCCAGCCGGTCATCGAACAGGGCGATACTCACCGCGCCCCCATCCATCGCGTAGTCCCGGTGCACCAGCGCGTTGACGAGTGCCTCACGAACCGCAAGGGGCGGATAGCGCGCCGTATCAACGCGCCGCAGGCGGCCTTCCACAAATCGACTGGCTACCGGAACGTGCTCATCAAGAAAGCGTTCTGCGTGCCGGAGCAGCATGAAGGCGGATCCGGTAAACTGCCGGTTGTCCCTGAATTCATCTTTGGTGACCCCGCGAAAACGCGCCAGTCGGATCTCGCCCATGGGAAAGCCTGGACCGTCCTCTTTGCCGAACAGAATGGCCGCCGCGCGGGTGATTCCCCGGTCCGAGACAAGTTTGAGACGGCGGAGAACAACTTCATTTTTCTCGCCCAGAATACCTGTCAGCCGTTTGGCCTCGACCGCCTCCTCGACGGTTCGCTGAATTTCACCCCGGTCCAAATGGCGCATTTTCCAGTCGATGGCAATGCCCCGATCCCAGGGCACTGTGTGCTCGTGGCGGCGGGTGACGTGGCGGTCATATTCGGAGCGGGACATCCTCTGCGTGGTGTTTTCTATCCGGAGAAAACCGCGCCCTTCATGTGTAAAGAGCGCGGGTTCACGGGCGACGGCTTCCAGGATGATCACTGACTGACTGTTACCTGCCGCAACAACCGTGGTCTTGAAGCGGGCAGCAGGTTCGATTCGTCCGCAGGCGTGCGCAATGTCACGTAGCGTTCCTGCTGCAGCCGTTTGCCCGAGAATCCTGCCTGTATCAGCAATCCCGAAAAGTACCCGACCATGGCCGGTTGCGTTCAACATCCCGCATAAGGTCTCCATGGCTTCACGGAGCTCACCGGTTGAACGCTTGAACTCAAGGGTGGCACCTTCACCCTGGCGAATGAGGACGGCGAGTCTTCGCGCGGCAACGGCTTTCTCTTTCATTGTGCCCCTAAGCAAATCAATCGTATTCCTCCAACAATTCACTGCCTGCATACTATCACCCCTTCCAATCGCCGTCAACGCATGTCCGTTCCCGGGATACACAACGAGTATCCTGCCTCTTTACTGGGTGGACGGCAGCAGGCGGATAACCTACAATGCACGCATGTGCGACAAGGACGAACCCCGTTTTGAGCCGTGTGCCGGCGGGCTGCCGGGCAAATGCTTCGTGCCGCCCGCGTCGACACACAGGAAGCATCCGTGCCGCGACTGCTTCTTCTGCCAGTGGTGCAGCGACGACCGCTGCCATGCCTGCCTGTCGCGTCAGCGCAGTGGGGAAAAGCCGCTCGGGCCGGAGCAGCGCTGATGCTGTGCGAACTGCACTGCCACACCAGCCGTCACTCGGGCTGCAGCGACCTCGACGCCGTCATCGCGGTGCGCGAGGCGGTCGAGCGCGGCCTGCAGGGCCTGCTCATTACCGAGCACTGCTATCAGTGGTCTGACGACGAACTTCGCGCCCTGCGCGAGCAGGCGGGCATTCCCGGTCATTTCGTGCTGCTCAGCGGGCAGGAGGCGGAAACCGACCTCGGGCATGTGCTGGTCATCGGCGCTGACCGCTCACTCGACGGGCATTGGCGGGTCGCGGAACTGCGCCAGCTGTTTCCCGCGGCCGCGCTCATCTGGGCGCATCCGTTCCGCGGCGGGCGGCTGCCGGCACCGGAGAAACTGCTGCATCCGGCGCTCGACGCCATCGAGATCTTCAATCGCAACCATCAGCCGCTGGAAAACTACGCCGCGCTGCGCGCGTGGCACAAGGTCAGGCGCACCGCCACTGCGGGGAGCGATGCCCATCTCCCCGGTCAGGTGGGGACCTTCCCCACGTTGTTTGACCATCCCGTCGCCACCACGCTGGAATTGGCCGCGGAAATCCGCGCCGGGCACTGCCGCCCGCTGCACAAGGAGATTCCACGCGCCGGCAGCAATCTGACCGTCACCGAACTGGTTATCGGGCCCAAGGGTGACGATGAGGCGCGTCCGCGGCTCATCATCCGCGAGTTCAGCGACGAGCGTGCCTGGGAGCGCGCGCAGGTAACCGCGGCGGTCACCGAGTTCATTGCCGCGCACGGGTTCGACCGCGGCGAATTGCGCATCCCGGTGCAACTGGCGCGCAACGTCACCGAGCGCTACATGGTCGAGACGGGGCAGCGGGGCAAAACACTCCATACGCTGCTGCCGCAGGTCTCCGGCGCGGTGGCGATGAAGTACCGCCGCCTCTGCGCGCGCTGGCTGGCGAAACTGCATGCCATTCCCGCACAGGGCGGCAACGCCGGCACGCGTGAGCGTGAGCAGCGTAAGTTCGCCTCCTACCTGCGCGCCTTCACCAATACGCATAACCCGCATACCGCGCGCGCGGCAGCGCTGCTCACGACGCTGGCGCGCGAACTTGATGTCCTGCTGGCCGGCCCGCTGGCCCGCTGCCACGGCGACTTCCATCCCAAGAACATCATTTTCGGGCAGGACTTAGCGCCTGACCCGCATACGCGCTTTATCTCGGTCATCGATTTCGGCAGCACGCTGCTGCATCACCCGGCATTCGATCTCGGTTATTTCGCGGCGCAGTTCTGTTTTCAGTTCCGCGAGCAGCCGGGTGCGCTCGCCGCATGGGATTTTGCCGCGTTCCTCAACGATTATGCGCTGGCCGCCGGCATGGACGCCGGCACGCTGCAGCGCCCCGTGGCTCTCTGCCGCGCGCGCGGCAACCTGAGCATCGCCGCCCACCTCATCCGTGTCGGCATGGGTGAGAGCCGCGAACTGGAGCAGCTGCTGGCGGAGAGCGAAGCGCTGGTCAGGTAAAAAGTCAATTCAGCAGGTGCTGTTCGAGGTCGCGATTGACAAGATACCAGCCCCCCGCCGCCAGCAGGAACACCGACACCGCCGCCATGCATTCAGGGAGCAGGAAGGCCAGCGGCAGCACGGGCTGCAGCGCCTGCATGAGTTGCTGCTGCACCTGCGGAGCGAGGGCAGTATCGGCAACGCCCTGCAGACGGGCCAGCAGCATGCCGCCGCCGGCCATCACCGCCATGCCGCCGAACATTATCACCATACTCACGAACCAGCGGGCGACCGCCGTCACAAAGAAAAGGCCGAGCCCGACCGCCATCGCCGATTGCGTCGAGCGGGTCATTACCGACGCGCCGAGCCCGGCGCATACCCCGGCCCCGCAGACGCAGAGCAGCGTGAGACCGCGCAGCAGCAGCGCAGGGAGCAGCAGCAGCCACGAAGCGGCAACCGCGCCGGGAGCTGCATGTCCCGGGACCAGCGGGGTGAAGAGCATGAGCATATAAAAGTTCGGCAGCAACAGCGGGAGGGTCGCGGCAAAAGCGGCACATAGCTGCCAGAGGCGCTGCCAGAGCAGTCCCACGACCACCTG
>CAZWUZ010000157.1:7828-9122 GCA_964637655.1 uncultured bacterium | reverse complement strand
AGTACCTGACGGAAATGCAAGCATTTCCGTCACCCTTCCGTTCCGTCCTCAACGACCAGATTGCCGTCCTGAATGCCCGTCACCCGGGCCAGGGCCACCACCTTGTAGCCCTCGTCGGCCAGCTTGCGGTGCCCGGGCTGAAAGCTCTTTTCCACGCAGACCCCGATGCCGACCACCGTCGCCCCCGCCTGCTGCAGCGCGGCGATGCCCGCGCGCACGGCTGATGCCACCTCGGGCTGCATACCGTCGATGAAGTACTCGCGCGGCACGCCGACCCGCAGCCCCGTCACGCCGCGGCCGCAGGCGGCGACGTAGTCCGCCACCGGGTGCGTCGTCGCGGTGCTGTCGTGCGGGTCGTGCCCCGCCATCACCTGCAGCAGCAGGGCCGCGTCGCGCACGTCCGCCGCGAACGGGCCGATCTGGTCGAGCGACGAGGCGAAGGCGACCAGCCCGTAGCGCGAGACGCGCCCGTAGGTCGGCTTCATCCCCACCGTGCCGCAGAACGCCGCCGGCTGGCGGATGGAGCCGCCCGTGTCCGAGCCGAGCGCCAGCGGGGCGAAGCCCGCCGCCACCGCCGCCGCGCTGCCGCCCGACGAGCCGCCCGGCGCGCGCGACGTGTCACGCGGGTTGCGCGTCACCTTGAACGCGGAGTTTTCCGTCGACGAGCCCATGGCGAACTCGTCCATGTTGCACTTGCCGATAAGGATGCCCCCCGCCGCTTCGATGCGCTCCAGCACCGTGGCGGTATAGGGCGGGACGAAATTGTGCAGCATCTTCGAGCCGCAGGTGGTGCGCACCCCCGCCAGGCAGAGGTTGTCCTTGACCGCCACCGGGACGCCGTAGAGCGGCAGCGACGCCGGGTCCTGCCCGGCCAGTTTCGCCGCCTGCGCCCGCGCGCGGTCGCCCAGCACCTCGAGAAAGGCGTTGATCTCCCCGTCACGCGCGGCGATGTCCGCCAGCGCGGTCTCCACCGTCTGCGCCGGGGTCGCCTGCCCCGCGCGGTACTGCGCCAGCAGCGCGTGCGCGGTCAGGGGCATGCTCATTCGATGATCTGCGGGACGCGGTAATAGTCGCCGCTGCGGTCGGGGGCGCCCGCCAGCGCGGTGTCAACCGGCAACGAGGGCTGCACCACATCCTCGCGGTCAACATTGGTCAGCGGCAGGATATGCCCGAGCGGCTCCACCGAAGCCGTGTCGAGTTCGCCCAGTTTACCGATATAACCGAGGATGTCCTGCAGCGTGGTACGGTAGCGTTCCGCTTCCGCCGCCGTGATATGCAGGCGGGAGAGCCGGGC
>CAZWUZ010000157.1:1254-7818 GCA_964637655.1 uncultured bacterium | reverse complement strand
TTCGCCACCGTCTCGGGGGTGATCTCAGCCATACTGTTGCACACTCCGCAGGATGCCGCCGGCCGCCCCTCACCCGGCCGCGCGGAACAACACGTCTGTGTTGTGCGATGCTTGCGCGAGTATATTTATATGCGCGGGGCTTGTCAACCGGTAGCAGTCGCGGCCCGCACTTTTTCCGCCACTTCAGCCGCTGCATGCCAGCCGAGCAGGGTGAACACCGGCTTGCCGTGGCGGTAGAGGATGAGCGTCGGCACCCCCTGCAACGAAAAGCGCGCGCGGGTCTGCGGGCTGGTCTCCGCGTTGCACAGTGCCGTTTGCACCGTGCCTGCCAGTGCCGCTGCCGCCGCGGCGAACTGTTCCGCCATCGCCTGCGCCGGCGCCCCGCTCCCGGTACAGAGCACCAGCCACCAGCCGGAGGTGTCGTGCACGGTCGCGGCAAAATCGGCATCGGTCAGTACACGCGGGTCCGCCATCGTGGCTGCTCCCTTGCGCCGCGCGCGGCGGCAGGATATACTTGATGGTAGCACGCGGCAGGGAAAGGGTCAATCGTCATGCATGTGCTGGTCACCGGCGGCGCCGGGTTCATCGGGTCGCACCTCGTGGATGCACTGGTCGCGCGCGGCGACCGCGTGCGCATCGTCGATTCACTGCTCGAACAGATCCACCCGGGCGGCAGCCCCCCCGCATACCTCCATGCCGGCGCCGAGTTCATCCGCGCCGACGTGCGCGACCGTGACGCCATGGCGCGGGCGCTGCAGGGGATCGACACGCTCATCCACCTGGCCGGCGCCGTCGGGGTCGGGCAGTCGCAGTACCAGGTGCAGCACTACACCGACGTCAATGCCACCGGCACCGCGGTGCTGCTCGACCTGATGGTCAACCATAAACTCCCCGTCAGCAAGCTGGTGGTCGCCGCGTCGATGAGCAGCTACGGCGAGGGGCTGTACCGCTGCGGGGCCTGCGGGCCGGTGCGCCCGGGCGACCGCCGCGAGGAGGACCTGCGCGCGGGCGTCTGGGAGCCGCGCTGCCCGCACTGCCGCGGGGAACTTTCCCCGCTGCCGATGCCCGAAACGGGCACGCAGGACGCGCGCTCGGTCTACGCGCTCAACAAGAAGTGGCAGGAGGAACTGGTACTCTGCGTCGGGCGCACCTACGGCATCCCCGCCGTCGCCTTGCGTTTCTTCAACGTCTTCGGGCCGCGCCAGTCGCTGAGCAACCCCTACAACGGGGTGGCCGCCATCTTCATCAGCCGCCTGAAAAACAACCAGCCGCCGGTGGTCTACGAGGACGGGAAGCAGTCCCGCGATTTCGTCAGTGTCAGCGACGTGGTGCGCGGCATCATCGCCGCCGCGACGACGCCGGGCGCCGACGGACTCTCCGTCAATATCGGCAGCGGGACGCCGCGCGGCATCGCCGACATCGCGCGCACGCTTGCCCGCCTCATGGGCAAAGACATTGAACCGCAGGTGACCGGCACCTTCCGCAAGGGTGACACCCGCCACTGCTTCGCCGAGCGCACGCGCGCGGCGGCGCACCTCGGGCTCACGGAACTGCGCGATTTCGACGACGCCATGCGCGAACTCATCGCGTGGAGCGCGGGCGCCGAGGCGGTCGACCATTTCGCCGAGGCCGCCGCCCTGCTGGCACAGCACAAACTGCTCTAACGTCCGTTCACCACGGGGTACACGGAACACGGCATCACACCGTTCACCGCAGAGCACACAGAGCACGCAGAGAAAGACCAGGGGCTCCGCTACGCCGGCCCTTCGGGCAACAGGCCCATAAGCAACAGAACACACCAGACAGACCGCAGACGCTCTGTGTGCTCTGCGTGCTCTGTGGTAAAAGCCGTAAGGTTGTGACCGGGTCGGCGCCCGCCTGCCGAGCGTGATGCAGCGTGGTTCAGGCGGGACGCAGGCGGCGGTGCGCAACGATCGTGCACACACAACTCAGCAGCAGCAGTACCGCCATCCCCAGCGCGAACGTCAGCGGCGTGTGCCAGACCAGCGGCACCACCGCCGCGGCAAAAACCGCCCCGCCCGCCGACTGCACGAAGGCCTGGCATGATGCCGCCAGCCCGCGCCGCTGCGGGAAGAGGTCGAGCCCGAGCAGCGTCAGCGACGGCATGGCCAGCGCCACGCCGAGCACGAAGAGCATGATGGGGGGGAGGCACCACGCGGGATGCGGGGCCAGCAGCAGGTTAACCAGCAGGTTGAGCAGCGCGGCCGCCAGCATAATGGCGGCCGCCAGGCGTATCGCCTGCCAGCGCGTGCGCTTCCCCGCGAGACGCGCCGACAGCCACGAGCCCGCCATCATCGCCAGCATGTTGGGGATATAGAGCCAGCCGAACTGCGTCTCCCCGAGGCCGAGGTGTTCCATCAGGAAGCGGGGCGCGCCGAGGATGTAGATGAACATCCCGCCGAAATTGCACGTTGTGGCCAGTGCCAGCAGCACGAAGGGGAGCGAGGCGAACACCTGCCGGTACCCCTGCCACAGATGCCGCGGAGTGAACGGGCGCCGCTGCGCGACGGGAAGCGTTTCGGGCAGTCCGAGCTGCGCCCAGGCCGCGAAGGCGAGCGTCAGCAGCGCGAGAAAGAGAAAAACCGCGTGCCAGCCGAACCAGACCTCGAGCCAGCCGCCGACGACGGGTGCGATGGCGGGCGCCAGCGCGAAGGTCAGCGCGATCAGCGAGAGCATCTTCTGCGCCGCCGCCCCGTCGAGCACGTCGCGCACCACCGCGCGCGCCACCACCATGCTCGCCCCCGCGGTCAGTCCCTGCACCGCGCGGCACACCAGCAGCACGCCGAGCGTAGGCGCCAGCGCGCAGCCGAGCGAAGCGAGCGCAAAGAGCACGAGCCCGCCGATGATGACCCGCCGCCGCCCGAGCGCGTCCGACAGCGCCCCGTGCCAGAGCGACATCAGCGCGAACGGGACGAGGTAGGCGGTCAGCGTCTGCTGCACCGCCATGTTTGTCACGGAAAAATCGCGCGCGATGGCGGGGAACGACGGCAGGTAGGTGTCGATGGCAAAGGGGCCCAACGATGACAGCGCCGTGAGCAGCAGGGCGAGACGGCGGTAGGCGCGCGGCAGGCGCCGGCGGGCGTGCTGGTTCACCGGCAGGCGTCGGAGCCGGTGTCGGCCGGCGGCACGCTCTCCGCCACAACGCGCTTCAGCCCCTGCCCGCGCAGCACGCAACCGGGCGCCAGCACGGCACACGCCGCCTGCCGCCGCTGACAGGTGCCGTTGAGGTTATGCGGACAGTCCCACGCCATGATGACCCCCGCCGCGCACGATACCATTGGTGCTGCAGCGGAGCAAGCGTGGTCAGCGTGCGGCGAGCGTGTGGTCGGCGTAGTACGCGATGGCAGCGGCGAGATAGTCGGCGAAATCCTTCCCGTACTTCTCGTAATGCGCGCGGAAACGCACATCGTCGGCATACATCTGCCCGAGTCCCTTGTAGGAATCGCGGTCAGGTGTCCAGAAATTCTTTATCCAGCGGTAATGCGCATCCACCAGCTGCTGGATCTCCGGGTCGCTCACCGGGCGGTCGCGCAGTGCCACCATCCGCCGCTGCGCCGCATCCACCTCGACGCTCAGTTCCTGCAGCTGCGCCTTCGTCATCGTCTTCGCCAGCCGCATGGATTTGTCCCAGGCCGGCGTCCCGCCCCAGCGCTGCTTCGCCTCGCGATGCAGCGCGCGCGCCTCCTCGCGGGAAAAACCCTCGTACAGGTCGATGACCTTCTCTTCGTCCATGTCCATGTTCTTCTCCTCCAGGCGCCTGAGCGTCGTGTCGATGGTCTGCAGCAGCGTGGCCGTCTGCTCCTGCCGCTGCTGCAGCGCCGCGCGATGTTCGCGCAGCGCCTGCGCGATGTCAAAATCCTTCGCCTTGATGAGCTTCCGTATCTGTTCCAGCGGCAGTTCCAGTTCGCGGTAGAGCAGCACCTGCTGGAGCAGCAGCAGTTCCCGCTGTCCGTACAAGCGGTAGCCCGCCGCCGTGCGCTGCGCCGGGCGCAGCAGTCCGAGCTCGTCGTAATGGTGCAGCGCGCGCACGCTGATGCCCGCCATGCGCGCCACCTGTTTGACCGTGAAGAATTTTTCCTTGCGCTTCATGCCGGCAGTATACACCATGACGTTACGTGAGGGTCAAGTGCGGCAGCGAAAAAGTTGTATATCCTGCTGAGATAAAGTCAGTTGCCGATGGTCACGAGTTGTTCGGCGTCGAACAGGTCGGCGGGGGAAATGACCGGTTCGTCCAGCGGGATATGGTCGCCATAACGTTCTTTGAGTGCGCGCCTGACGACAAAATCATCAAGATCGAAATCGCCCAGTTTTTTGAGCGTGCCCAGGCGCAACCCTGTCGTCCGCTCGTAGAGTTTGTAGACCAGTTCCGAGCAGTAGAAACGTTCGTCGCTCCAGCCGAAATGCAAGTCGTACGCCTTCCCCAGCCAGCGCCCGCCCAGCGCCCGCATCTGCTTCACCACCGCCGGGGTCAGCACGCGTTCCGCGTCGCGCAGCCGCCGCACGACATACGCATCACCTTCGCCGTGCTCCGTCCACTCGCGGAACTTCGTCCAGCGCACCGGCTGCACCGCCTCAAGCACCCGCGTGTCGCCGTCAATAATGAAGACCACACCGCAATGGGTGTAGGGGCTGTCAGTGGCGCGGCGTATCGCCTCGCTGTGCGTCGAAAGCGAGGTCTGAAAGACGATGTCCCCATCGCGCAGTGTCGCAGCGCGTACCGCCGCCGGCACCTCTGCGGCGGGATCGCCGCAGGCGGGCAACATTAGAATGGCCGTCAGGCAGAGCAGCAGGCGCATGATACCGCGAGTGTAGCATACGGCCGGATTGTGGTATAATCGGGACATGGAAACGCGACCGCAGTCGGCACCGGAAACCGTACCGGCATCCGCACGGTGGAATGTCTGCCGTGTCTATATGCAGGTCATCGGGCCGCTCGCGCTGCTCGGGTTTGCGCTCTTCTGGCTTGGCAGCACGCAGAAGATTGCCTGGTGCTACTCGGTCGGACAGGTGCTGCTGGGCGCCATGTTCGCCGTCATCTGCCTCTTTCTCGCCGCGGCCGCCGTCGTCCTCATCCGCGACCGCTTCCGCTCCTGACCTACTGCGCGCGCAGCCACTCCTGCACCGTCAGCACCAGCTTTTCCGGCACCGCGCACTTTTTTGCCACGCTCTCCGCCGGCAGTGTCCGTAACTCGTCGAGTGCATAGTGCCGCAGCAGCTGCTGCGCCCGCTTCTTCCCCACCCCGGGGACCTCCTCGAGCACGGAGCCGAGCTGCGCCTTGCCATGCCGCCGGCGGTAGGCGCTGTTGCCGTAGCGGTGCACCTCGTCGCGCAGGCGGATGAGCAGGTGCCGCGCCGCCTCGGGGAGCGCCACCTCGCGCCCTTCCGCGCCCGTGTAGACGATTTCCTCGCGCTTGGCGAGCGCGATGACCGGCACCGTCGCCCCCGCCGCCTGCAGCGCCTGCAGCGCCGCATGCAGCTGCCCGACTCCGCCGTCCACCATCACCACGTCGGGATAGGGAACCTCGGGATGCCCCCAGCGCCGGGTCAGCGTCTCCGCCAGCATGGCGTAATCGTCCGTCGTCCCCGTCACGGTGCGGATGGCGTAGAGACGGTAGTGCCGGCGCTCGAATCGCCCCCAGTGCATCACCACCTGCGCCCCGACCGCATGCCGACCCCGCTGTGCCGTGGCAATGTCATATCCTTCCAGCCGCACGGGGAGCCGCGGCAGGCCGAGCGCGTCACGCAGCGCCAGCAGCGCGGGACGCAGCGTCGGCGCCATTTTCCGCCCCTCAGCCGCGTCCTGGAAATAGCCGCGCTGTGCCAGCACCCCCTCGACCGCCGCCGCCGCATCGCGATACCCCGCCGCCTGCTCGAAGTGCAGCGCCGCCGACGCCTCCTGCATCTTCGCCGCCAGTTCCTGCTTCAGGTCGCGCCCCTTCCCCTGCAGGATGAGCAGGATGCGGCTGATATCCTCGCGGTAGGCGGGGTCGGGTATGCCCGTGCAGGGGGCGCGGCATATCCGGATTTGCGCGTTGAGGCAGGGGCGTTTTTTCATCATCGGGCAGCGCCGCAGGCGGAACGCCTTGTTGAGTTCATACACGAGCCGCTTGGCCGCTGCCGCGTCAGGAAAGGGACCGAAGTAGCGGTCGCGCGGCTGCGCCATGCGCCGCGTGATGACCACTCGCGGGAATTCCTCGGACATCGTCACCGCGATATGCGGGAACTGCTTGTCATCCCTGAGCCGCACATTGTAGTGCGGCTTGCCCGAACGCACCAGTTCGCTCTCGAGCAGCAGCGCGTCGATCTCGTTCCCCGTCTCCTGCCACTCCCACGCCGCCACCTTGGCCATCAGGTGCGCGGTCTTAGGGTCGAGGTCGCCGCGCAGGTAGGAGCGCAGCCGCAGGCGCAGCCGGCGCGCCTTGCCGATGTAGATGATGGCACCCGCCGTATCGCGCATGAAGTAGACCCCGGGGGTCAGCGGGGCGGCAGCACTCAATTCGCGCAGTTTTTCCCGCACGGCAGCGTCCATGCCCGCAGTATGCC
>CAZWUZ010000157.1:0-1244 GCA_964637655.1 uncultured bacterium | reverse complement strand
ACGGAGCCATGTGCGCGGGAGACCCTTTTTCGCCCTCTCCCTCTGGGAGAGGGGCGGGGTGAGGGAAAGTAGACCGGCGTACGCCTCCCCCTCACCTACCGCTGCGCGGCCCCTCTCCCGTCGGGAGAGGGGGAACAAGGGAGACCTGATTGCCTCCGGGGTGAAACATCCCGGTTTGGGCGGGGACGGCACCACCTCACCGTCGGGTACCGTGGGGAAATTGGCACTGAAAGCTTTCTGCGGTCTGTCGCTGATGTTACAGCGCAGATGCCGCAAACGGCTTGACGGCAACAGACGGCAGTTGTACTATCGGGGTACGGAGGCAGCCCATGGACTTCAGTTATTCGAAACTCGCGCTCTACCGCCGGTGTCCCTTCGCCTACAAGCACCGGTATATCGACGGGCACTACACGCCGCCGACCCCCGCCATGATCCTCGGCAGCGTGCTGCACAAGGCGCTCGAGGACTTCTACCGCCACGACCTGCTCACCACCTTCCACCTGCGGAAGCCGTCGCCGGCGCGCATGAACGACTGCTTCGACCGCGCCTGGCGCTCCTTCACCTTTCCTACAACCGAGGACGCCGACCAGGCGCGCTCCGCCGGCTTCGAAATCCTCAAGAATTTCCACGCGACCTTTGTCGACGGGGGGAAGTTCCGCCCCGCGTGGCGGGTGGAGCAGTACTTCGAGATTTTCTGCGGCGCGCACCGCGTGCGCGGCTATATCGACCGCATCGACAAGCATCCCGACGGCAGCATCGAGGTGGTCGACTACAAGAGCGACAAGACGCTGCGCACGCAGGAGGAAATCGACAAGGACCTGCAGCTCGCGGTCTACTTCCTCGGCTGCGCCCGCGGCCTCAACGTCTTCCCGCAGCGCCTGTCGCTCCTCTTCCTGCGCCACGCGCAGGTGCTGAGCACCACGCGCTACACGCAAGAGAGCGTGGCCGCCATCGAGGCGGAACTGGGCGCGCTCGTCGAGGAAGTCGCCACCGCGACGGAATTCCCCGCGAAAAAGAACTGCTACTGCGCCTCCTGCCCGTGCAACCTTGAGTGCGGCATCCCGCTGCATGACCTGCTCGACGTCACCGAGACGGATGACTGACGCGCGCTGCTTCTTCTCCCCGTACGGGGCGCGCGCCGCGGCCGCGACGCGGCCGGCGGATTTCCGCCCGGGCATTGACCTTGACCTCGCCACCGACGCCGTCAGCGAGCAGGCCATCCCGCGCGAGATGCTCTGCGAGGC
>CAZWUZ010000156.1:0-9149 GCA_964637655.1 uncultured bacterium | reverse complement strand
AGCCCGAACAGCAGGCGCCCGGTCAGATTGTAGACCGTCGAGAGGAGCAGTTTCAGTTCGCGGCGCTTGACCCGGCGGCCGCAGACGAGATCGACATCACCGTCGAGACCGGCCAGCAGCTTGGGGATGTCCTCGTCGGGATGTGCCGTCATGTCCGTGCACAGGAAGACCAGTTTGGCGCCGGCCGCCGCGGTGAACCCGGTATTGAGCGCATCCGACAGCCCGCGCCGCCGGCGGTGCGTGAGCACCCGCACGCGGGGACAAACAGGTACGGCGGCCGGGTCAGTTCCGCCGGCCGGGTAAGCCAGGTCAGGATGCGCACGAGCAACAGGCGCAGGCCGGGCGGAACGTGGTGGTAGTGGAAGGGAATCGCCCGGAACAGGTCACGCCCCGGCCGGTAATCGATGCTGTCGAAGTACCCGGTCAGGAATGACAGCAGTTCGGGATTGACGCCCCCCGTCGCAAGCAGCGGCAGCCGGCGGACACCGTCCGTAAGCGCCGGCGATGCTGCTGTCGCGTCTGCTGCCGCCGGCAATGCAGCCGGCAACCGCATGGCGGCGCTTTCCGCCTCTCCTGCCAGCCGTATGTATGCTTCCCGCATGACCGTCAGCTATGCCTCGAGGTGTGCGACCAGCGCGGGCAGTACCCGCGCCTGCGCCAGGTGCTGTTCGACATACGCCCGGGCGCGGTCCGCACACTCCTGCCAGTGCCGGCGCCCGGCAAGCGCCGCCACGGCCGCGCACAGTTCGGCGGCGGTGCTGACCGCATGCCCGGCGCCGCTGTCGCGCAGCATGCGGGCAATCTCGCTTTCCGGCTGGCAGTAGGCCAGCACGGGGCGGCCGGCCGCCATGATGCTGGCGATCTTCGACGGCAGCATCAGCCGGAACAGGTCTCCCGGACAGCCGACAATTCCCGCATCCGCCATCGCGTAGATTTCATGCACCCGCTCCCGCGGTTGCAGCGGCAGGAAGCGGACGATATCGGCAAGCCCGCGCTCCCGCACCATCGCTGCAAGCGCCGCCGCCGCTTCGCCATAGCCGATAAATACCCAGCGCACCTTGCCGGTATCCGCCTGTGCCCGCAGCGCATCCGCCGCCGCGACAAAGAACTCCAACCCGTGGCAGGCAAGCATATTCCCTGAGTAGACGAGATTGAAGGTGTCGACCAGTCCCAGCTCGCGCGCCAGGGCGTTATTCCGGGAACCCTGACGCACCTCATCAGCATCGACGAAGTTGGGTGCCAGCACCACCTTCTCCGGTCTGGCCACCCGCTGCGCAACCAGGTCGCGAATGCCCGGGGTAATGGCCAGTACCCGTTCCACCCCGGCGAGCGAGAAGTTTTCCACCCGTTGCAGCAGCGCGAGCAGGCCGCGGTCGCGCACCAGTCCGGCGGCCTGCAGGATATCGGGATAGAGATCCTGGATGGAGTAGAATACTTTCATCCCGCGGTACCTGCCGGCCAGCACGGCTGCGAGCACACCGGCGAACGGCGGCGAACTGGTGACCAGACAGCGGTCGAAAGCCGGGCCCGTGAGCAGGCGCAGCAGCGCCGACAGGGCGAAGGTCGCAAACGACAATGCGCGGTACAGGTTCGGGCTCCGCGCGAGCAGCCATGCCGGCGCCAGCACCGGGACACAGTGCACGGCAATGCCGTCAGCATCAGTGAAACGGTGTTGCTGCGCCACCGCGGCCGGCCAGGCGCAGTCGCGACCCGGACGGCGGTGCAGACGCGAGGTGAGCACGGTCACCGCATGCCCGCGCCGGCGCAGTTCGCGCGCGATGTCGCGCACGATGTACCCGGTCGCCCCCTCGTTGGGGAACCAGTACATCATCAGGATCAGCCACGATCGCGACATCAGGCGGACCGGTCTGCCGTGCGGCTGACGATGAAATTGCCGATGGCCAGGTGATCGACGCACCCCCACAGCAGATGCGTGAGCGCATCCTGCGGGCTTTCGACAATCGCCTCGCCGTGCCGGTTGAAGGAGGTGTTGAGCACAGCCGGGATGCCGGTCTGCACACAAAAACGGCTGATCAGCCGGTAATAGCGCGGGTTATTCTCCGCCGTCACCGCATGCGGGCGGGCCGTGTTATCGACATGCATCGCCCCGACCAGTCGCGGCCGCCAGTCCTCGCGCACGAGGCAGCTGTGATTCATGTACGGCGACGGGTAGAACCCCTCGAACATCTCCGGGCAGCGCTCGCTCAGCGCGGACGGGGCGAACGGCATGAACCAGTCGCGCTGCTTCAGCTTGTTGTTGAGCCGCTCCTTGACTTCCGCCCGGCCGGGATGGGCGAGCACCGAGCGGTTGCCGAGCGCACGCGGTCCCCACTCCATGCGCCCCTGGAACCAGCCCACCACGCGGCCGGATTCGAGCAGCCCGGCTACCGACGCGAGGAAGTCCGCTTCGGCCGGGTAATGCTGCCAGCTGATCCCCGATGATGGCTGCAGCGCGGCGCTGATTGCCGCGTCGTCGTATGCCGCCCCGAGATACGGTGTCGGCAATCCACCGGCGGCAAGTTCGCCGCAGGCGGCGGCATGGCAGGCGGCGAAGCCGGCAGGCAGGCTGCTGTCGCCCGGTCCCGGCGGTACGAACAGGTATTCGAGATCCGTCTCCTCGAGCAGGCGCTTGTTGGCCTTGACGTTGAGGAACAGGCCGCCACCCGTCACCAGTTTGCGGCACCCCGTCACCCGGATCAGTTCGCGGGTCCAGTCGAGCAGCGTCTCCTCGAGCAGCGCCTGGGTCTCGAATGCCACCGCCTCGGCCCCGTATTCGGTGATGAATTGCTTGATCGCCTCACGTTCGCGGAAGCTGAACGCCAGTTGCCCCGCCTGCTCCGCGACTTCAATGCCCCAGCTGCGCCGGGAGCGGAACGACAGCCCGCGGCGCTGCGGGAAATAGGCCGCCAGTTTCCGTTTCGCCTCCGGCGATGGCTTGCCGAACGCAGCGAAGCCCATCGTCTTGTACTCGCCGTCGTTGACCTTGAACCCGAGCGCGTCGGTGACGGCCGAATAGGCATGGCCGAGCGAGCCGCCATGCGCACAGGTTTCGGCAATCTTACGCAGACCGTTCCCGTCCGGCACGTATACCGTGCCGGCGAGGAAATGCCCCTGCCCGTCGAGCGTCGCCACGACGGCATCCTTCTCTGGCGCGCAGTAGTACGAGTAGAGCGCATGCCCGTAGTGGTGGTCGTAGCGGTGCAGCGAAGCGCTGAACCCCAGTTCCGCCAGGCGCACCGGCAGCCGTTCCGGCACCTCGCTCAACACGCGTCCCCGACCGGTGAGCAGGTTGCGCACGAAATTCGGTACGCGGCTGCCGTCGCGGAACTGCTGCGCCAGTCGGGCGAGTTTCTCACCCGCCGTCAGTCCGGAAACCGCCACCGCGTTGACCTGGGCTGCGGCAACGCCCCCGAGGTCGAGCACCTGCCGGATGGCGCGGGCGGGGAAGCCCGCCTGATGCTTGCTGCGCGCCAGTCGCTCCTCGGAAACGGCAGCAACGAGGTGCCCGTCGCGAAACAGCGCGGCCCCGGCGTCGTGCCCGCAATTGATGCCGAGTATGTTCATGCCACCGTTCCCTTCCGCATTTCGCGGCGGTACCAGGCGATGGTGCGCCTCAGGCCGGTGGCGAACGGCGTCGTTGCGCGGAACCCGAACGCGCGCTGCGCGCGCGACGTGTCGAGGCAACGGCGCGGCTGCCCGTCGGGCTTGCTGCGGTCCCAGACCAGTTTCCCGGTGAACCCGGTGAGTTGCGCAATTTGCTGCGCCAGTTTGCGGATGCTGATCTCGCACCCGGCGCCGATATTCACCGGCTCGGGACTGTTGTAGCGGCGGGCCGCGAGGACGATGGCGCGCGCACAATCATCGACGTAGAGGAATTCGCGGGTGGCCCGCCCGGTACCCCAGATTGCTACTTCCCGGGCACCGGCCGCCTGCGCCAGTACGCATTTGCGGATGAGCGCGGGAATGACATGCGACGAGGCGGGGTCGAAATTGTCGCCCGGACCGTAGAGATTGACCGGCAGGAGGAAAATGGCGTTCATGCCGTACTGCTGCCGGTAGGCCTGTCCCTGCACAAGGAGCATTTTCTTCGCCAGTCCGTACGGAGCATTGGTCTCTTCCGGGTAGCCGTCCCACAGCTTCTCCTCGCGGAACGGCACCGGCGTATGCTTCGGGTAGCAGCAGATGGTGCCGATGCTGACGAATTTCCGCACGCCGGCGCGGCGCGCGTATTCCATCATCAGCGCGCCCATCATCAGGTTGCGATAGAAGAAACGGCCGGGATTGTCGCGGTTGGCGCCGATGCCGCCCACTTCGGCCGCCATGTGGATGACGGTATCCGGCGCGTACGCGCGGAACAGGCGGCGCACGTCTGTTTCGCGCGTCAGGTCGTAGTCGGCATGGCGGACGACTGTGCAGGCGCGCCCGAGGCGGGCAACGACCCGGCGGCCAAGGAACCCCTCGCCCCCTGTGACCAGATAGCGTATTTTTCTTGCGCGCATCGCCATTCTCCCGGTCAGCGCAGCCACGTTTTGAGCACGGCCTTGAGGAAGCCCCAGCCGTACTGCAACGAACGCGGTTTCTTGGTCTCGCCGGAAAGACGCCGGCGGATGGTGATGGGCACCTCGACGAGGCGCAGGCCCTTGGCCGCCGCGTCGATGATCAGTTCCGAGGTGTGGAACTGCGCCTGGTAGAGCTGCAGACGCTGCAGCGCGTCGGCGCGGAAGGCGCGGTAATTCGAGGACGGGTCGGTGATACGCCGGCCGGTGATGACGCTGATGAACCAGCCGAAGAGTGTGACGCCGAGCGTGCGCGCGGCATTGACCTTCTCCTCGCGGCCGCGGCGGCGCGAGCCGATGACCACGTCGGCCTCGCCTGCCAGCACGGGCGCGACCACCTGCGGCAGTTCCTCCGGCAGGTGCTGCCCGTCGGCATCCATGGTCGCGATGACGTCGATGCCAAGATGATAGGCGCAGGCGTAGCCCATCTGCAGGGCCGTGCCGCCGCCACGATTGACGACATTGCGCAGGAAGTAGCCGCCATGCCGCCGGACAATCGCCTCGGTGCCGTCGTAGCTGCCGTCGTCGACCACGATCACCTTCACCGCGCGCCCCTGCACCGAAGCCGGCATCGAGGCCAGCACCGCGCCGATATTCCCCTCCTCGTGGTAGGCGGGAATGACCACGGCGATGGCAGGTTCCGTCAGCGGAGGCAGGTCGCGCAGCGGGGCCAGGGTCAGCCGCCGCACCAGCTGGTCGAGCGCGCTGCGCTCCTGGTTCATGCGCACCACCAGGTGAAAGACGAGGAAATAGAGCAGCATGATGGAACCGATAATAACCGCGAAGAGACGGCGGTTGGCAATCCCCTCGGCGGCGATCAGGTTGAAGATGAAGTCGAGTGACTGCGGGTAGACCGCGAGCACCAGCAGGGCGAAAGCAACCAGCAGGCCGGCGAGCAGGTCGAACCGGCGCAGTTCCCCGCGCAGCCGCCGGCTGACGATATACCAGAGCCAGAGCATGCTGCAGATGAAGCCCCCGATACGCAGGATCAGCATGCTGCGCCGCCCGCCGCCGCGTCAAGCAGTTTGACCAGCTGGTTGCGCGTCTGCGCCCCGATACGCCGTTCGGTCACCTGCCCGGCAACAAACACCATGAGGGCCGGCAGTCCGCGCACGTCATGCGCGGCAGCCAGTGCCGGGTTCTGGTCGGCGTTGACCTTGACGATACGCACCTTACCGGCATACTCCGCTTCCAGCGCCGCGAGCAGCGGATCCATCATCTTGCACGGGGGGCACCACGAACCCCAGAACTCGACCAGCACGGGGAGCGGCGAAGCAAGCACCGCGTCCGCGAAGGATGACTCGTCGGCGATCATGGTTTCGCTCCCGGCGTGTATTCCTCGAGCACTTCGGACGGGCGCTTTTCCCCCGACCAGCGGGTGACCGGCGTAATGACGTGACGTTTCTCGGCGATGCGCTCGCGGTGCTGCATAAGCAGGGTGAACATCTCGCGCACTTCCTCTTCGAGGGTGACGGTGCTGACAAAACCGAAGCGATCAGCCAGTTTGCTGTGCAGGCAGGAGAACGGGTGTTCGTCCGCTTCGACCCGCGGATTCTCGAGGCGCTGGATCTTCACCGTCAGACCGAATTCGGCGCCGACCCGCGCCACCGTTTCCGCCAGTTCGCGGATCTGGAACACCCCGGTGATCTGATTGACCACATCGTACTGCCCGGGTTCCGGCGGGCAGCAGATCAGGCGGGTCATGCACAGCATGGCGTCGCGCAGGGCAATGAACCCGCGAATCTGCCCGCCGCGCCCGTAGATGGTCAGCGGCAGGCCGGCTACCGCCTGCGCCACGTAGCGGTGGATGACCGTGCCGAACCACTCGTCGATATCGAACCGGGTGCGCAGGCGCGGGTCGGCAGCCACCTCGTCGGTGTGTACGCCATAGATAACCCCCTGCATAACATCGTAGGAGCGCAGCCACCAGTACTTGCACGCCTCGTAGACGTTGAAGGTGTCCTGCACCTTGCTGACGTGGTAGAACGAGACCGGGTCGCGCGGCGTCAGTTCGCCGCCCAAACTCCACTCGTCGCCGCCCCACTGCAGCACCGCGTCAGCCGGGAAGAGTCCCTCGAAGAGGGGCCGGCCGGTGAGCGGCGCCCCGTACTCGCCGAGCGTGCCGAGCTTGACCAGCGACGCCTCGGGCGCAAGGTCGCGCAGCGCGAACAGGACGTTGAGCGTGCCGAGCACGTTGTTGCGCTGCACGAAGGCGGCATGCTCGTAGTCGACCATGCTGTAGGGCGCGCTCGGGCACTCGGCGTAGTGGACGACCGCCTCGGGGCGCACCTCGGCGATAAACTCGCGCAGGCGCGCGGTGTCGAGGATATCGAGCTTGCGGAAGTTGAAGTCGAAGCCGAGCACCTCGCGCGCGGCATGCAGCCGCTCGGTCATGCGTGCGATGGGGACAACCGTGTGCGAGCCCTTCTCCTGCACCCACTCGCGGCGATAATAGCAGTCGGCGCCGCTGACGATAAAGCCGCGTTTGGCCAGCCAGAGCGCAAGGGTCCAGCCGAGGAAGCCGTCCATGCCAAGGATGAGCACGCGCATGTTCTTCAGGCGATAGCCGTCAGGCGTGAGTTCCCATTCCGGGCAGTCGGCAAAACTGACCGACGCCGGGTTGAACAGGCCGAGGTCACGCCGGCGCTTGCACTCGACGAGCACCTCCGCCGGGGCTGCCGCATTGTCACCGCGCCGCTTCTTCGCTTCCTGTCCGCAGGCGCGGAAATCGACATTCCCCTTGAAATCGATCGCCGGGCAGTTCCAGCAGGTGCAGCTGGCGTTGTGTGGCTGAGTCGTCATGATTCTTCCTCCGTCAGTCGCAGCAGCTGCAATACCGTGGCAACGCTGACGGTGTCCGGCACCGTCGCCTGCCCACGGTACAGCAGCATGGCTTTTTCTGTATGGCAGCCGGCAAAACGTCCTGCCGGCGTCAGTGCTTCGTCACCTGCCAGCCGCGCGCGCAACTCCGCTCCCGGCGCGGGAACAGCCACCAGGTCGGGTGCCAGTGCCGCTGCCGGGCCGCGATAGGCGCTGTCGCCGCGCTCGACCGCGGCGCTGACCGGCTGCCCCTGCCAGCGCAGGGCGAGCAGCTCGTCACGCAGGCGACTCAGCAGCGGTTCCGCCTCCGTCGCCGTCACCGTGCCGCGCGGGAAACGCCCGGCCCGGTGCAGGTAGATGCGCCCGGGATCGAGCGCGAATGCCGTCGTGCCGTCCGCGAGCTGGTTGAGCGCCCGTGGCAGCGACTCGCTATAGTGCAGGTAGCCGCGCTGCCGCAACAGGATATTGATGTTGCATTCCACCTGCAGCGGGCCGAACCCGTGGTCGGAAAGGACGAGCACCTCGTCATCCGCAGTCAGGGTGTCCAGCAATTCGCCGCAGCCGGCATCGAGTTCGCGGAAATAGTCGATGATCGACGCGTGGCAGGGATGCGCCGCATCGGTCACCGCCGGCCAGAGGTAGTGGAAAATGCGGTCGGTCCCGGTAAAGACGAGCATGAAGACGTCCCACGCCTCCGCGGCCCAAAGGCGGCGCATTGCCGCCAGGCGCGCGCGGTGCACGCGCAGGACTTCCGCCATGAAGGCCGCGGGCGAGTCAGCCGCGCGCCCGGCATCGGCATCAACCTTATACGCCAGCGCCTGCAGTTCCGGCAGCAGTACCGGCGGATGGACGGCCTGCTCGAGGTCGAGCGCGACGAACCCGGCGATATGCACGCCCGTCATCGGGCGCACCGGGTAGGTGGCCGGGACATTGATGATCGCGCAGCGCAACACGGGCTGTTGCTCCCAGAACGGCAACGCGCGCAGGGCGCGGTAATTCGGATAGATGACCCGGTACGAATCCGGGGCAAAATCGCTGAACCCGTAGATGCCGTGCGTGCCCGGCCCGGTCCCGGTGATGATCGAACTCCAGGCGACCGACGACACCGACGGCAGCGACGACTGCAGGTCGCGCAGAACGCCCTGCTGCCGGAGCCGCGCCAGTGCCGGCATGGTGCCGTCGTCAGTCAGGATGCGGAAGAGCCCGCCGGGCATACCGTCGAGCCCGAGAATCAGGCGGCGGGCCATAACACATGCTCAGGCGCGGTAGGCATCGAGCACCTTGCGGAGCGCCGCGACGGTATCGTCAACATCGGTTTCGTTCATTCCCGCGGTCAGCGGCAACGACAGCACTTCGTCTGACGCGCGGTCGGCCACCGGGTAGTCCTCGGGCCGGTACCCGAGTCGTTCGCGGAAATAGCGGTGGCGCGGCAGAGCGACGAAATGCACGCCCACGCCGATGCCTTCGGCCTGTATGGCCGCTGCCACCCGGTTGCGGTCGGCGCGCAACCGGTCGAGCCGCAGGCGGATCACCAGCAAGTGATGCGCCGGCGTACCGCAATCTGTCGGTGACAGCACCGCGAGTACCGGCATACCATCCAGCGCCCGGAAATAGCGTTCCGCCAGCATCGTCCGGTGCCGCAGGTTCTCGTCGAGACGGGCCAGTTGATGGATGCCCATGGCAGCAGCGATATCGGTAAGGTTGTATTTGAAGCCCGGCATCACCACTTCCGCCGTGGTGAAACCAGCGGCCGTGCTCCGCCGCCAGGCATCG
>CAZWUZ010000155.1:0-9174 GCA_964637655.1 uncultured bacterium | reverse complement strand
AGTCAGCAATAGGAAAATGGCGCGGAGGCGGGGATTGAATGTCCTACGGACTAAGGTGATTTCCTGCCGCGGCAGCATCTCGGCCCATCACGCGCGGCAGCTGCGCGACGCCATCAACACGCTGACGGACACGCCCGGCGGCAAGGTGGTAATCGATTTGAGCGAAACCGAGTTCCTTGCGCACCAGGCGCTGGTGATCCTGCTCTCGGCCCAGGACAAGATGAATACGCTCGGCGGGTCGTTCGCCGTCTGCGGCGTCAACAAGGGAATCGGGCAGATGTTCGCGAACGCTTCCGTCAGCAGCGCCATCAGGATTTTCCCGACCCGAGCGCAGGCCCTGCAGGAAATCTGACTCCGGAAGAACAAGCAGCTTTTAACCCTGATGCATGGAGGAATTACCGTGTTCATCCATCAACTTCACACAGCAGCAGCCGCAAGCACGCCTGACCATACCGCCGTCATCTGCGGCAACCAGCAGCTCCCTTATCGCGAACTTGCCGACGCAGTGGAAGCCGGGGCGCGCGCCTTGCTCGGGCTTGGCGTCCGGCCGGGCGACCGCGTCAGCCTGTTCATGCATAATATCCCCGAAATCATCGTCCTTTACCTCGCCTGCTCGCGCGCCGGCGTGATTGCGGTGCCGGTAAGCTGCTACAGCAAGGCCCCGGAAGTGATTTACGCGCTCAACCACTGTTCCGCCCGCTTCCTGCTGGCCAGCCAAAAACTTTATCCCGTCATCAAAGACCTGCGCAGCAGCGTCCTGTCGCTGGAGCGGATCTTCATCACCGATATTCCGGCCGGCGAACCGCAGGCCTGGCAAACCGTCGTCGCCAAGGCGCCGGCGGTTACGGACTGGCCGACGTTGCAGCCCGCGGACCCGGCGATCATCCTCTATACCTCGGGCAGCACCAGTCAGCCCAAAGGGGTGACCCACACACAGCAATCGCTCGTCGCCTGCGCCATGAACCGCGCCCGCGGCCTGCAACTGACCGCGTCAGACCGCTACCTCAACAGCGGTTACCTCGCGCACGGCGCGGCATTTTCCACCGCCCTGCTGCCCATGCTCTTCGCCGGCGGCACCGCCATCTTCCCCGTGCAATGCACCCCGGAGATTTTCCTCACGCTCCTGACCCGGCAGCGCGCCACCTGCCTGGCCGCGGGCCCGTCGCAACTTTGGGATGTCCTCGAACTGCCGGATTTTGCGCCGTCCGCATGTCGCGACCTGCGCTACGCCAGCTGCGGCGGCGACGTGGTTTCGGAGCGGCTGCATCAGCGCTTCCATGAATTGCTCGGCTTCCCGCTGAGCGAAAGCATCGGCATGACCGAATGCAGCACTTACATGACCACCCCGCCCGGCACCGCACATAAAACCGGGTCGATGGGCAAGCCCCTGCCCGGAGTCGATATCCGCCTCATCGACAATACCGGCCGCGCCGTGGTGGAGGGCGAACCCGGCGAAATCCTCGTCCGCGCAAAGACGATGATGGCCGGCTACTGGAACGACCCGGAAAACACCGCGCGCGCCCTGCGCGACGACTGGCTGCATACCGGCGACCTGGCGCGGCGGGACGCGGACGGCTATTACTATTTCGTCGGACGCTGCAAGAACATGATCGTCCGCGACACCTGCAACATATCCCCCGGCGAAGTCGAAGACGCTATCAACCGGAACCCGCGCGTGCGGCGCAGCGGCGTAATCGGCATTCCCGACGAGCGGCACGGCGCGAAGGTCATCGCCTTCGTCGCGGTCAACGGCACGCCTGCGCCCACCGCCGCGGAACTGGAGCAACACCTCGCCACACTGCTCATGGGCCCGCGCCTGCCGGACCGCTGGATCGTCCTCGACGAACTGCCCGCCACGCCGGCCGGCAAGCTCGACCGCGCGACGCTACTGGCCATGCTCGACCCCGACGGCAACCTGCACCGAACCTGATGCTGCCGCCCGCCCTCGCTTCGCGCAATTACCGCCTGTTCTTTTCCGGACAAATCGTTTCCCTGACCGGGACCTGGCTGCAGCAGGTGGCGCAGGCCTGGCTGGTCTATCGCCTGACCGGATCGGCCGCCATTCTCGGCTTCCTCGCCCTGCTGCAAAATGCGCCGCAGGCGCTGCTGGCGCCATTCGCCGGTGTTTTCGCCGACCGTTACAGCCGGCGCACTTTGCTCATTATCACGCAACTACTTTTCACCTTGCTCGCCCTGCTGCTGGCCGCACTGACGCTGACGGCGCTGATCACCCCGCTGCATATCATGGTCATCGCCTGCCTGTGCGGGCTGGTCGGCGCCGTCGACATTCCGGCGCGCCAGGCGCTGCTGCCCGAACTCGTCGCCAAACCGGCCATGACCAGCGCCGTCGCGCTCAACGCCGCGGTCTTCAACGGCGCGCGACTTGCCGGCCCGGCGCTGGCGGGCGCCGCCATCCCGTTCATCGGCGAGGGCTGGTGTTTTTTCGCCAACGGCATTTCCTATATTCCGGTGGTCGGCTGTTACCTGCTGATGCGCATCCCGGCGGCAGCGGCCGGCCCGACCCGTTCGCTGGTCAGCGAGTTCCGCGAAGGACTGTCATACATCCGCCACCATCGCATCACACGCCTGCTGCTGGCACTGCTGGTGCTGACGTCGGTTGCCGGACTGCCGTATCTTGTCATCATGCCTGCTTACACACACCGCATCCTGCACGGCGAGGCCGGCACCCTCGGCCTGCTCATGGCGGTCAACGGCGGCGGCGCCCTGCTCGGCGCCCTGCTCCTCGCCGCGCGGCACCCGGGCCGCAGCACCGCGCAGCTCCCGGTGGCCGGCTGCATGCTGTTCAACGGTGCCCTGATCGCGCTCGGCCTGACCGGCACCCTGACGGCGGCGCTGCCGCTGCTGCTGGTCGCCGGGTTCGGGTTCATGATTCAGCAGGCCACGTCGACCGCCTGGCTGCAGACCACCGTCCCGCAGCAACTGCGGGGCCGGGTCATGGCCATTTACACGGGCGCCTTTATCGGACTGATACCGGTGGGCGGACTGTTGGGCGGCGGGCTGGCGGACCGAATCGGGGAAGCGCACGTCATCGGCGGCGGCGGCATGCTCGGGCTCGGCGGGGCACTGCTGATCGGCAAGTATCTGCGCCGGGCGGCGCGGCAGGAAACCGCCGCCCGCAGTTAACTGTCGCCCAGCACGCAGGCGAGTTCGTCGCGGCTGGTGCGGATATCTTCTTCGCTGATTTGCAGATCGCGCTGCAGTTCCGCCAGCACCGGCGGCGGCGCCAGATAGCCCAATTCGCGCGACTGGCGCAGCGCTTCGGCACGGGTCAGCAGGCCAAAATGAACGGCCGCGCTGATCTCCACCAGCGACTGCGGGAAAAACACCGTGCGCATCGCCTGAAAACGGCGGAACTGGCAGTAATCCTTGACCGCCTCGATGCGGCAGCTGGTATGCAGCATGCTCTCCTGCGGCGGCATCCGCCAGTCGAGCTCACGCTGCAGCACCTGAAACACCTCGGACCAGGTCCCGTAGTTCTTGTCGGTGCACAGCCGCTTGACCAGCGGGATCGGCAGCGCCGGGTCGGTTTCAGCGCGGCGGACGATGTCCACCAAATCGTTGTATACCGGCGCCAGGACATTGCGCACCGACGCATGATAATTGGCGAGATCGGCCTCCCAGGTCACCGGCGGCCGCAGCGGGCGCGGCAGGGCGCGCACCTTGAGAAAATCAAGCGTCTGCGCGCGCGGCGGCGGCAGCTGGCCCGCCGGCGCCGGGCGGGCGAACACATAGTCCATCACCGCCGCCTGCGCGTCCTCCATGCCGAACAGCACGAAAGGGATCCGTTCGCGAAACGCGAGCGGATAGAACAGCGGAAACGCCGCGCTCGGGCACAGGCACGGCCAGCCGAACTGCCGCAGTTGGTCGCGCATCGCCGTGCGCACAGTGTCCCAGGCAATCGTCCACTCGATAAATTCGACTTCCGGCAGGCAGGCGCGGGCGCGGCGGATATTGTCGCGCGCCGTCTGATGCGTGTAGGGCATGTCCCAGAACGCCGCCAGCACGCGCAATTTCAGCCGCTTCGCCAGATACCACAGTTGGAACGACGAGTCCTTGCCGCCGGTATAGAACACCAGCACATCGAACCGCACGCCCGGCCGGGCGTGCACCGTCGCCAGCAATTCCTCTTCGGTAACCGTGTGCAGGGTCGAACGCCGGGCCGGATCGGCCTGACGGTAACACTGGCAGAAAGCACAGACCCCCGCGGCGTCGAATTCCAGACCGGGTATGACATAGTCGTTATTGATGCAGGCCACACAGGTACGGTGCCGGTCCCGGGTCGACGCCATGCGGCGCGCGGCCGCGTCCACCACCACCCCCTCGGCGATCAGCGTCCGCAGCTCCGGTGCCAGCTCCGGGGCGAGCGCCAGTTCAGCCAGCGGCCGCTTACCATCGAGCGCCGCCAGTATCTTCGCCAGCGGCGCACTGACCGTCAGCACCTGGCGCTGGTTGCCCGGGTAATTGCGCAGACCGTAATAGACCGCCGCCGGCCGGTCCATCAGCAACTCGATCCGCCAGCGATATTGCAGCACCGGACGCATGCTCTCCTCCATGTTAATCGCTGCTATCCCAGCAGCAGCGGCCGGCCGGAAGCCGACCCCCGGCCCGCCGCCCGGGCGAGAAAATCGCTGATGGCCGGGCGCAAATCGTCCGGCTGAATAACCGCATCGACCAGGCCCTGCTGCGCCAGCAATTCGGGATTGGCCGCGCCCGCCAGCATCTCATCACGACTCTGCTGTTCCCGGTCCGTGGCGTCCAGTTTTTCCGCCACCAGCTTGCCGTAAATCGAGATGACCGCGGTCGGCAGGGCGAGAAAGCGGTCGGGCTCGAACCCGGGTCCGGCCATCGCGTACACGCCCGCGGTATAATCGCGACGCACGGCAATCGACAGCTTTGGCACCACGGCATTGGCCAGCTCCGCAAAGAGCTGCGCCGCGGCGCGAATGCTCCCGCCCTGCTCGACCTGCTTACCGACCATGAACCCGGCCGAATCAGCGAGAAAAACCAGGGGGATACCAAACGCATCGCAAAGCGAAACGAAACGAGCCGCCTTGCGCGATGACTCCGGAAAGAACAGGCCGCCGCGCAGCATAGTGTTGTTGGCGATAATCCCGCAGACGCGGCCTTCGACCGCGGCGAGGCCGGTGATCAGTTCGCCGGCGTACCCCTCCCGCAACTGGCAGAGCGAATCGCCGTCAACCACCGCGCGGATCAGATCGACCATGGCAAAGCCCCAATTGGGGTCCTTGGGCACAAGCGTCGCCAGCGGCTTGGCGGCGGCATCAGGCGGCGCCGCCGCCAGCGTCGGGAGTGCGCCGCCGGACGCAACGGGGAAATACGCGAGGTAGCGTTTCACCCAGGCGAACGCCGCCGCTTCCGTCACTTCCGCCAGATCGGCCGAGCCCGACACGGCGCAGTGCATCTGTCCGCCGCCCAACTGCCCGTAGTCAACCGCTTCCCGCAGCATTTTCTCCACCACATCCGGCCGGCCCACGCTCATGCCGGAGCCGACCGTGAACACCGCGGCATCGCAAAGCGCAATGGGAAAGGTCAGAGCCGCGCCCATGCGACTGCAAACGACGGCGATTTGCGGCACCTTGCCCGACAGCCGCGCCTGCAGCACATACCAGCGCCCCACCCCGCGCTTATCCGCGAGCAGGCGCTGCGGTTCCTGCGGGATCGGGCTGCGATCTGCCCGCTGATGCTGGGCCGGCGTATCGAACACCGTGATCACGGGCGCCGGAGCGGTGCGCACCCGGTCCAGCAGCTCGAGCATATGCAAGTGACTGGCAAACCCATTGGCCGGCACCGTTTCCGGATCGATCAGGGCAAGATAAACCCGGCGGCCATTAACCTTAGCTGTACCAGTCACCCAGCCCGCCGGACTGGCCGGAACGAATTCCGTGAAACTGCCGGCATCCGTCAGCAGCGCCACCCGTTCAGCAACTTTATCGCGCATGCGACACCTCCGTGCGGGTCAGGGGGTTGAAGCGAATGCAGGCATAATGCACCGCATCGAGGTACAAGACTTCGGGCACCACCACCTGCTCCGCCAGCGTGCGCAGCCCGGCAATCATCAGCGCCGCTTCCAAACCGATCAGACCACCGGCCAATTGCGCCGCCGCGCCGTTACTGGTCAGATATGGCGCTTCCCCGGCCGCGAACGCCGCCAGCGGGGGCGGAATAAGCGAAGCGGGCAGCAGGCGATCGATCGGCAGCATATGGCCCGGCCAGGCAGCGCGCTCGGCCGGGGCTGAATAGAATTCCTCAACCGTCATCCCGTGCGGTGCAAAGACCATCAGGGTGGCACCAAAGCCGGGAATGGGTCCCGACAGGATGGGCATTCCCTGTTCGCGGGCGCACTGATGGAACAGCTGCTTGTGATTGAATCCCGCATAGTCGATGGCGTCAACGACCAGCGCCGACCCGACCATGAACGCGCGCATTTCCTCCACGTCATCGATGCAGCGCGCCACCACCCGCACCCGCATATGCGGGTTGATGTCGCGCAGCAATTCGGCAGTCACTTCCGCCTTGTTACGGCCGATTGTCGAGGCCATGGCGCCGTACTGGCGGTTCATGTCCGGCGGATCGAAGACGCCGGGATCGATAATCGCCAGTTCGCCAATCCCCTGCCGCGCCAGCGCCACTGCCTGATACCCGCCCACCCCGCCGACTCCGGCCACCGTCACCTTCGCCCGGCGCAGCTTCTCCTGTTGGTCGGCGGTAAAGAGCCCGATATTGCGCTGATACACCTGTTCATACTGCTGAGGCATTTGCGTCTCCATGGCCGTCAGGCGCGCCGGTGCTGTGCACATACGACAGCAGATCGCGCGCCACCGGCGAAAACGGCCTGATCGCCGCGTAATCGATGGCGAGATTATTGAGATATTGCAGGATGAGCGTATGGCGGCCGCAGCCGGCGAAAGGCAGCAACCCGGCGAAAAGGAAACCGGCGCGACAGCACGCCTCACCCACCGCGGCGGCCAGCGGGTCTTCCAGGTCAAGATAAAGGTAGATAACGTCTATATGCCGCAAACATAATTCGCGTCGGACGCGGTCGATTTCCGCCAGTACATTAACGCCAAGCACCGGCACGCGCAATTCCGCCACGTTAAGCACCTCGCAGGTGCTGCTGTGCAATTCCGTCTCGCCCGCTGCCGCCGCGCCGTCCACCGCACCCGTGATCACCGGGATATTAAGCGAGGAAAAGACCGCCAGCACCCGGTCGCGGCAGCCGGGCGGCAGGAATACCGTGCGCGCCGGAGCTGCCCGCAACATTCCGTAGTAGATTATGGCGCTTTCCTTCTGCCGCACCTTGCCGGTCATTTTTTTGAATTCCACGTCGTCGGGAAAGATCCCCAGCAGGATACCGACCGGGACCTGATGCAGGAACTTCTCCACAAATTTTTGCGATACCGCATGGCTGGTCACCGGCCGGGAAAACAGGCCGGTCAGACCGCGCGCCACGGCCCGCGCATGAATCTGTTCCAGCAACCGGTCGAATATCCTGCGGTTGCGATATTCCGGGATCACCAACCCGACCCCCACCTCGGCCAGTGCGGGCATATCCGGACGAAATTTCAGCGCGATATGGCCCACTACTTCATCCTCTTCGTTCACCGCCACCAGCGAGAGCAATTCCCCGCGCGCATTCATCGCCGTGATCTGTTCCGGGTAGTAAATGAACGGTTCGTAGGTGTAGCCATAAGTGCGATAGGCCGAGCGGGCAATCCCCAGGGCGTCGCGCGGGGCAAATTCCCGGATGCGCCAGGTTCCGGTCGGAGTCGCCGGGACCGGCAGCGCCGGCGTCCCGGTTGCCGCCGCCAGCAGATTATCTATGCGTTTGGTTGCGAGGTGCCTGGTCAGGATGGTCTGCTTGCCGTCCCGCCCGAGATTGCGAAATTCAACCTGGTCCATCATCCGCCGCATCAGGTGCAGGCCCAATCCTGCCTGCTCCGGTTCAACCGCCGCGCGCTGCGGATCGTAGACGGGAACCGCTTCAGGGTCGAAGGGCAGGCCCTTTTCATCGATAACAACGGCTATGCCCGTTCCGGTATCGCGACAGGTCAACGTGTATCCGGCATCCGGCGTATCCGCCAGCGCATGCTCCGCGACATTCGTAAGCGCCTCGTCCACCGCTAACTCGATCTGTTCAATTTCATGCCGGGTAAAACCCATGGCGGCAGCGGAATTGCACACGAACCCCACCGCAACCGACTTGAATTGCAACTGGGCAGGCAAAATCAATGTTAAGGCAACGCCGTCGACATCACACCTTTCGGCAACCATGGTGTTCCTCCGCGAAACCGAGTGTAACCTAATCCATTTCCCGGGGCAAGTACCGCGCGAGAATCAGTTTGCCAGCGGGTGCCAACCGGCATACATAAAAACAGCGGCGACGGTTATCCCGTCGCCGCTGCCCCTCTGAACTTGCTTACCTGTTCCCGCGGCCGTTGCCGCCCGGCTGCGTGCCGTGGTTGCCGTTGCCCCGGCCGGGATTGCTCGGATCGGTGTGCCCAGGGTCGTTGCCGTGGCCATTGTCGTCGTGAACCCGCCCGCCGTTGCCGGCGGGTGCGGCGGAACCGGCATGCTGGTTGCGGTCCGGCGTGTTGCGATTGTCATGGCCCATGCGGTTGTCCACATGTCCGGCCGGCTGGTCATGCCGCTCACAGGCCGGGCCGGAACGGACATCACGCCGGTCATCGCGATCGTCGCGCCGGTCGCAGTCGTACCGGTCATCATGCGCCGGCGGCTTGTCCCAGCGCCGGTCATGTTCGTCACTGTGGCAATCCCTGCCGTCATGCTTTAAATGCATTATCGGTGATGTCTGGAGCGGATGTCGTCCCGTATCTAATTGACCAGTTGGGATTGGAATCAAGCCGGCCATTAAAGCCCTTATATATCCAGACCATGGCAAGCACTGGGGAACCGCAAATCATTCCGGTAATTCGCGAACTGCTGAATGCCGAGAACGAACCGGTGCGGGTGAAAATAACAGCGGCGTATGCATTGGCGAAAATCGGCGACAGCTCCTGTTTGTCCTATCTCCGGGCTAAACTAATGGAATTCACCAGTCTTTCCCATGGCGATAGGACTGTCAAAGGGCAGTTGAAAGTGACCCACCCGTGGGCACTTCAAAGTGACCCACTT
>CAZWUZ010000154.1:0-9246 GCA_964637655.1 uncultured bacterium | reverse complement strand
CGCTCGAGGCGGCGGCCGTCGGGCTCTCCGTGCTGGCAGATGACCTTCCCGGGCTGCGCGCGCTGGCGGATGACTGGGCGGGCATCACGCTGTGCGCGGATGCCGGTGAACTGAGCGCGGCGCTGCTGACCCGGGCGCTGCATCCGGACCGCCGGCCGCAGCGCCTGCCGCTGGCGGTGCCCGACGCCGCCGCGTACGCGCGGACGCTGGCGGTCTGGTATGACGGGATGGCTGATGCGCGCGCCTGAACTGCTGTTCTGGCTGGGGGCGGGGGCGGCCGCCTACGGGTATGCCGGCTACCCGCTGCTGCTGGCGCTGGCGGGAGTGGTGCGGCGGCGCGGCACGGCGGCGCGTGACGACTGGCGGCCGGCAGTGAGCATCATCGTCGCGGCGCATGACGAGGAACGGCATATCGCGGTACGGCTCGATAACCTGCTTGCGCTCGACTGGCCGGCGGACCGGCGGGAAATCATCGTCGTCGATGACGGTTCGACCGACGCCACGGCAGCGTGCGCCGGCGTGTATGCGGCGCGGGGCGTGCGGCTGCTGCGTCAGGCGCCGCAGCAGGGGAAGACTGCGGCGCAGAACGCGGCGGCGGCGGCAGCGACGGGCGAGGTGCTGGTCTTCGCCGACGCCAACGGGTTTTTCTCCACGGACGCGGTGCGGCGGCTCGTGCGCCACCTCGCCGACCCGTCGGTCGGCGCGGTCTGCGGCGCGCTGCACTACCGGCAGGAGCGGGCGGGAGGAGCGGGCTTCGGCGAACGCTGCTACTGGCGCTATGAACGCTGGCTCAAGCGCATGGAAAGCGCCTCGGGTTCGCTGGTCGGGGTGAACAACGCCATCTACGCGCTGCCGCGGCGGCTGTATGAACCGCTGCCCGCCGCGGCCCAGAGCGACCTCGTCGTCGCCCTGCGGCTGCGCGCGGCGGGGAAACGCATCGTCTATGCCGCGGACGCGGTCTGCACGGAGGCGGTGCGGACACGCGCGGCGGCAAACTTCACCGCCAAGCGGCGCATCGTCGCGCGGGCCATCGCCTCGGTGCTGGCGGAAACCGGCCGCCTGTGGCAGATCGGGCAGCCGTGGTTCGCGCTCAAACTGGCGTCCCATAAACTGCTGCGCTGGCTGCTGCCGTGGATACTCGCTGCGCTGCTGCTGCCGGCCGGGGTGCTCGCTGCGACCGATCCGGGCTATCGCCTGCTGCTGGCTATCGCTTTCGGGTTTGTAACGCTGGCACTGGCCGGGTGGCTGCTCGACCGCCGCGGGGTGCGCCTGCGCCTGCTGGCACTGCCGTATTATTTCTGCCTGGTCAACGGCGCGGCCCTGCTGGCGCTGGTTGATGTTATTGCCGGACGGCAGCCCGTGGTCTGGCCGCCCGCCCGCGACGGTTAGCGGGTGCGGGTCAAATCGTTGCTGATGGCCTGCAGGCGGTCGCGGGTCAGGTCAGCCATCGGGTAGCAGGCGGCGACCGTGAGCAGGTCGCGCGTCTGCTGCAGTTCCGCCGCGGCCTCGTCGTGCCCGCCCGCGGCGGCGTGGCGCGCCGCATCGGCGGCATGCAGTTCCGCCAGCCACAGGCGCGCAGTGATGGCGGCAGGGTCCTCCCCGTGCGCGGCACAATAGGCGATGAGGGCGGGGCGCGGGTTGTTCCCGGCGTGTGCCGCCTGCGCGATGGCCGCGAGGTGTTCATGCCCGGCAACGTCGGCGGCCACCACGGCGGCCAGCGCGTCGCGGCGCTGACGCGCGGCGATGGCATGCAGTCCGTCAGGTGCGGCCGCGAGCAGCCGGTCATACGCGGTGATGGCGGGGAGGTACGCGCAGTGCGCATCCTCCCACAACTCCGCCGCGGCGAGCAGCGCGTCGTCGTGCCGCGCGCTGCGCGGGTAGGAGTCGGTGAGCTGCAGCATCAGGCGCAGGGCGTGGGCGCTGTCGCCGCGCCGCTGCGCGGTCAGGGCCCGGTCGTACAGCGCCTGCACCGCGCTGTCATCGGCGGCGGCGAAGAGCCGCTGCCAGGCGGGGAGCGCGGCCAGGTTGGCGAGAAACAGCAGGGCGAGCAGCATCACCCCGACGGCGAGCAGCCACTTAGGAACGCGCGGCACGGCGTTCCTCCCGGATGCTGAACCCGATTTCCCGCAGTTTGGCGTACAGGTGTTTGCGGTCCAGCCCGCACTGCCGCGCGGCCGCGCTGATGTTGCCGCGGCACTCGGCCAGCAGGCGCGGGAAGAAAACCGCATCCATGCGGTGCACCTGTTCACGCTTCAAGGTGGCGTAATCCCAGGTGGCATAGGCGGCGGGCGCCGATTCCGCCGGCAGTACCGGGCCGGCCGCCGCGGGCGGGGTGTTCAGGGTGAACAGCTGCTCGTCGAGCAGCGGACCGTCCGCGACGTTGACCGCCGCTTCGATGACGTTCGCCAGTTCGCGGATATTCCCCGGCCATGCATGCCGCTGCAGTTTCTGCAGCGCCGCGGGGGTGACGCCGCGCACCGGGCGGTTGAGGCGCAGCGCGCAGGTGCGGACGAAGTGGTCGATGAGCAACGGCAGGTCGCCGTCCCGCTCGCGCAGCGGCGGAAGTTTCAAGGTGATGACGCGGATGCGGTAGAGCAGCTCCGCGCGGAAGGAACCGGCCGCTACCAGCGCGTCAAGGTCGCGGTTGGTGGCGCAGAGTACGCGCGTGTCACAGGCGATGTCGGTGGTGCCCCCGAGGCGGCGGATGACCCGCTCCTGCAAGGCGCGCAGCAGCTTGGCCTGCACTTCGGGTGACGCCTCGGCAATCTCGTCGAGGAAGAGGGTGCCGCCGCGCGCCACCTCGAACAGGCCTGCTTTGGCGTGCGTCGCGCCGGTGAAGGCACCCGCCTCATGCCCGAACAGTTCGCTCTCCAGCAGCGTCGCGGGGAGCGCGCCGCAGTCGATGGCGACAAACCGCTGCTGCTGCCGCCCGCTCTGCCGGTGAATCGCCCGCGCCGCCAGTTCCTTCCCCGTGCCGCTCTCCCCGAGGATGAGCACACTCGACGGGCTGTCCGCAATCCGCTCGATCAGGGTGTAAACCTTGCGCATCGCCGGGCTGCTCCCGGTCATCCCGGCAAAGCCGCGTGTGCTCCCCAGCGCATCGCGCAACTGGGCGAGTTCCGCTTTGTCCTGCCGCCGCTCCGCCAGACGCTCGAGGGTCAGCCGCAATTCGTCGATGATGACCGGTTTGCTCAGATAGGTATGCGCCCCTGCCTTCATCGCTTCCACTGCCGCGCTGATGGTCGAGTGGGCGGTCATGATGATGACTGCCGGGGCGCCTGTTTTCGCGGTGATGTCGCGGAGCAGCTCGATACCTGAACGCCCGGGTAGTTGCACATCGGTCAGGACAACAGTGTAGACATTTTCCTGCATTTTTGCCGATCCTTCCTCAGCTGATTCGCAGGCGTCTACCTGACATCCCCAGGTAAGCATCATCTTCTGCAGCGACGTGCGGGTGACGCCTTCGTCCTCTACCAGCAGTATACGTTCGTTGACTAATGACGGTTTCATGTGCACCTCCGTACATTATTACTTTGCGACAAAAATGCCATTATGGAGATAATTTTCAACATATATTTTTCAATAACTTATGAATAAATATATCGTAAATGTTGATATTTGTCAACATAACTGACTATGTTTTGTTGCAAATAGTCAACATTGGTGATTGAGAAAAAATGTAAAACAATGAAATATAAAGAATAATGAACTGATAACCATGTGGCATTCACGTTGCTTCACTATCAGGCAGAACCTCACGAAAGGGGGAACAAACCATGAAGAACATCACCTTCCACCACCGGGAACGGGGAGTAAGCGCCAGTGAATACCTGATGATGGTGACTCTTATTACTGTGGTGACAATTATCCCCATCTACTGGCTGGCCGCGCATACGGACGCGGTCGGCTACTATATGCAGGATGAGGCCGCGGCCGCTGAACGCGCCAACGAGCGGGCGACCATGGTGCAGGCGATGGGCGGGCTTGAATCCGGGGTGGTAGGCACGGTGGATGAACCGGCGCGCCTGGAATTTACGCCGGAAGGGGTCGCCAGCATTGCTTCCGGCAAGGGGCGCCTGCGGGTCACCTTTGAAAAATCATCGGCCGCCCTGCACTCGGCGCTCTACATTGTTGATGGCAGTGACAGCGTCATGCTGCTGGCTGACAATCACAATGCCGCGGCGCTGACGACGCTCTACGACAAGGAGTGGACCGCGGGCGAGAGTTTCCTTCTGTTTATCCGGGTTGACGGCTCGGTCTGGAGCAAGCTGAAAAAGGCGGGGTATGCCACGTACGACCACTATTCGACCAACGCGCTGATGTGCGAGGTGACGCAGATCAACGAGACCACCTGGCTGCTCGGTTTCGAGGATCTCCCCGAGTGGTGGCCGCCCGACTACGACTATAACGACACGGTGGTGACGGTGGAACTGGTCGAGGACGGTGCAGCAGAGGCCGACGCGGCATGACGGGACTGGCCCGCTGGCTGCGCATCTTCGCCATAGCGCTTATCCCCGCGGCGGTGATCAACATCGCCGCCGCGGTCTGGTATCTCGCCGTCTGGCAGCCGCGCCAGCAGCGCACGGAGCAGCGGGCCGGGGAACTGTTCGACGCGGCCGCGCGCCTGGCGCAGACCGCCAACTACCACGGCGCGGTGCTCAAGTACCTGCAGGTGCTGCAGCAGTGCCCGGAAGCGGAAAAATGCCCGCTGGCGGTCGCGCGGGTCGGCGACCTCTACCTCGAACACCTTGGTGAACTGCCGCGCGCGCGCTACAGCTATCTGCTGGTGCAGCGCAACTATCCGGATCATCCCGCGGCGGCGCCGGCCGCGGCGCGGCTTGCCTATATCGACAAGGTGGGTGACAGCGACGGGGTGCCGTACAAGATGCTGATGCGGGCGAAACTTGATATCCGCCGGCAACGCCCGGCGGCCGCCGCGGCCCGGCTGCAGGAGATTCTCGACGGGCACCCCGGCTGTGGTGTCACCCCCGAAGTGCTGCTGCTGCTCGCGGAACTGTATGCCGGCCCGCTGGCCGACCCCGCGGCAGCGCAGCGGTGGCGCACGCGCCTCGACGCGGAATATCCCTCATTCACCCTCGCCGCGTTCCGCCCCTTCTGAGCGTCGTCGCGCCCGCCCTGCCAGCAGCAGGAGCAGCAGGGCCGTGGCGACCGTCACGGCGGTGCCGCCGTAGACCGTCAGCGGGACGAACGCCAGGCGCACGGTGTGTTTCCCCGCGCGCAGCCAGAGCCCGCGGACAATGCTGTTGACGCGCACCACGGGGACCTCCACCCCGTCGACCGTTGCCCGCCACCCGGGATACCACGCGTCTGCCACGACCAGCAGGCCGTCCGCCGGTGCGGTCACCCGCAGTGTCAGCCCGTCGGGCGCCTGCGTCAGCAGCGTGATACCTGCCGCGCGGTCTGCCGCCGGGTCGGCAGCGACGGGAAACGGCGGCGCCGCTTCCACGCAGGCAAAGGTTCCCGCGTCGCGCCCCGCGCGCAGCAGTTCGCCGACGGTCGCTTCCCGCGCGCGCACGCGCACGTCCGTGTGGAAGCGGTAGCGCGGCAGCCCCGACGGGTTGCTCGCCACCACCCATTGCGTGTCGGCGTGCACGGTACGCAATTCGCGCCGCACCGCCGGCGGCAGCGGAAACGCCGCGGGAAAGACCACGTAGCGCAGGTTGAGCAGGTCGAAGAGCGGCGAGAGCCGTGCGAGCCGCGTGTCATGGTAGCGCCTCGCATCGAGGGTATCCGTCCCGTAGCGGGTGGCCAGCAGGTATTCATGTACCCCCCGCAGCACCAGCGTTGCCTCCCCGAGCATGTCTTCGTACCCCGCCCGGTAGACGAAATTGTTGAACACGCCCGGGACGATGACCCGGAACGGTGCTGTTTCCGCGTCGAGCACTGCGCGTACCCCGCCGCTGAACCGCAACTCCTCCGGGCGGCAGGTGACGCGCAGCGTCCCTGCTGCCAGCCACCCGAGATCGAGCATGACCAGCAGCACCAGCCCCGCTCCGCGATAGCGTCCCCGCCACGCGGAGAGCACGAGATACCCCGCCACCAGCAGCAGCGCCTGCCCGGCCGCCATCCAGGCCTGGCGCAGCGACGTCGCCAGCAGCGACGGAGACGGGGCGCAGAAGAGGGAACGTTCGGTGGCCGGGATGGTCGCGTACCAGGTACAGAAGGACGGCCAGAGGGCGGTGAGCAGCGCCAGCAGGATGGCACCACCGCCGGCCAGCAGCAGCAGGCGCCGCCCGAGACCGCGCCGCGGCGGCGCGGTCTGCCATAGCGCCATGCCGTGCGCCGCGAATACCGCCAGCGCCAGCACCGTCAGAATGACGAACTTCGACGGGCCGCGGAAATAGGCGAAGCCCGGAAGCCAGTCGAAACAGAGGCGGTACACCGGCGTGTAGCGTCCGAACGCGAGGATGAGACCGGCGAGCGCGACCCCCGCCAGCGCGTTGCGCTCGGCCAGTTGCGGCAGCTCGCGCCAGCGGCGCACTGTCCCCAGCGCCAGCAGCAGCGGCACCAGCCCGGCGTAGACATTCATCTCCCAGGCATTGTACATGCCGACATACGGCACGGTATGATGGTTGCCCCACAGCGCCGGCGCCAGCAGGGTCAGCAGGTGCACGGGGGGGAGCGAGTGGGAGGAACTGAAGTCGTACAGTGCGCGCGCCCGCTGGCATTCGCCGGCCAGTTCCCACGACGGCAGCAGCACCAGCGCGCCGAGCAGCGGCACCAGCAGCAGTGCCGCCGCCAGCGCCGCCGCCGGGCGCCACGCCCGCCGCTGCCACTGCAGCAGCACGGCATAGAGCAGCAGACCGCAGTGGGTGATGAAGAAATACTGCGTGTCGCCCGCGAAGAACTGCAGGGTGCTCAACAGGGCGGCCAGCACGGCGCGCGGCAGCGTCGGGCGCGCCAGCAGGCGGTCGGCGGCCCACCAGAGCAGCGGCAGCCACGCCAGCGTCATCACCTTGTAGATATGTCCCGCGATGATGCGGCTGACCAGCGGGGTGCTGAGGGCGAAACTGAGTGCCCCGACCAGCGCCGCCGCACCCGTCAGTCCGTGCCGGCGCAGCAGGCAGAGCATGCCGAAGCCCGCCAGCAGCAGGTGCAGGGCATACGCGAGGTTCATCGCCGCGGCAGTGCGCAGCAGCAGAAAGTGCAGGTTGAGCGGATAGAACAACGTACTCTCGGGGGAGGCGATCTGCGGATACCCGCACAGCACGTGCGGGTTCCACAGCGCTGTCCGTCCCGCACGCAACTCCCCGAATTCGAAACGCAGCTGCGTATAACTGACACTGATGGTGTCCTGCTTCGCTTCCCCCAGCAGCGTCCCGGACGGGGCGAGAAAGACCGGCAGGAAGAGCAGCAGCAACAGCAGGGCAATGACGCTGCCTTCGCGCCACGGGAACAATCGTATCATCGTCATAGTCTACGTTGCCGCGGCATGGGAGCACCTGTCTCATCATTGTATGCTACGCCTGCAACTGTTCAGCCCGCTTGTTTCCATGTTTCTCCTCTCCCTTGGGGAGAGGACGCCGCGCAAGCGGCAGGGAAACCGCAAACCTGCCTTCGCCCTGCCCCTCTCCCGGTGGGAGAGGGAACAGCGGCAGTCGGCTGAATAACCACTTCTACGCTTTATGCTACGCTGTATTCTACGTTGCGGCTGAAGGTTTGGCAAATGCCATATGCAAGGCGCTGCGGGGGAACAGGATGCGGCAAAATGGGCGTGGTCCCGTTGACCTGCAACGCCGGATGTGGTAAACTCTTATGCGGTGAGGGGATTTGAGGAGACGCGGCCGAAGATGAAGCAGTGGCTCAAATTCCTGCCGATGCTGCTGGTCGGCATACTTTTCCTGCCTGCTGTCGCGGCTGCCGATACCGTGTGGGTTGGCCGTGTCCTCTCTGATTCGTACTATGTTTCCCTCGGGCAGACGGTCTATGTGCAGGTCGGTATCGTGGCGGGTGATACCGATGTCACCATCAGCGCCAGCGACTCCGTCACCTTCCTGCTTACCGACACCAACGGCAACCGCTACGATACCCGTCTCACCAGCGCTATCTACACGCCCGCCCTGCCGCGTACCATCACGAAGAACACCACCGAGACGCTGACGTTCAGCGTGCTGCTCAGCAATGCGCTCTGCACCGGGGCGTTGCAACTCGACGCCGCCTGTACCGGGAGCATCGATTCGGGCGGCGTCAAGCTGCTGCGCAGCGATACGCGCGCCGCCCTCGTCGATACCTGGGTGGTGCAGTCCCCCGCCAGCGTCAGTTTCGTCGCCCTCACCTTCGACAGCGACACCGGCTCGGCCCGCCCCGCGACCAGTTACGACACCGTGGTGCTGCGCCTCTGTTTCCGCAATACCGGTGAGGGGAGTGCAAAGTACGTCCCTGACACCACCGCCATCGCCCTGCGCAATGCCGCGGGAGCAACCGTCACATCGCTGCTCACCTGGGATACCTGGCCCGCGTCGCCGCGCTTCATCGCCGGCTACAGCTACGACACTGTCTCGTTCATCCTGCGCCTCCCCGATACACGCAGTCAGCAGGCGATGGGTGACCTCGTCGCTTTTGTCACCGGGACCGCCGGTACCCTCGGTGACAGCAACGGGCTGGGCGGGCTGACCGTCACGCGCACCGCCGACACCCCGACGCTGACTGTCTACTTTGCGCTCAACACCGTGGCCGGCGATACCGCCTATGCCTGCGACAGCAATGCGTGGATTTACTTCCCCCCCAACCGCCTCAATGCCGGGACCGAGGTGACCATCCGCCGTGCGCCGACGTCGTCAACCCTTACCGCCGCTGACCAGCAGCTGGCGACCATGGCCACCTGGCAGGGGGTGGCGTCGACCACGTACGAAGTGTCGCTGACCCGCGCCGCGGATACGCCAACGCAGGTGGACATGCTGCTCAACATCCGCTACGGCGACACCGGGATGACCGCCACCGAGGAGGCCTCGGTGCGCATCATGCGCCTGGTGGGCAGTTCCTGGTCGCTGCTTACCGACAGCAACACGCCGGCCACCGCGACCAATATCGCGCAGGTGGCGCTCGGTTCACTCTCTTTTTTCCGCTGCATTCTCACCAACCCGGTTTTCGACGACCTCAGCAACGTGCGCGTCTTCCCCAACCCGTTCATCCCGTATGACGGCGATGCCAACACGGGCAGCGTCTACACCGGCGCCATCAACACCGGGATCACGTTCATCGGGCTCACCGGCAACGCGAAGATCC
>CAZWUZ010000153.1:0-9334 GCA_964637655.1 uncultured bacterium | reverse complement strand
GCGAGCCGGTGACGCTGCTCAAACTGACGGATGAGCAGGTGACGGCCGCCACGGGGAAGGCGCCCGCCGCGGAGCCGGCGGCCGCCGCGGCGGCGCCGGACCAGGCGATGGCACCGGCGGACGGCACCGGCACGCGCCTCTATACCTGGCCCTGGCAGCGCGAACGTGAACTCACGCTCAAGGAACTGCGCGCGCTGCTCGCGGGTGGCGAGGTGGGCGACCTGTCGGTGCGGGCCGGGCAGCTGCTCGCCGCATCGCTGGCGGCGGGCGAAGACGGCGACGTCTTTTTTACTCCGGGTGAGCAGGTGCTCTGCGGCGACGGCGGCCGTCGACTTTTCGCCGCGGTCGACGGTATCGTCTGCTGGGCCGGCGACCATGTCGCGGTTTCCCCCATCCGGCACATCGACGGTGATCTGACGGTACAGACGGGGAACATCGTCACGCCGGGGAGCATCATGGTGGCCGGCAACGTCGCGGACGGGCTGGTGCTGCAGGCGGATGGCGACATCATCGTCGGCGGCACGGTCGGGCGCACCACGCTGGTGGCGGGCGGCAGCGTCATCGTGCGCAAGGGCATTCTCGGGGGCAGCCAGGGGCGGGTGAGTGCCGGCAATGATATCTATGCCGGGTTCGTCGAGAATGCCGCGCTCGAGGCGGAGAACAATATCATCGTCGACGAGGCCATCCTGCACAGCCGCGTCAGTGCGGGGGCGCGTATTGTCTGCACGGGTGACAAAGGGGTTATCGCCGGCGGTACGCTGCAGGCGGGCGAGGAAATAAACTGTCGCGACCTGGGGACCACGGCCGGGGTAGAGACCAGCGTGCTGGTGGGCGCGCGCGGCTCCGACAAGGAGGCGCTCGAACAGGTGCGCCGCGACAGCGCGCTGGCCAAAGAGCAGCTGGACGCGGTGACGCAGGCGGTGGCCGGGCTGATCACGCGCAAGGCGGCCGGGACGCTCACCGACGAAGGCAAGGCGATGCTCGAACAGCAGCTCGCGGCCAAGAAGAAGGCGGGGGATCTCCTGCAGCGCCTGCAGGCGCAGGAAAAGCGCCTGACCACGGCGCTGGCGGCGGCGCACAGCGGCATGGTCAATGTCGCCGGCAGCGCCTATCCCGGGGTGAAAATGGTCATCGGGCGGAGCGATCCGACCGCCGTCGGCAAGGAGGAAAAGCGACCCTGCTTCATGGAAAAGGAAGGGCGCGTGGTCGCCGAGGTCTACCGCGAGCCGAAAGTGAAACGACGCAGTGCGCTGGCAGTGGCGCCCGCGGCCGACCACGTCGCGGTCAATCTCGAAGAACACGCGGCCAAACTCACCCGCACGCGCAAGGTCATCCGCCTGACGGCGACGGACACGGCGGCAGCGGGACGGCAGGGAGCGCATTTCCTCGGGCTGCCGGCCGACCAGGTGCTGGTCTTCGCGCTTCCTGACCCGGCACCGGCGGCCGCAGGGAAAAAAGGCGCCCCGGTACCGGCGGGACCGAAGATTTTCGTGGTGGTGCAGACGGTGGCGGGCGACAATCCCGCCGCGCTCGAACGCAAGTATGCGCCGGGTCCGCGGCGTACCAGCGTCGAGGTCACCTGCGAGAGCATCGCGGCGGGACTGCAGGAGGCGGCGAAACTGCTGGGGGAGCCGCCCGAACGCCTGCAGCACAAGGTCGTCCAGGAGATGAGCAAGGGGATGTTCGGGGTCGGACACAAGCCGTACATCCTGCGCGTCAGCATCAGGGCGGCGAAAGACGACCAGGCGTCGCCGGCGGCCGCGTTCGCCCGGCTCGACGAAAAGGAAAACGGGCGCTTTGTACTCACCAACAGCGACCAGGGGCTGGTGCTCATCGTCTACCCGGCGAAAGGCGACGGGGTGAAAGTTACGCCTGATGCCGTGCGCGCGGAACTGGACAAGCGCCGCTACCGCAGCGGGCTCGATATGAAACTGCTGGCGGAAACGGTGCGGCAGGCGACGGGCGCGGAGACGGTGATCGGGCCGCGGCAGCCGGAACCCGACCTTGACGGTTCGTTCAGCATTACGGTGTCACCGGACAAAATGACCTGCACGGTGACGGTGCAGGCGGCCAAACCGCTCGGGCGGGCAACGACGGCGGAGGAACTGGTCGAGGCGCTGGCGGAGCAGGGCCTCACGCGCTGCGACCTCGCGTCCATCCAGAAGATATTTGCGGAGGGGACGTACGGGACGCCGGTGGTGGTGGCGCAGGGACTCCCCGCGCAGCCGGCGCAGGACGGGCGCCTGGAATTCAAGGTCAACCTCGGCGACAGCAAGGCGAAACTGGCCGAGGACGACAGCGGGCAGGTCGATTTCCATGAGATGAACCTGCTCGAGAGCGTTACCGCGGGCCAGGTGATCGCCCTGCGCCATGCGCCGGTGCCGGGCACCCCGGGCATCGACGTGTACAACAAGGAGGTGCCGGTCAAACCGGCACGCGACGCGCAGTACACCTTCGGGCGCAATGTTGCGGTCACACCGGACGGGCGCGAAGTGACGGCCACCGCGGACGGGCAGGTGGTGCTCATCGGGCGCGTGCTGCGCGTCGAGCCGGTGCACCTGGTCAGCGGCGACGTCGACTTCTCCACCGGCAACATCAATTTCCTCGGCGCGGTGATGGTCAAGGGAACGGTGCGCCAGGGGTTCAGCGTGCGCGCCGCCGGCAATATCATGGCCGGCGACGTCGAGAAGGCGACCCTCGAGGCGGAGGGCAACATCATTATCGGCGGGGGCATCATCGGCGACGAGCACAGCCGCGTGCAGGCGGGCGGGGACATCCGTGCGCGGTTCGTCGAGGCGGCGCACCTGCAGGCGGGACGCGACGTGGTGGTGCAGGAGACCATCATGCACAGCACCGTCGGCGCCGGGCGTGCGGTCACCTGTCACGCGGGGAAGAAGGGGGTCATCATCGGCGGCACGGTGCGCGCCGGGCGCGCGGTGCACGCCAAGGAACTCGGCACGGCGGTGGCGACAAAGACCGTTATTGAGGTCGGGCTCGACCCGCACCTGCGCCAGCAGGCGGCGGAACTGGAAAAAACGCTGCAGGACTACGCGGCGCATGCGCACAAGGTGCGCCTCGGCCTGAAAGTGCTGCTCGAGGTGAAGCGGAAGGCGGGGACGCTGCCACCTGAGAAGGAAACGCTGCTGCAGCAGCTGCAGGGGGCGGCCGCCAACCTGCAGCAGCGGGTCTACAAGGCGGAACAGCAGTTGCAGGTGCTGCAGGCGAAGCTGGCGGAGAAGCGCGAGGGGACGATCAGCGCCTCGCAGTTTGTCCACCCGGGCTGCCACCTGGTTATCCGCAATGCGACACTGAACATCGAAAGCACCGTGCAGCGTACGACCTTTGTCTACGACCAGGGGGAAATCCGCACGGCGGAGTATACCGAGCCGCGCCTGAAGGACGATACTGACGACGCGGAATAACCGCGCAAGGAGACGAATATGGAACTGCAGAAACGTATTGCCTACGCCCGGGGGGAACAGCCGGTCGACCTGCTGCTCAAGGGTGGTCAGGTGGTCAACGTCTTTTCCGGGGAGATCCACCCGGCGGACGTGGCCATTGCCGAGGGGTGGATTGTCGGTCTGGGCGACGGCTACGCGGCGAAGCAGGTGGTCGATGTCACCGGGAAATTCCTCGCCCCCGGATTCATCGACGGGCATGTGCACCTCGAGAGTTCGATGGTGACCGTGCCCGAATTCACCCGCGCCGTGCTGCCGCACGGCACCACCACCGCGGTCATCGACCCGCACGAGATCGCCAACGTGCTCGGCATCGACGGCATCAATTTCGTGCTCGAGTCGAGCAAGCACAACCCGCTCAACGTCTTCGTCATGCTGCCGTCGTGTGTTCCCGCCACGCACCTCGAAACCGCGGGTGCGCATCTCGACGCCTTCTCGCTCGCCCCGCTGATGCCGAGCAAGTGGGTGCGCGGGCTGGGCGAAATGATGAATTTCCCGGGGGTGCTGTTCAAGGATCCCGAGGTGCTCAAGAAACTGCAGCTCGCCTATGACCAGCGCAAGGTGGTCGACGGGCATGCGCCCGGCCTTTCGGGGAAGGACCTCAATGCCTACATCGCCGCCGGGGTGCGCTCGGACCACGAGTGCACCGGGGTGGAGGAGGCGCGCGAAAAACTGCGGCGCGGCATGACGGTGATGATCCGCGAGGGGAGCGGGGCACGCAACCTCGACGATCTGCTGCCGCTGGTGACGGAGCAGAACGCGGCGCAGCTCGTCTTCTGCACCGACGACCGCCATCCCGACACCATCCTCGCGCGCGGGCATATCGATGAGATGGTGCGCCGCGCCATCGCGTTCGGGGTCAACCCGATCACCGCGTACCGCATGGCGTCACTCAATGCCGCCAACTATTTCCGCCTGCCGGCGCTCGGGGCGATCATTCCCGGCTACAAGGCGGACATCATCGTCCTCTCCGATCTTGAGCAGGTAACGGTGGAAGCGGTCTACAAGTGGGGCGCCCGCGCGGCGGAGCGCGGGCAGGTGACGGTGGTGCTTCCCACCCCGCGCTTCGAGCACCTGCGCAGTTCGATGAATGCCAAGGCGGTGACGGCGGACGATTTCCGCATTCCGGTGCAGGGGAAGACGGCACGCGTCATCGGCGTCGTCCCGGGGCAGATCGTTACCGAGTCGCTGGCCCTGGCGGTGCGGGTCGCGGACGGCGCGGTGGTGGCAGACCCGGCGAACGATGTGCTCAAAATCGCGGTCATCGACCGGCACCGCGCGTCGAAGAAAGTGTCCGTCGGCCTGGTGAAGGGATTTGGCCTCACCCGCGGCGCGCTGGCCACCTCGGTGGCACATGACTCGCACAATATCATCGTCGTCGGCGGCAGCGACGCGGAGATGGCGGCGGCGGCGCAGGCGGTCATCGCCGCCTCGGGCGGTGCGGTGGTGGTGGACGGGACTGAGACGAAAGCCATGCTCGAACTGCCTATCGCCGGGCTCATCTCGCCGCGCCCGCTGGCCGAGGTGGCGGCCATCAACGCGCAATTGACGCAGGCGGCGGCGGCGCTCGGCTGCACGCTCAGCGATCCGTTCATGACCCTGTCGTTCCTCGCCCTGCCGGTCATCCCGCAGCTCAAACTGACCGACAAGGGACTGGTCGATATCAGCAAGTTCGATTTCGTGCCGCTGTTCATCGACTGATATGACCGCGGGCAGTGGCGGCATCCTGCTGGTGACGGGCGAACTGTCGGCCGACCTCTACGCGGCCCGGCTCATCCGTCACCTGCAGGCGCTGCTCCCCGGCGTGCCGCTGCGCGCGCTGGGCGGGGAAGCGATGCGCGACGCGGGGGCGGAACTGGTTTATCCGCTCGCCGCGCGCGGATTGATGGGACTCTCCGAGGCGGCCGGGGGACTCGGCTTCCTGCGCCGCGCCCTGACGGCATTGCGTGACGAGGTGCGCACCAACCCGCCGCGCGTCGTGCTGTGCATCGATTTTGGCGGCTTCAACCTGCGCGCGGCGGCAACGGTGCGCACGCTCACGCCGTCGACGCGTGTGCTCTACTGGATCCCCCCGAAGGTCTGGGTCTGGGGTGCCTGGCGCACGCGCACGCTGCGGCGTGTGGCGCACCGCGTCCTCAGCATTTTCCCGTTCGAACACGATTTTCTGGCCGCCCGTGGTGTCGTCAGCGAATTCGTCGGGCATCCGCTGCCTGAACTGCTGCGCGACGAGCCCGACCTGCCGGAGTTCGCGGCGAAGTACCCGGGGCGCGACGACCGGCCGCCGCTGCTGCTGCTGCCGGGCTCCCGCCCGTCGGAATGGGAGCGCCTGCTGCCGGTGTTGCTTGATGCCGCTCATCGTTTTCAGCGGGAGCACCCCTGCGCGGTCTGGCTGGCCCCCGCGCCCAACCTGCCGCGCCCGTGGCTGATGGCACAACTGCGCGCGCACCCGGTGCCGGTGCAGGTCATCGACGAGCGCTACGCGGCGATGCGCCGCGCGCGGGTTGCGCTGGCCGCCTCGGGAACGGTGACGCTCGAACTCATGCTGCACCATGTGCCGACCGTTATCGCCTACCGCATGGCGCCGGCCACCTATTTCCTCGCGCGGCGCCTTGCCCGCGTCAACCATGCCGGGCTGCCGAACCTGCTGGCGGGTGCAACCGTTATGCCGGAACTGCTGCAGGGGGAGTGCACCGCGGAAAACCTGGCAGCGGCGCTGGCCGGGGAATGGGCGGATGACGCGCAGGTGCGGCGGCGCGAGCACCTGGCCGGGCTGGCGGCAACGCTGCAGGACGATGGCATCAGCCGGGCGGCGCACAGTGTCGCCCGCGACTATCAGGAGAGCGCATGAGCACCTACTCGCGGCTGTTCGCCTATATCAGACCGTACGCGGGGCATCTCGCCGTCGCCACGGTCTGCATGATTCTCTTCGCGCTGTTCAACGCCGTCACCATCTACACCATCAAGCCGATCATCGACCATGTCTTCACCGCGGGCAGCGACCTGGTGCACTACCCCGTGCCGCTGACCGGCATCGTCCTGACCGTCACGCGCGCGCAGATGCTCTTCGGTACCGCCGGCTTTCTCGTGCTGGTCTTTTTCTGCAAGGGACTGGCCTCCTACGGGCAGGCCTATTTCATGGGGAGCTGCGGCATGCGCGCGGGCACCGACCTGCGCAACGCGGTCTACGCCCGGCTGCTCGCCCAGTCGCTGGCGTATTTCGACCGGCGCAAGACGGGCGACCTTGTCTCGCGCCTGACGGGCGATATCAGCATCATCCTCAACTCGATCAGCAACATCGTTGCCGCCTTCATCCGCGAGCCGGCCGAGGTCATCTTCCTGCTCGGACTGATTTTCCTGCTCGACTGGAAACTGGCGCTCATCTCGCTGCTCGTCTTCCCGTTCGTCGGCTGGATCATTGCCTTCTTCGGGAAGAGCATGCGCACCACCACCCGCTCCCTGCAGCAGGAGCAGGGGGAGATTTCCTCGGTGGTGATGGAGAGCGTGGCCGGCATCCGCATCGTGCAGGGGTTTACCATGGAGGCGTACGAGCGGCAGCGGCACGGCGCGCGCGCGGCCGCGTTCCTGCGCGCCTCGCTGCGCATCCTGCGCATCAAGGCGCTGGCGCCCCCCGTGCTCGAACTGATTGCCGCCTTCGCCATTGCCGGCATCATCGTCTACGGCGGCCTGCAGGTGGTGCGCGAGAGCCTCACCACCGGGACCTTTTTCGCCTTCATGGCCGCGCTCATCTCGCTCTACAAGCCGCTGCGCTCGCTCACCCAGGTCAACAACACGCTGCAGCAGATCGTCGCCGCCGGGGAACGCCTGTTCGAGATTCTCGATGCGCCGGTGGCGGTGACCAGTGTCCCGGGCGCGCCCGCGCTGCCGGCATTCCGCGACCGCATCACCTATCGTGACGTGCATTTCGCCTATGGCGATGAGCCGGTGCTGCGCGGCGTCGATATCGAGGTGACGCGCGGCATGCGCGTCGCCATTGTCGGCAGCAGCGGGGCGGGCAAAACGACGCTGCTCAACCTGCTGCCGCGCTTCTACGACCCGACGCAGGGGGAGGTGTGCATCGACGGGCAGGATGTCCGCGCGGTTGACCTCGGCTCGCTGCGCCGGCAGATCGGCATCGTCACGCAGGAGGTGGTGCTGTTCAACGACACCGTGCGGCATAACATCGCCTACGGCACGGACGGGGCGGACGATGCGCAGGTCATGGCGGCGGCGCGCGCCGCCAATGCCGCCGACTTCATCGCGAAACTGCCGCAGGGGCTTGACACGGTCATTGGCGAACGCGGCATGACGCTCTCGGGCGGCGAACGGCAACGCCTCTCCATCGCCCGCGCCGTGCTCAAGAATCCGCCCATCCTGCTGCTCGACGAAGCGACATCCAGCCTCGATACCGAATCGGAACGCGCGGTGCAGGAGGCGCTCGAACGCCTCATGGCGCAGCGCACGACGCTGGTCATCGCCCACCGCCTGTCGACCGTCACCACCGCCGACCTGATCATCGTCCTCGACGGCGGGCGTATCGTCGACCGCGGGAAACACGAGGAACTGCTCGCCCGCGGCGGACTCTACCGCCGGCTGTACGAATTGCAGTTCGCTGACGCGGAGCATACCGCGTGACGCTGCGCGCGCTCTATACCGCGCTCTGGTACGCGGCGCTGCCCGTGGGGCTGCCGCTCTACGCGCTGCGCAACCGTCTCAGCGGGCGTGGCGCGGGGGGCGTCTGGCCGCGCCTCTACCTCGCTGGCGCGCCGCTGCCCGCGGGCAGGCCGGTGGTCTGGCTGCATGCCGTGTCGGTGGGTGAAACCCTGGCGGCCCAGCCGGTCTGGGAGCGCCTGCGCGTGGCGGCGGAGATCACCGGGGTCATCACCACCACGACGCTGACCGGGCAGAAACTGGCGCGCCAGCGGCTGCAGGCGGAACGTTTCGCCTATTTTCCCTTCGATTTGCCGGGGGCCATCGCCCGCGCCTTGCGCCTTTTTGCGCCGCGCGTCATGCTCTACACCGAAACCGAACTCTGGCCGAACTGCATCATCGCCGCGCACCGCGCCGGGGTCAAACAGGCACTCATCAACGGGCGCATTTCCGACCGCTCGTGGCGCGGGTATCAGCGCTGGCGCGGGCTCTTCGCGGAGGCGCTGGGTGCGCTCGACTGGTGCGCCATGCAGACGGAGACCGACGCGGAGCGCCTGGTGGCGCTCGGGGCGCGCGCGGAGTCGGTGCAGGTTGTCGGCAACACCAAGTTCGACAGTATTGCGCTGCTGGCGCAGCGCGCAGCGCATCCGCTGGCGCAGGCCGCCCCGCCCTACTGGGTGGCGGGAAGCGTGCATCCCGGTGAATTTGCCGCGGTGCTCGACGCGCATACACAGCTGCGCGGGCGGGTGAAACTCGTTATCTGCCCGCGTCACCCGCAGCGCGCGCCCGAGGTCGTGGCTGCCGCGCAGGCACGCGGCTGGAGCGCGCAGTGCCTGTCGCAGGGAGGCGCGTGGACCGCTGACCTGCTGGTTATCGACACCATCGGTGACCTCGCCGGTTTCTATGCCAGTGCGCAGTTCGTTTTTCTCGGCGGCAGTTTCATCCCGCATGGCGGGCAGAACATGATGGAGCCGATGGTCTTCGGCGTGCCCGTCCTGTACGGGCCGCATACGCACAATTTCCGCGCCGCGGTGGCGCTGCTCGAGGCGCATGGCGGGCAGACCGTTGCCGACAGTGCGGCGCTCGCGGCGGCGGCAGCACTGCTGCTTGACGATGCCGCCCGACGCGCTGCGGTCGGCAGCGAGGGGCGGCAGCGCGTGCTGGGGCAGGCGGGCGCGAGCGCACGCATCGTCGAGCGGGTGACAACATGGCTGTGAGCGCGCACGACC
>CAZWUZ010000152.1:8878-9341 GCA_964637655.1 uncultured bacterium | reverse complement strand
GGTCCGTCGCTGGCCATGGCCACCACGCCGGCGCGGTCGAAGCGAAGCACGGGATCAATTTCGTCAGGCACGTAGTAGCCGGGACCACCGAGGCCGTCATTGCGCGGGCAGCCCGTCTTGACCCAGCTGTCACTCAACTCGTAGAAGAGCATCCCGTCGTAAAATCCGAACGCAATCAGGTCGACGACACTGGCGCAGTTTTCGGGCGCCTGTTTGTCGTACAGGGTGATGTCGATGGTTCCCACGCCGGTGACCAGATGGACGATGTCGCCGGGATGGACACCGCGCCCGACATGGCGCGGGACGGAGGGGGGCGGCGCCACGGCACAGGCGGCGACGAAGAGAAGAAACAGCGGCAGCAGGCGGGCCATGCGGACAGTATGCCATGCGGCGGGATGACGGGCAAGCGGCGACAGAGTAGCATCACGGTCTTTGCGGTCGGCGAGGAAAGGCCCGGTGCAGC
>CAZWUZ010000152.1:0-8778 GCA_964637655.1 uncultured bacterium | reverse complement strand
CCCTCACCCGCCGCTGCGCGGCGCCCTCTCCCGGTGGGAGAGGGGACACACTGGCTGAACAGATGCTTTCCGACATACAGTTGCTGATCTTCCACCCCTCACCCGCCGCTGCGCGGCGCCCTCTCCCGGTGGGAGAGGGGACACACTGGCGGCAGCGACACGGCGCGCCTCCGTGCGGTTGCCTGCCCGGGACGGGGATGCTATCATCCCCGTCGGAGGCAGTGCATGTTCGATCCGGTGGTGTTCGTCCAGACTATTCTGGCATTAGTGATGGCGGCGGTGGTGATGGCGCTCGGGTTGCTGGTGGCGCTGCGCCTGTTCACGCGCGAAACGCTCGAATATCCCGCCCTGCTCTTCATCACGCTGATGGGCAACATCCTCACCGCGGGACTCGGCTACATCGTGCTGGTCATCGTCGCGCGCAACGCGGTGCTGCAGACGGTCATGTTCGGCGAGACCCCGGTGCCAACCACGCTCATTGCCACCTTCTGGCTGCTTGCCCTGCTCCTCGTTTTCTTCCTGCTCATGGTCAAGATTGCCGGGCGGACGACGTTCGGGCGCGCGTTCGGCGCGGTGACGGTGATGGCGGTGCTGGTCGGCGGACTCGCTTTCCTCGGCAGCGCGCTGACGATGCTGGTGATGGGGATGGCACCCGAGGCGGCCGGGCAGGCCATCTACGAATTTTTCGCCCTGCTGCCGCAGCGGCTGGCCTGAGATGGCGGACGAACGGCTGGTCAATCCGCGCGCGGCGGAGGACGACCGTGCGGTCGATCTGTCGCTGCGCCCGGTGCGGCTCGACGAGTTCATCGGGCAGCAGCGGCTCAAGGAAAACCTGCGCGTCTTCGTGCTGGCGGCCAAGCAGCGGGGCGAGGCGCTCGACCATGTCCTCCTTTCGGGCCCCCCGGGACTGGGCAAGACGACGCTGGCCAACATTGTCGCGCATGAACTGGGGGTGACGCTGCGCGCCACCTCGGGCCCGGCGCTGGAGCACGCGGGCGATCTGGCAGCCATCCTCACCAATCTGCAGGAGCGCGACTGCCTGTTTGTCGACGAGATCCACCGCCTCGGCGCGCCGGTGGAGGAGCGCTTGTATCCGGCGATGGAGGACCGGCGCATCGACATCGTCTACGGCAAGGGGCCGGCGGCGGAGACGATGGTGCTGCCGGTGCCGGCGTTCACGCTGATCGGCGCGACGACGCGCGCGGGCGCCATCTCGGCCCCGCTGCACTCGCGTTTCGGCATCGTGTTGCGCCTCGATTACTATCCCGACGATGAGATGGCGGCGATTGTGCGGCGCGCGGCCGCGCTGCTGCATATCGCCATCGACCCGGCGGGCGTGGAGGCCATCGCCGCCCGCGCCCGCGGCACCCCGCGCATCGCCAACCGGCTGCTGCGGCGCGTGCGTGATTTTGCGCAGGTGGAGACGAACGGTGGCATCGACGGGAAACTGGCGGCGCGCGCGCTCGACCGGCTCGAAGTCGATGCGCTGGGACTCGACCGCATGGACCGCGCGCTGCTGCGCACGGTCATCACCAACCATGCCGGCGGCCCGGTGGGGGTGGCGACGCTGGCGGTGGCGCTGGGGGAGGAGACGGGTACGCTCGAAGACGTGTACGAACCGTTCCTTATCCAGCGCGGCCTGCTGCAGCGCACGGCGCGCGGGCGGGTGGCGACCGCGGCGGCCTACACCCATCTCGGCCTGACCCCGCCGCCCGGCACGGCGTCGCTCTTCTAAGCGCGTTATGGCTGACCTGCTGCTGCATGCCTGCTGCGGGCCCTGCCTGCTGGCCCCGGCGGCGGAACTCATCGCGCGCGGTGACGTTCCCGACGTTTTATGGTATAACCCGAACATTCACCCGGCGGCGGAGTACCTGCGGCGGGAGGAACACCTGCGGGCGGCGGCGCTGCGGCTGGGCCTGACGGTGCAGACGACGGGCGATTATGATGCCGCGGCGTGGCTGGCCGGCATCCCGGCGGGCGGCGTGGACCGCTGCCCGGTCTGCCTGCGGCAGCGGCTCGACGCGACGGCGGCGTACGCGGCGGCACACGGGTACCGCGCGTTTACCACGACCATGCTGGTGAGCCCCTATCTCGACCGGGAGGCGATTCTCGCGGCGGGGCAGGCGGCGGCAGCGCGTACGGGAATTGAGTTTATCAGCGCAGACTGGCGGCCGCAGTTCCGCGCGGCGCAGCAGCAGGCGCGGGCATGGGGTCTGTACCTGCAGAATTACTGCGGGTGTATTTACAGTGATAACGAACGCTATCAGCGGCGGCAGGCACGCGCACGCAAACGCGCGGCGCAGGCCGCGACGGAGGAGTAATGACGATGGGTATCAAACTGCTGAAAACGATGCGGGTGCGGCCGAACCTGCCGCCGGCGCTCAAGCGGCTCGAAGAACTGGCCTACAACCTGTGGTGGTGCTGGAATACCGAAGGGGTGGAACTGTTCCGCCGGCTGAGTGACGAACTGTGGGAGGAGACCTACCACAACCCGGTCGCGCTGCTCGGGCGCATCCCGCAGGAGAAGCTGCTGGCTGCGGCCGAGGATGACGCCTTCCGCGCCTTTTACGCGCGGGTGTTGCGCCACTTCGACGACTACCTGCAGGCAGGGAACCCGTCGGCGGATCCCGAGCGGATGCCGATGAACACCTGGTACCGCTCGCGTCACGCGGCGGAGAACGCGGGCTGCACCATCGCCTACTTCTCGATGGAGTTCGGGCTGACCGAGGCGCTGCAGAGTTATTCCGGCGGGCTCGGGCTGCTGGCGGGGGATCACCTCAAGTCGGCGAGCGACCTCGGGCTGCCGCTGACCGGCGTCGGGCTGCTCTACCGCGAGGGGTACTTCCGGCAGAACCTCAACCAGGACGGCTGGCAGCAGGAATTCTATTCGCCGCTCGATTTCTACAACCTGCCGCTGCAACTGGTGGCGGGCGCGGACGGCAAGCCGCTGCGGGTGAGCGTCCCTGACGGCAAGAGCACGTTCACCGTGCAGGTGTGGCAGGTGCTGGTCGGGCGCGTGACGCTGCTGCTGCTCGATGCCAACCTGCCGGAGAACCCGGAACCCGTGCGCGCACTGACGGCACAACTGTATGGCGGCGACACGGAATTGCGCATCCGCCAGGAAGTGCTGCTCGGCATCGGCGGCTACCGCGCGCTGCTCGCCAGCGGGCGCACCCCGACCTTCTGCCACATGAACGAGGGGCACTCGGCGTTCCTCGCGCTGGCGCAGATCCGCCACCTGATGCAGGAGCGGAAGCTCGGGTTCGACGAAGCGCGGCTGGCAGCTCAGGCGCGCACGCTGTTTACCACGCACACGCCGGTGCCGGCGGGGATCGACCGCTTCCCGCTGGCGATGGTGGAGAAGTACCTCGCCCCCTACTGCGAGCAGCGCGGCCTGCCGCTGGCGCGCGTGCTGGCGCTGGGCAAAAGCCCGCTGGCGGACGAGAAAAACGACTTCAACATGGCGGTCTTCGCGCTGCGCACCTCGGCGTACCGCAACGGCGTGAGCAAGCTGCACGGCGAGGTGTCGCGCCTGATGTTCGACGAGGTCTGGCCCTCGGCGCAGACCGACGAGGTGCCGATCGGGCACATCACCAACGGGGTGCACGTGCGCTCGTGGGTGTCCGGCGAACTGGGCGGCCTCTACCACCGCTACCTCGGCCCGGGGTGGATCAGCCACACGGCGAAGGCGGATGTCTGGGCGCGCGTCGAGCGGATCCCGGGCGAGGAACTGTGGCGGGCGCATGAGCGGCGGCGGCAGCGGCTGGTGTCGTTCGCGCGCAAGCGGCTGGCGGCGCAGACGGAGGCGAAGCACGGGTTGAACACGGAAGTGGCGAGCGCGGGCGAGGCGCTGCGCCCCGACATCCTGACCATCGGTTTCGCGCGGCGGTTCGCCACCTACAAGCGCGCCAACCTGCTCTTCCGCGACGTGGAGCGTCTCAAGCGGATCGTCAGCGGCGACCCGGCGCGCCCGGTGCAGATCATCATCGCCGGCAAGGCGCACCCCAAGGACAATCTCGGCAAGGAACTGATCAAGCAGATCGTCCACCTGCAGCGCGAGCCCGAACTGCGCGGGCGCATCGTCTTCATCGAGGACTACGACATCTGCGTGGCACGCTACCTGGTGAGCGGGGCTGATGTGTGGCTGAACAACCCGCGCCGGCCGCTCGAGGCGAGCGGCACCAGCGGGATGAAGGCGGCGGCCAACGGCGTGCTCAACCTGTCGGTGCTCGACGGGTGGTGGGACGAGGGATACCGGCAGGGGGCGGGCTGGGCCATCGGCGATCGCAGCGAGCATCTCGAACCGGCGGAGCTGGAGCGGCAGGACGACATCGATGCCAACGCGCTCTACGACCTGCTGGAAAAGGAAGTGGTGCCGACCTTCTACACGCGCGGTGCCGACGGGCTGCCGCGGCAGTGGCTGGAGATGATGAAGTCGTGCCTCTGCCACCTGGTGCCGGCGTTCAACACCGACCGCATGGTCGAGGAATACTGTCAGCAGTTCTACCTGCCGGGGCATCAGCGCGGCTCGGCGCTGCTCGGGCAGGCGGCGCTGCTCGGCGAACTGGCGCGCTGGCAGGAGAAGGTGCGCGCGGCCTGGCCGCAGGTGAAGGTGAAGTCGGTGGCGGTGAGCGGCGGCGCGGAGGCGGAGTACGCGGTCGGGCTCGAGCACGAGGTGAGCATTGTACTGCAGACCGGCGGGCTGCCGCCGGCGGAACTGGCGGTGGAACTGGTCTGCGGGCCGCTCGATTCGCGCGGCGAGGTGGTACGCGGCGCGGCGTTGCCGATGACGGCAGGCGCGGTTGCGGACGGCGGGGTGGCCTACCGCGGCACGTTCCGCTTTACCGAGAGCGGGCGGCACGGCATCGGGGTGCGCGTGCTGCCGCGCCACGCGCAGGACCTGAACCCGTTCGAGACGGGGCTGATCGCCTGGGCGTAGGCGGTTGACAGGAAAAAACCGACGGGATAGAATCGCCACGGGGAGGGGGGCCGCAAGCGCATGGAAACCAGGGAAATCGCCATCATCGTGGTCAGTGTCATCCTGCTGCTCGGGGTGATCATCGCGCTGAAACTGAAAAACCGCAACATCCGTTTCGTGTTGCGCACGCTCAAGGAGGAGCAGCGACCCGCGGCGTCGGGCCCGGCGAAGCGCAGCAGCGGCGGGACGGGATCCTACACCAGCGTCGAGTCGCTGCAGGAGGGTGACACGCTGGCGGAGGACGTGCACGACAACGCCAACAAGATGGTGCTGCTCGAGGCGGGGACCGTGCTCAACAAAAAGCAGATCGAAAAACTCAAGAACTGGAACATCAAAAAAGTGTTCCTCAAGTAGGGACACGAACGGCCATGCGGACATCCTGGCGACGGCTGCGGGAGCGCTATGGCGCGCTGTGGGGGCGGCAGCGTACTTCGGCGCTGCGCGAGGTGGTCGAGACGGTGGTCGTCGCGGTCACCCTCGCGCTGCTCATCCGCTATTTCATCGTGCAGGCCTTCTTCATCCCCTCGTCGTCGATGGAGGATACGCTGCTCATCGACGACCATGTGCTGGTCAACCGCTTCATCTACCGGTTCAGCGACCCGCAGCGGGGGGACATCATCGTCTTCGTCTATCCCGGGCCCGGGGAAGCCAAGGACTACATCAAGCGGGTCATCGGCTGCCCGGGCGACACGGTCGCGGTGCGCGGCGGCCTGGTCTATGTCAACGGCACCGAGCTGACCGAGCCCTACGCCATCCACCGCGGGGTGCCGCGCCAGCTGACGCGCGACGAGTACGGGCCGGTGCACGTGCCGCGCGACGGCGAGACGGTGCAGCTGGCCGGGCTGACAGACGATGCGAAACTTGCCTACCGCGAACTCTGCCGCCAGCGCGGGGAGGAACTGCGCTGGGTCGGCGCGCAGTGCTACCTCGACAACCGCCCGGTGACGGAACTGACGGTGACGGGCGCGTGGTATTTTGTCATGGGTGACAATCGCGACAACAGCGCCGACAGCCGCTTCTGGGGGTTCATGCCGCGCCCCAACCTGCTGGGCAAGGCCTTCTGCATCTACTGGCCGTTTGCGCGGCTTGGCCCGATCGAATGATTGATGACCTGATGCGGCAGCGGGTGCGCGTGCTCAGCGGTTTTGTGCTGGGCGCGTTTGTGCTGCTCTTTGCGCGACTGGCCTGGGTGCACGTGCTGGGGGCGGAGGCGAATCTGCGGCGGATGGCGACCGGCGGCGTCTCCTATTCCGTCGCGGCGCGCGGCACCATCACCGACGTCAACGGGGTCAAACTGGCGCTGAGCGTGGCCGAACAGTCGGTGGCGGCCAACGCGCTGCGCATCCTGCCGGAGAAGCGGCAGCGGACAGCGGAACGGCTGGCACCGGTGCTCGGCCTGCCGGAGGCGGAACTGCTGGCGAAACTGCAGCAGCGGAGCGGACTGGTCTGGCTGGCCCGCGCCATTTCGCCGGCACAGGCGGACGCGGTGCGGCGGCTGCGGCTCGACCACATCACCCTCGAAACGCAATACCGGCGCGTCTACCCGTATGACGATCTCGGGGCGCACCTGCTCGGGTTTGTCAGCGGTGATGACCGCGGGCTCGAGGGGATGGAACTGTGGGGCGACCGCTGGCTGCGCTATCACGCCGAGGACAACCCGGAACCGGCGCGGGTGACGCTGACCATCGACCACCTGACGCAGCATATCGCCACCGAGGAGCTGGGCAGCAGCTGCGAGAAGTACGGGGCGCGTGGCGGCACGGTGGTGGTGCTCGACGTGCGCAGCGGCGACGTGCTGGCCATGGCGTCGTGGCCGACCTTCGACCCGAACCGCTACGGCGACTATCTCGACACGGCAAGCCGCCCGCGGCTGCGCAACCGCACCATCACCGACGTCTTCGAGCCCGGCTCGATCTTCAAGATCTTCGACGCGGCGGCGCTGCTGGAGAAGCGTGCGGTGGACCTCAACCGCCGGTTCTTCTGTCCCGGGTATATCAGCCGCGCCGGGCGCACGATCCATTGCGTGCACAATCACGGCGACCAGACCTTCGCGGACGTGCTCGCCAACTCATGCAATGTCGGGATGGTCGAGGCCATCGACGGCATCCAGCCGCGCGACCTGTATGCGGTGTTGCGCGATTTCGGGTTCGGCCTGCCGACGGGCATCGAACTGCGCGGGGAGGTCGGCGGGGCGCTTTACCGCCCGGAGCGCTGGTCGGGCCAGTCGCGTCACTCGCTCGCCATCGGCTATGAGATTATGGTGACGCCGCTGCAGATGGCCACAGCGGCGGCGGCCATCGCCAACGGCGGCGTGCTGTTGCGGCCCCGCCTGGTGCGCGCGGTGACCACGCGCGACGGTACGGTGCTTCACCGGGGGCAGCGGCAGGAGGTGCGGCGCGTGGTCAGCTACGGGACAACCCGCACGCTGCTGCGCATGATGCGCGGGGTGGTGGAGCGGGGCTCGGGCCGGGCGGCGGCGGTCAACGGCTTCTCGGTGGCGGGCAAGACGGGGACGGCGCGGCTGCCCAATCTCGAAACCGGCGGCTACTACGACAACCGCTGGATCGGTTCGTTTATCGGTGTGGCGCCGGCGGATGATCCGAAACTCGCCATTCTCGTGTCGATCACCGACCCGACGCGCGAGGGCTACTACGGCGGCACCGTGGCGGCCCCGGTCTTCCGTGACGTGGCGCAGCGTATCCTCGCGCAGCTCGGCATCAGTGCGCCGGGGACGCTGGCGGACATCGGCGGGACGTCGGGGATCGCGCGCAGCAGCGCGTACGACGGTAAACCGGGGATCATGCCCGACCTGCGCGGGCTGACACTGGCCGATGTCATCCGCCTGCTCGGCAGCGACTTCCCGCGCGCGCGCATCGAGGGGTCCGGGCTGGTCGTCGAGCAGCGCCCGGCGGCCGGAACCTCGGTGTGGGACGGCGAACTGTATGTCCGCCTGCAGTAGCGGGCGCCGCGGCGGCTGACTATGGCGGGCGCGGAGCGCTTCGCGGAAAACCTCGCCGCCCTGGCGACGCGCCACCCGGCGCTGGCGGAGCGCCTGCGCAACACCGGACCGGGAAGCGTCAGCGTGGTCAGCCGCGGGCGCTGGCCCAACCTGTTCGACGCGCTGCGCCAGCGCGCGGTGCACCCCGAGGACAACCCGCTGCAGGAGATGCGCGAGGTGGTTACCGCCCTGCGCCCCGCCCCGCTCTTCATCGTTATCGGCGCCGGCGCCGGCTACCACCTCGTCGGGCTGCAGCAGCGCTTCCCGCAGGCTCCCCTGGTCATCGTCGAACCGCGGGCGGATATCCTCACCCGGGCGCTGGGCGTCACCGACCTGCGCGCGGTGCTGGCGCGGCGTGACGTGACGGTGATCGTCAGTGACGATCCCGACGCGGCGGCGGCGCAGGTGACGGAAACGCAGGACCTCGACGCGCTGCCGCTGGCGGGGTTCGTGCCGCTGCACGGCGCGGACGCGCTCTATCCCGGCTTCCTCCCCGTCTTCCGCGAACGTCTGGCCGAACGCATTACCGTCGAGCAGCGCACCCGCGCGACACTGCTGCTCTTCGCCCCGCGCTGGCAGCAGCATTTCTGGGAGTCGCTGCCGGAAATCCTGCAGCTGCCGCCGGTGACCCGGCTTGACCGCAGTGCGCGCGGCCGCCCGGCGTTTGTCGTCGGCGGCGGCCCGTCGCTCGACGGCAACGGCGCGCTGCTGACGCAGGCGGCGGGGCGCGGGGTGGTCATTGCCGTCGACACCGCGCTGCCGCCGCTGCGCCGGCTCGGGGTGACGCCGGATATCGTCGTGA
>CAZWUZ010000151.1:0-9366 GCA_964637655.1 uncultured bacterium | reverse complement strand
CTGGCGGAACACCTTGCGTCAGTGGCGGTGCGCGAGCGGCTCGAACGCGAGGGGTGTCTCTCGCCGGCTGCCGCCCGCCTGCTCGCGCAGATTCCGCCGGAACTGCTCGCGGCGGCGGCCGCCGCCTTCCCCGCTTCGCAGGATGTGCTGCGGGAACTGTTCGCCCGGTAGCCTGCCATGCGCCTGCTGCTTTCCAGCCTGACGACAGCGGCGGTACTGCTCTGCCTTATCCTGCCGCTCGTGGCGCCGTTAACGGCGGTGGTGCCGGCAACGGTGACCGACCTGCTCGGGTCCGCGCGTCGTGCCGGACTTCTGCTCGACGGGATCGTCTGGTCGGGGACGGTGGCCCTCGCTGCCGGCAGTATCGCCCTGACGCTCGCGCTTGGCTGCCCGCCGCGCGCCGTGCGCCGCTGGCTGTTCCTCGCGCTGCTCACGGCGCTCATTCCTCCCTACCTGCACGCCCTGGCCTGGCTGGCACTGGCCGGCCGGCTCAATCAGTTGACCGGTCTGTCACTCCTGCCGGTGTCCGGCTGGGGCAGCAGCGTCTGGGTCGGTCTGCTCGCCTACCTGCCGTATGCTGTGGCCTGCGCGTTTGCCGGCGTGGTCACGGTTCCGTCAGCCCTCCTCGACGCCGCGCGCCTGCATGGCACGGAAGCCGCGGTAGCGCGACGCATCGCGCTGCCGCTGGCGCTGCCGGGTGTGCTGGCCGGCATGCTCGCGGTCTTCCTCCTGTCGCTCATCGATTTCAGCGTCTCCTCGGCGTTTTCCGTCAACGTCTACGCGCTCGAACTGTTCGCCGACTTCAGTGCCACCGGCGACGCCGGCCGCATGGCGGTGCTGGCGCTGCCGCTGCTCGCGGTGACTGTGCCCGCGGGCGTGCTCGCGTTGCGTTTCGCGCTGGCTGCGGGCGGCGTGGCGGCATGGACCGGTACGTACCCGACGTTGCGCGCTTCCGGATGCTGGCGCCTTGCGCGCCAGGGCGCCGCAGCACTGCTCGTCACGGCGGTGGTTGTGCCGGTGGCGGCGCTGGCCTGGCAGGCGGGTTCGCCGGCAGCGGTTATCTCTGCCGCCACGGCCGCCGCGGCGGAACTGCGCGTCTCACTGGTCGTGGCTGCGGTCACGGCGGTTGCGGCGGTGGGGTTCGCCCTGCTGGTGGCGGCCGGTCGCCGCCGGGCCCGCTGCTGGTGGCTGCTGCCGGCGCTCGTCGCGCCCGCGCCGCTGGTCGGGGTCGGGTTGATCACGCTGTGGAACACGCTGCTGCCGTGCGGCCTGTACGGCACCCTGGCCATGCCGATGCTTGCCGGCTTTGCGCGGTTCGCACCGTGGGCGGTGCTGCTGCTCGTCCTGCACCGCGCCGCGCTTGACGGCAACCTGCTCGACGCGGCGCGGCTGGTGCCGCGGTCGCCGCTGACGGTCTGGCTGCGTCTCCGCCTGCCGCTGCTGCGTCCGGGCGTGCTGGCGGCAGCGGCGGCGGTCTTCGCGCTGACGCTCGGTGAACTCGGGGCCACCATGCTGGTGGTGCCGCCGGGCGCGGCGACGGTCACCATGCGCATTTACGACTATCTGCACTACGGCGCGGCGGAGATGGTGGCGGGACTGGCACTGACCGTGCTGGCTGCCGCCGGACTCAGCAGTGTGCTGCTCATGCGCGGTCTGACCGGGTGGCGCGCATGACCGCGGCGCTCATGCTGCGCGGATTGCGGTATGGCGCGGGTGCGTTCCGGCTCGGGCCGCTCGACCTCGAGCTCGCTGCCGGCGAACGTCTGCTGCTCTGCGGCCCGTCGGGGAGCGGCAAGACGACGCTGCTGCGCCTGATTGCCGGGCTGGATGAACCGGGCGGCGGCAGCGTGCACTGCGGCGGGTGTGTCGTCAGCGGTGACGGGGTGGCGGTGCCGCCGCACGCGCGCGGCCTCGGTTTCGTCTTCCAGCAGAACGCGCTCTGGCCGCATCTGACCGTGGCGGAGAATATCGGCTTCGGACTCGCGTCTCCCGCCGCGCCACGGGTGGCGGAACTGCTCGCCGCCGGCGGACTGGCGGGCTATGGGACCCGGCGTCCCGGCACGCTGTCGGGGGGCGAGGCGCGTCGCGTGGCGGTGATGCGCGCGCTTGCCGCGCGCCCGGCGCTGCTGCTGCTCGACGAACCGCTGGTCTGGCTCGATCCCATGAGCCGTGCCGCGGTCATCCGGCTGCTGGAGACGGAACTGGCGGCGACCGGCGCGGCCTGCATCCACGTGACCCACGAGCCGGAACCGGGCCTGCGCTGTGACCGGCGCGTGCTGCTGCAGGCAGGACAACTGAGCAATGGCTGAACCGCGCCTCACGGCAGCCGAACTCCGCCTCGCGCTCCGTTTCTGGCTCGGACTGGGCGCTGTGGCTGCTGTCGCTTTTGCGGTCAGCCGCTGGCTCTTCATGCCCCCGCCCGTGCCGCTCCCTGACGGCTGGACGGTGTTCCGCCCGCCGCATGACGTGCAGGCGCTCGGGGCGCGCGCCGACGGCATGCTCGCCGGCGGCCGGGACGGACTGCATCTCATCCGCTTCGCCGACGGGCAGGTCCGCCGCCTGCTGCCGCCCGACGGTGACGGCGGCCTGTTCGTCAACGCCATTCTCCCCGATACGGGACTTCCCGGCGGGGCGTGGGTCGGTACCGACCGCGGTCTGTTCACCGACCTGCAGCACGGGCGTAGCGACACGCGCGTGCCGGGCGAAGTAAAAGCGCTGGCCGTCGCTGCGGACAACGCGGTCTGGGCGGGCGGCTGGCAGGGCCTGACCGTCATTGACCGGACGACGGGCGATGCCGGCGGCCTGCAAATAGGGAACCTGACGGACATGGTCAATGTCATCACCCTGCTGCCGGCGCGGCGGCGTGATGCGACCGACAGCATGGCCTGCTGGCTCGGCTCGTATAGCGCGCCGAGCGGCGGGCTGACGGTGTGGGATGGCAGGCAAATCGCGTATTTCACCACCGCCAACGGACTGCCGCACAACAACATCAATGCCATCGTCCCGGTCGGTGACCGCGAGGTCTGGGTGGCGACCGGCTTCCTCGACCGCGGCGGCGTGGCGGTCATGACACTGGCTGATACCGGCTGGCACATCGCCCGCACGCTGACCGCCTCCGACGGGCTGGCGGGCGCCAAGGCGCGCTCGCTTTTCGTGCATCCTGACGGCACCATCTTTGTCGGTTCGGAATACGACGGGCTCGCCTACCTGCGGCAGGGGCGCTGGCGCGTGCTGACCACCGCCGACGGGCTTTGTCACAACGAGATCAAGGTGATGACCGCCGACGTGCAGGGCAATCTGTGGCTCGGTACCCGTGACGGCGTGCTGCGCCTCTCCGCCGCCGCGGTGGCGGCGCTGCCATGACCCCGGCCATTGCCGGCCTGCTCGCCGGCGGTCTGCTGCTGCTCGCGCTGGGGGGCGAACTGCTCGTGCGCGGTGCGACGCGTCTCGCGACGCTGCTCGGCATCTCGCCGCTGGTGGCGGGACTGACCATCGTTGCCTTCGGGACCAGCGCGCCGGAACTGGCGGTCAGTGTCATGGCGGCGTGGGCCGGGTCGGCGGATGTGGCGGTCGGCAATGTTATCGGGTCGAACATCTTCAACAGCGCGCTGATTACCGGCGCGTGTGCGCTGCTGGTGCCGCTCGCCATCGCCCCGCTGCTCCTCCGGCGTGATATGGGCGCCATGCTGCTGGCCACGCTGCTGGTGGCTGCGCTTGCCGCTGACGGTACACTGACGCGAAGTGAAGGGGCGCTGCTTGTCCTGCTGCTGGGCGCCTACACCTGGCTGGTGGTGCGCACGGAACGCGCCGCCGCCGTCGCGACAAGTGGCACCGTGGCGCCAGGGTCCCGCGCCCGGGCGGCGCTGGCCGGTTCCGCTCTGACACTCGCCGGGCTCGGGTTTCTTGTGCTTGGCGCTGACTGGTTTGTCGATGGTGCTGCCGCCTTTGCCCGCGCGCTCGGGGTGAGCGAGCTGGTCATCGGGCTGACCATCGTTGCGGGCGGCACCTCGCTCCCCGAAGTTGCCGCCTCGCTCGCCGCCACGTACAAGGGCGAGCGCGGTATTGCGGTCGGCAACGTCGTCGGCTCCAATATCTACAATCTGCTGGGCATCCTCGGCACCGCCGCGCTCTGCGCCCCCGCCCCGCTGGCGGTTTCCCCCGTGGTGCGCGCCACCGACCTCCCCGTGCTCCTCGCGGTCTCCGCACTGCTCATGCTCGTCGCGTTCAGCCGGCACCGCATCGGCCGCAGTGAGGGGGCGCTGCTGCTGGCGGTCTTTGCCGGCTATATGCTCTTCCTCGTCGCCCGCGAGGGGGTCCCGCACCTGTTCTTCCACCTCGCTGTCGCCGCCGGTCTGCTCGCGCCGGTCGCCATCTGGATTGTCATTCGCGGGTTCCGTCCGGCGCCCGTTGACGGTGACGGAGGGCGGTGTTAGGATGCCCACCATATCGGAGTCAGGGAGAAGGCCATGACAACTCCGCAGCAGCCGCCGGCCGGCGGTCGCGGTCCGCAACCGGGTTCGGCCGAGGCGTTCATCGCCGCGTTCGGGGGCGGGGCGACTGATGCCCTCAAGATGCTGCCGGGGATGCTCCTGCGCTACCTGCTGCCGCGTCTCCCGGTAATGGGCTTCATTTTCATCGTCACCTGGCTCATCCACACGTTTCTGGTCGTCTATGCCAATGAGGGGTTCGCCCCCGACACCTGGCTCTCGCCGTTTCTCAACGTCTCGGGCAATGCCATCTCCTCGTTCCTGCTCTACGGGTTCTCGTCGGCGCTTCTCTGGTCGCTGCTCACCTCGGTTTTCCGTATGGGGCCGCTTGGCGCCATAACGCATTTCCTTACCCGCCCGGTACTGCTCTACCGCCAGGCGACCGCCAACGGGCGGCCGGGTCGCGGCGCCTTTCTGCTCGGCACCGGGGCGGCACTGACGCTCAATGCGGTGCTCGCCGGCGTCACCATCGTTACCTTCGGCATCATCCCGCGCCTCAACACGCCGGCCAATTTCTCGCTCGCCCTCGGGCTGACGTTCTTCGGCATGTCGCGCCCCGGCTATCTGCTGGCGATGTTTCTCTCGGCCGCGTGGTCGCGCTCGGTGGCGCGGCTCGGGCAGCAGGGATTCGCGCGCACGGCGCTCAACCTGAAACTGCTGCGCGGGGTCATCGCCGGGCTGGCGCCCGGTTTCCTGCTCGCCGGCATCCTGCTCGTCCAGTTCGATGTCAGCACGCTGACCGGCGGCATCATCAATGCCGGGCTGGCGCTGTCACAGGCGGCGTTCGCTTTCCTCGTCGGTGCGGCCCTGCTCTATGGCGCCTTTGTCTTTCTGCGCGGCGCGGTACCGCCGGCGCAGCCGCCGGCCCCGGTCGCCGGCCTGCTCATCCTCGGCACGGCGACCGCTGCCGCCTACGGTTTCCTTTCCGTACTGTTCACCGAAGCGGCGTGGGCGGATGACGGGGGCTGGCGGGAATCCGGCTCGAACCTCGGCGGCTGGATCACTTCGGACGGTGCGCTTGAAGCGGGCGTGCGCGGGCTGCCGCCGGGCGTCGGCGGCGCCGTCGGGCCGCTGGTGCCGCCGCTCGACGGCGAAGAGGCGGAGGAACCGGAACCGCCGCGCTGGGCGCTGCATGGCAGCGGCGGCCCGGCCCGGCTCGACGGGAAACCGGGCGCGTCGTTCACCGCGTCATTTACCGTGACCACGAACGATCCGGAAGGCGATCCCGCGGCGGCGGCCGGGGCGATGAATTTCAGTGTCGCCGGCGGCGCGGCGGAATGGTTCAGCGTTGCTGACGACAGCCAGGGGGGCGCGACCCGTACCCTCACCCTGACGATGAACGAAATCGACCTGACCACCCTCGCGGCCGGAGCTTACGCGCTGACCCTGCACGCGAGCGCGCCGACGCCGGGCGGCAGCGTGTCGGCCTCCGCGCGCTGCACCGTGCTCATCGGCGGTGAGCCGAAACTGGTGCACGAATTCGACGGGGGCAAACGCGCCATCGTTCCTGACGGGCGCGACCAGGCGGTGCTCAAGGCGAAGGTGGTGCTCGTCGCCGCCGACGGCACCGAGAATCCCTGCGATACGGCGACCATCTCGTTCAGCAAGGGGAACGAATGGCTCGATATGAGCGACCCGGTCGCCTGGGACGCGACGTGGACCGCCGTCGCCCTCGAGGCCTCCGACCCGCAGGGGAGCGATGTCACCCGCCAGCCGCCGAGTCCGGTCACCGTTAGCATCAGCGCGACCGCCGGGGAGCAGGAACTGTCGGCGACGGCGTCGCTCGAACTGCTCGGCCTGCCGGAACTCGATGTCGATCTCCGCCCCGACACCGTTACGCTCATTCAGGGCGAGAACACGCCGGTGACCTTCAAGGCGTTCCTCACCAATCCCGGCAGCGAACCGTGGCAGTGGGAACTTACGCTCGACAATGAGCAGCTTGGCAGCACCGGCTTTACGGAGACCGCGACCCCGGGCGTCATCGAAGTGGCGGTGACACCGCCTGCGACCTCGCCCGAGGGGGTGAGCGGCGCGTCGGTAACGACCAAACTGCACATCTTCGCCCGGCAGGGTGACAAGGAACTCGAGCGCATTCTCCCCGTCATCCTCGCGCGCGAGGGACTGGTCGTGCTGCCGCGCGGCCGCCCCGGCGCCGGCCGGGTCCTGCACAAGTGCTACCGGGAGATCCGCAAGGAAATCGAATACGTCGTCTAAGCGAAGGACGCGGAGGGCAAACTTGTCGCCGATACGCAGCTCGTGCAGGACCTGTGGTTCGAGGACAATGCCCCCTCCCAGGAGATCCGCAACCTGCTCTCCGTGGCCAATCCGGAATACAAGTATGACCGTCCGGGCGAGAATAACTCCGGCATCTGGACGTGGCGCAGCCGCGACCTCATTCCCGGCGATCCGGGCCAGACCTTCGCCATTCCCATGGTCGTGCGCGTCATCGGCAAGGAGGACCGCGCGGAGTTCTCGGCGGAGTTCACCCTGGCGCTGCAGGTGGTCGAGCCGGATGTCGGCAGCGAGGACTGGCGGCGTGAGCGCGACGGCTGCTACCGCGCCATCCGCTTCGTCTCCGAGCCGATGCACAGCCGTCTCCGGGAGATGATCGACCGCCACGCGCAGGTGCTCGGGCACGAGGGGCTCAAACTCTTCCGCCTGAAAATCTGGAAGATTGCGCAGAACCTGATCCTCGCTGAGGGGGCGGAAGGGTACCGCTCGCAGGAGAAGTGGGAGGACCGCGCGCTTTTCTTTACCGAGAACCTCAAGTGGGGGTCGGACCTCGTCTTCCAGGCGGCGGCCGGGGTGGCCTTCGGTCCGCTCGGGGTCATCGGCGCGCCCATCCTCAAGTCGCTGATCGAGAACATCATGGTGGTCGGCTATGAGCGCGGGTTTGACCAGGTCGACGACTGGTTCTGGGAGATTGTCGTCGAACTCGAACAGACGCTCAACTGGCAGGATGTCGTGGCACAGGGCGCGCTTATCGTCGGCGGCATGGTCACTGACCCGGCAATACTCGAACGGGTGCTCGGGCAGACGCCGGAACGCAAGGCGGCGGCCTGGGCCATCTATGTCGGGTTCCAGTTCGCCTCCAACATCGCGCGCGGCATGTCGATGTGCGACGCGATGAAGCAGACGGCACGCACGGTGCGCGACCGTCTCGTCGTGCAGTTCCTCATGGGACGGATGAACTGGCAGTTCAAGATGCCGCAGGCGATCAAGGATGCGGTGTCGCGCATGACCGGCACGCCGCCGCGCATGACCGCGGCGGACATGATCGCCATTCAGCGCGACCCGCAACTGCTGCGCTCGCTCAAGACCGCGCCGCCGGATGTGCAGCAGGGCTTCCTGCGCACCTACAACCAGACGCTGGTGCAGCCGCATGACCGCGAACTGGTCGATTTCGTGCGCTCGCTCCCTGACTATCGCGGCCGGGTTGTCCGCGTCGAGTCGTTCTCCACCCCGCACAAGGCGGGCTCGGCCGTCGGCGCCGACCGCGATTTCCGCGTCACCATGCAGAATCCCGACGGGACGTGGCGCGAGGTGTCCGCCGACCTGTGGCGCAACCAGTCGAACCGCATTATCGGGCGGCTGTCGGGCGGCAACAGTTTGCAGCAGTTGAACTGGCGCGCCACCGACCGCTTCGACATCGAGGCGAGCCCCGACTACGCGACGCAGAACGGGCAGATTTCCAACATCGTCAATGTCATCCGCGGCAAGTCGACACTCCGCGATCCCGCGCAGTTCGGCAACATGTGGCACCAGAAGATGACCGGGATCGAACCGGGACACAGCGCGCCCCGACTCGAGGGGGTGGCGCAGGCGCAGAAAGCGGTCAGCACGCTCAACGCCGTGCGCGGCGGCTACCGCCAGCAGGGGTACCGGGTCGGCAACCTGACGCCGCAAATGGAGCGCGGAATGAACATCATCAAGGGGGCCGACGTTACCGGTACCGGCAACTTCGAGTCGGTTGACCGGGCGCTGCGCGGCGCCGGCTTTACCGGCGGGTTTGACGAGTTCGCCAACAAGGTCGCCGGGCAGTTCCAGGCGCTTGGCATGGCGCGGCAGGGGTGAGACGATGGCCCATGACCTGATCCTCACCGCTGACCGGCTGGCCGCTGCGCTGGCCGGGACTCTGGCCGCGGAACACGTGCCGGCGACGGAACTGGCGGCGGCGGTGCGCACGCTGCAGCAGCCGGTGCGCGTGCTGACCGGCCGGCGCGCGGCGCGATGCGGCGAGCCGTGGCCGTACCGCGCCGGCCGCGGCACTGCCGGCTGGGTGGTCTCAACGCCCGAGGCCGACGGCGGACTGCGCCTGCGCTTTCCGCTTACTGACGCGGAACTGGTGGCATGGCTGGGTGGTGCGTTGCGGGCGCTGCCGCCGCTCCCCCTGCCGCTGGCGGAACTGCCGGCACTCGCGCCGACGGGGAGTGCGCTCTTTCTCGCGCTCGCTGACCTGCTGCGTGCCGCCTGTCCGGTGCCGGATGACCTGTCTCCGGATGCCCCCGCCCTGACGGTTGCCACGGACGCCGTGCGGCAGGCACTGGCCGGCGGGCAGCCCGGCTCACTGGTGCACGGCTTCGCCCGGCTGGGTGAAGAAACGTCACCAGTGCCCGACGACGAGGCGCTTGACGGACTGCTCGCACTCTTTGCCAACGAGGGCTGGCTGATTGCCGGTGCGGATGACACGACCTGGACGGTGGCGCCCGGCCTGCTCGCCATGCTGGTCAGTATCGCCTGGTGGGACCTGGCGCTGGCGGTGACCGCGCCCGAAGGAGCGCACCTGCGCCTGCTGCAGGGGCACGCGGTCTGGTGTTTCGCCCGCGGTCGCGACGGCCGGTTCAGCGCGCGCGTCGTCGCCGGGGCGGAAGTAGACGCG
>CAZWUZ010000150.1:0-9385 GCA_964637655.1 uncultured bacterium | reverse complement strand
TGTCGCGCTATCATATCCGGGTCAACGCCGTGGTGCCGGGACTGCTTACCGAGGGCGTGGGGAAAATGGTGCCGCCGCGCGAACTGGCGGAATACATGAAGTACTGCACCGCCGGCCGGCCCGGCGAACCGGCGGAGGCGGCGGAAATGGTGGCGTTCCTCGTCAGCGACCGCGCGTCGTACATCAACGCGCAGAACCTGTTCGTGGACGGCGGCATCTGATGCGCTGGCGGCTGGTGGACCGCATCGACGCGCTGACACCGTGGCAGGCGATCAGCGGCCGCAAGGCGGTATCCTTCGAGGAATACTCGCTGTACAAGCCGTTCGGCCGCAAGGGTGAGTATCCCGAGTCGCTGATCATCGGCACATGTGTCGACCTGGCGCAGTGGCTGGTCATGGCCGGCTCGGACTGGCAGCAGTGCTGCCTGCTTGCCGGGGTCGGGCAGTTCCGCTTTGCCGCGGTTGCCGGGCGCGGTGCGCTGCTGGAAGCGACGCTGACTGTCAGCGGCCGCACGGCGGAACAACTGACACTCGCGTGCACGGTGACGAGCGGCGGCGGTCCGCTGGCCGACGGCGAACTGACCGTGCAGCTGGCAGCGCTGCACGAATATGCCGACGCCGGGCGACGGCGCCTGCTCTGGCGGGAACTGCATGCCGCGGCTTGACGAGAAGGCGGAAACCTACTTCACCACGGTGCGCGGGATGTGCCGCACCTGCCGCACCATCGTGCCGGCGCGGGTATTCTTCCGCGACGGCGCGGTCTGGCAGCAGGCGCTCTGCCCGACGTGCACCACGCAGCCGGCGAAAATTGCCGGCAGCGCGGAGTGGTATCTGCGGCAGGCGTTGGCGTCGGTTCCTGATCGTGCGCCGCTGCCGCAGGCGCAGCCGCCGCGCCGCGGCTGCCCGCACGACTGCGGCCCGTGCACCTGGCATGCCAGCCCCTGCCAGTTGCCGGTCTTTTCCATCACCAACGCCTGCAACCTCGACTGCCCGATCTGTTTCACCTACAACCGTCCCGACCGGAAGTACTTCATGCCGGTGGCGGAAATGCAGGCAACGGTCGACTGGATCGTCGCCGCCGCCGGCTCGGTCGACCTGATCAACATCACCGGCGGCGAGCCGACCCTGCATCCGCAACTGACAGAACTCCTTGCCGTCTGCCGGCGTCCGGAGATCGGGCGCATCACCATGAACTCGAACGGCCTGAAACTGGCCGAAGATCCCGACCTCTGCGCGCGCCTGGCGGAACTCGGGGTCTACGTGGTGCTCTCGTTCAACACGCTCGACCCGGAGGTGTCGCGGCGGCTGCACGGGCGCGACCTGGTCGGCAGCAAACTGCGGGCCATCGACAACCTGACCCGCGCGGGGGTGAAGATGACCCTGCTGCAGGTGATGATCCCGGGCGTGAACGAAGCGGCGGCCGGCGACATCCTCGAGCTGATGCGGCAGTATGACAGCATTCTCAGTTACACCGTGCAGACGATGACCTATACCGGGCAGGGAGGCGGTCAGTGGCCGGAACGCCGGCATCTGCCGGTTGACGAGGCGGCGGCAACGGTATGCAGCCATTCCGGCGGGCGCCTGGCCATCGATGATTTCCTGCCGCGCCCGTCCGCGCATCCGCTCTGCTATCTGACCGCCTACTTCCTCAAGGACGGCGACCGTTTCCTGCCGCTGGCCCGCTGCGTGCCGCGCGACCGCCTGCTCGCGCTGATGCGCGATTCGTACCTGATCCGGCTCGACGACGATGCGCAGCTGCTGCGCGACGGGCTCAACCAGCTCTACGCGCGCGGCGAGACGGAGGCGCTGCGCGTGTTCCGCGGCATCGTCGAGAAACTGTACCCGGCGGACCGGGAACTGAGCGCGTTCGCGCGCCAGCAGCTGAGCGATGCGTGCGTGCGCACGGTCTACGTGCACGCTCACATGGACGAGGACACGTTCGACTGCAGCCGGGCGATGACCTGTCCCGACCTGGTGCCGGCGACCCCGGGACGCCTGATCCCCGCCTGCACTTACAATCTTATCTACCGGATGGAGGATGAACGCTACTATGTCCCGACCACGTAGCGCACGCTGGCAGGCCGAGCGGGCGGAATTCACCGCGTTTCTGGCCGGCGACCGCACCCGGCCGCTGCTGCTGCCGCGTCACGATCGCGAACCTGACGACGCCTACTGCGTCTGCGCGGTGCTGTTCATCACTGTCAGCGACTGGCTGCGCTTCCATGCGCGCTACGTCGTGGCGGCGCTGGCGCGCATGACCCCGCTCTCGTTCCTGAAAATCGCGCTCTACCGGGCGCTGGGGATGCGGATCGGGCGTGATGTCTATATCGCGCCCGGGGTGTTTCTCGATCCGGTCATGCCGGAATTGATCGAACTGGCAGATGACGCGTTCCTCGGCATGGAATGCCGGCTGCTGGCGCATGAATACACGGCGACGGGGTTCCGGCTCGGACGCGTGCGGGTCGGGCGCGGTGCGGTGGTCGGCGCGTTTGCCACGGTCCGCTCCGGGGTCAGCATCGGCGCGGAGGTGACGGTCGGCTGCAGCGCGGTGGTGACCCGCGACGTTGCCAACGGACTGACGGTGGCGGGCGTGCCCGCGCGTCCGCTGCCGGCGAAAGAAATGTCCGCATGAAGTCGTTGCGGAACTACGCGGGGAACCTGCTCAGCCTGCTGGCGGGGCGTCAGCCCGTGCGGCCGCTCCTCTGGTCGTATTACGTGACACACCGCTGCACCTGCGCCTGCCGGTTCTGTTCCGACGGTGCCGGGCAACCGTTTGCGGCAACCCCGGTCGTCGAACTTGGCACAGCCGACGCCTGCCGGCTGCTCAGCCTGATGGCGGCAGCGACCGATACGGTTGATTTCACCGGCGGCGAGCCGACCCTGCGCGATGATCTCGAACTGCTGCTGGCGCATGCGCGGCAGCAGGGCATGCGCACGGTGCTCAACACGCGGCCGCTGCAGCTGCATGCGCGGCCTGACCTGCTGCGTCTTACCGACGTGCTCGTGCTCGGCCTCGATGCGCTGCGGCCGGAGCAGCAGGCGCGCATCAGCGGCATTACCGTCGCGCAGGCGGAGCAGCTGCGCGACTCGCTTGCGTATGCCCTGCGTGTGCGCGCGCAGACCGGCACCACGCTGGCCGTAAGCGCCGTGGCGCTGCCGGGCCATCTTGCCGACACCCGGGAACTGCTCGACTTCTGCCTGACCCGGCGGATCGGGTTCCATCTCTCGCCGGCGCTCGACGGCCGGCAGCCGGTGCCGGGGCTCGAGGATGATCCCGATTACCGTGCGCTGCTCGACGCGGTGATCGCCGCCAAGCGGCAGGGCGGTGCGGTGCTGGGAGTTCTGCCGTACCTGCAGGGGCTGCGCGACCGGCAGGCGTTCGCCTGCCACCCGCTGCTCATCCCGACGGTGCGTCCCGACGGCAGGCTCTATTATCCCTGCCTGGAAACGGGACCGGCGACGGTCGACCTGCTGGCGGCAGGAAGCTATCGTGCCGCGCTGGCGGAAGCGGCGCGCAGAAGCGGCAGCTACAACGGCTGCGCGGAGCAGTGCCGCATCTTCTGTCATATGGGGTTGTCGCTTTTCCAGCGGCATCCGCTGGCGGCACTGGGCGAAGCGCGGGCGTGGCGGTCACTGACCCCGGCGGTGTCCCGTGCCTAGCGCGCTTACCCGGGAACTGCACTATCAGTACCGCTGTGCCCGGCTGGCCTGGGGATTCATGCGCGGCCGCTTCGTGCATTGCAACCTGCAGGTGACCTACCGCTGCAATTTCCGCTGCCAGATCTGCGACTTCTGGAAGACGGCACATGACCCGGCGCAGGAACTGACGCTCGACGACGTGCGCCTGATCGGCCGGAAACTGAACCGGCTGGGGACGATGATCGTCTCCCTGGCCGGCGGCGAGCCGCTCATCCGCACCGATCTCGAGGAGATCATCGCCCTGCTCAACACCGCCAGCCATTTTCCCATCCTGATCACCAACGGCTGGCATGTCGACGCGGCGCGCGCGCAGTCGCTGCTGCAGGCGGGCCTGCAGGAAATATCCGTGTCGGTCGACTACCGCGACCCGGCGAAACATGACGCGCAGCGCGGCTGTCCCGGCTCGTGGGAGCGCGCGGTCGCCGCGCTGCAGCTGCTGCACCGGGCGCGACCCGACCGCCGCAATCGCGTCCATATGATCACGGTGCTGATGGATGACAACCTCGATGAGATCGAGCCGCTGCTGCGGCTGGCGCGCGAACTGGACGTCACCTACATGGTCAATCTCTACTCGTGGAACCGCGGGGCGAAGGCGCGGCGGCTGCCGCATCAGCGCGTGACGGCACACCTGCTCGACCTGAAACGCCGCTATCCCGAATTCATCTCGCTGACCAGCTACCTCGAGCAGATGGACCGGGCGGTCGCCGACGGCGGCATCGGGAACTGCCAGACCGGGCGCCTGCTGCTCAACATCGACCATCGCGGCCGGGTGGCACGCTGCACGGAGATGCTTGACGAACCGGTCGGATCCATTTTGACTGACGGCATTGACGAACTGCGCGCGCGGCTGTATGCCGTGCAGCAGGCGAAGCAGTGCGGGCAGTGCTGGACGTCGTGCCGCGGGTTCGCGGAGAGCATGCGAATGCGGCCGCGCCTGCGGCAGCTGCGTGAATTCCACTGCTCGGTGAAACCGCGCTGATGGTCGCGGAGCGCGGGGTGCTCGGCATGACCTGGTCGACCTGCCCGGCCTGTGCCATGCTGCTGCCGGCACGGGTGGAGAGCGATGCCGACGGGGTGTGGTTCCGCAAGCACTGTCCGGCACACGGCGAGTCACGTGTGCGCGTGCGCGCCACCGCGGAGGAGTACCTGCGCACCCAGCGGATCGCCAAGCCGGGCTGGACTCCGCGTGCGTTCGCGGGTGATGCGGGTGCCGCCTGCCCGGACGGCTGCGGGTTCTGTGCGCGGCACGAACAGCATCTGTGCATGCCGATCATCGAGATTACCGCACGCTGTGATCTCGCCTGCCCGATCTGCCTCAACGATTCCGGCCGCACAACTTCCGGGGACCTGTCGCCAGCCGAGTTTACCGGCATGCTCGACCGGCTGCTGGCCGCCGAGGGACAGATTGACCTGCTCAACCTGTCCGGCGGCGAGCCGCTGCTGCATCCGCAGCTGCTGGCGCTTATCGATGCGGCGCTGGCGCGTCCCGAAATCGTCCGCGTGAGTTTGTCGACTAACGGGCTGCGCCTGCTCGCCGAGCCGGGACTGGCGGATGAGCTGGCGCGCCGCAGAGTTGTCGTTTCGCTGCAGTTCGACGGGTTCAGCACGACTGCCGATATCGCGCTGCGCGGGCGGGAACTGCACCCGCAGAAAATGGCGGTGCTGGAGCGCCTGCGCGCGGCGGGGGCGACTGTGTCACTGACTATGACCGTGGGTGCGGGGATCAATGACGACCAGTTCGGCCCGGTGCTCGACTACTATTTCGCGCACCCGGAAATCATCAGCATGATGATCCAGCCGCTGGCCCTCACCGGCCGCGCGGCGGCATTGCCGGACACGGTGCGCCTGACGATACCCGACGTGGTGGCGAGGCTGGCAGCATGCGGCAACCCGCGGGTGAACGCCGCCGACTTCGTGCCGCTGCCGTGCAGCAGTCCGCTCTGCTTTTCGCTGGCGTTCTACCTGATGCTCGACGATGGCGGCAGCGTGCCGCTGGCGCGGCTCACTGATGCGGAAACGCTGCTCGACACCATCGCCAACCGCGTTGTCTTCGGGCTGGCGCCGGACGAACACGAACGGCTGCGCGATCTCGTCTACAACCTGTGGAGCGGACCGGTCGGCGCGGTGCCCGAGGGGGAGAAGGTGCTGGCGACGCTGCGCGGCATCATGCGCGAACTGGGCGACTCCGCCTGCTGCGGCGGTTTCGATCCGCGGCGCGCGTTCGTGCTGGCGGAACGCAGGATAAAATCGATATTCATCCATGCCTTTCAGGATGCTGCCACCTTCGATTTGGCGCGCGTGCGCCGCTGCTGCCAGGCGTATCCGCAGGCGGACGGAACACTGCTGCCCGCCTGCGTGCGCAATGTGCGCCGGCAGACAATGACGCCGGGGATACGCGCATGAGTGTCGCTCCCGTTCCGGTCCCGCGGTCGCGCCGGCAGCAGGTGGTGAACATCTGGCTGTTTTTCACCTTTGCCGGCGGCATGCTGTGGCAGGGAACAGCGGCGTGGCAAGCCGGCTCATTCGATATCGTTACCGGTTCCTTCATCGTGCAGAGCTGTGTGCTGGCCGCGCTGTTCCTGCTGCGCCATGATCATCGCGCGCTCGATCCGTCACCGTGGCATCAGGCCGTGGCGCTGGCTGCTGTCCTGTCGGCGGTACTGCTCCCCGGCACGATGCCGACCGGCGATGCGCAGACGGCAGCGGTTGCGCGGGCCGTAACGCTCACAGCCAACCTGCTGGGAATTATCACGCTGCTGAATCTCGGACGCAGCTTCGGCATACTGGTCGCCCTGCGCGAGGTGCGGACGCAGGGCCTGTATCGTATCGTGCGGCATCCGATGTACCTGACGGATATCATGCTGCGGCTCGGCTATGTTGTCGGGCACTGCACGCCGTGGACTGTGACGGTGGTCGTGCTGTCGAGTGCCTGCTATGTCTGGCGGGCGTTGCTGGAGGAACGGTTCCTCGACCGCGACCCGGCGTATCGCGCCTACCGGCAGCAGGTGCGTTACCGTTTCATTCCGCTGGTCTGGTAAGGAGGAGTAGCGATGCTCTGGATCAGGGATGTCTACCTCGATCATAACGCGACGACGCCGGTGGCTCCGGCTGTGCGCAAGGCGATGGGGCGCGTGCTGGCACAGCAGCACGGGAACCCGTCATCGCTGCATACCCACGGGCGGACGGCGCGCGGACTGGTCGAAAGCGCGCGCGGGCAGGTAGCGGCGGCGCTGGCTTGCCGCCCGGAACAGGTATATTTCACTTCCGGCGGGACCGAGGGGAACAACGCGATCATCAAGGGGGTGTTTCGTGCGGCCGGCAGTCGCGGACACATCGTGACGACGCAAATCGAGCACGATTCCGTGCTCGGCGCCTGCCGGCAGGTCGAGGCGGCCGGCGGGGCGGTGACGTACCTGCCGGCGGCAGGCGACGGGCGGGTGACGGTCGACGCGGTGCGGGCGGCGCTCCGGCCGGACACCATACTCATTTCGGTGATGCACGCCAACAATGAAACGGGGGCGATCCAGCCGCTGGCGGAGATTGCGGCGCTGGCGCGGGAACGGAATATCCCGCTGCATACCGATGCGGTGCAGTCGTTCGGCAAGATTGCCACAGCTGTTGACGAACTCGGCTGCGAATTCCTCGTGCTGACCGCGCACAAGATCAACGGTCCGAAAGGGGCCGGTGCGATTTACTGGCGCGGCACGACCCCGTGGCAGCCGCTGCTGGCCGGCGGCGATCAGGAACGCGGGCAGCGCACCGGCACGGAAGGGGTGGCGCAGATCGTCGGACTGGGTGTGGCAGCGTCGCTGGCGGCATCGTGCCGGGAGAAGGAACTCGCGCGGCTGCGCCGACTGCGTATGGAGTTTCTGGCCGCGCTGCGTCGTGCCCATCCCGGGGTTATCGTCAACGCAGCGGACGATGTACACCAGTTGCCGGGCACCGTCAATCTGACGTTCCCGGGGAAGGAGGGGGTGCGGCTCCTTGCCGGACTCGACTGCTACACGGTAAGTGTCTCGATCGGCTCGGCCTGCACTGCCGACCGGGTGGAACCGTCGCATGTGCTGCTCGGGATGGGAATCGATGCGGCCGCCGCGCTGTCGTCGTTCCGGCTCAGCATGGGGCGCACCACGACGGCGGCCGATCTGCGCTACGTCCTGAAGGTCCTGCAGCGCATCACCCGTTCCGATCCGCCGGGCCTCGCGTACCTCGATCCGCAGCATCTCGATGCCGCGCGCCTGCAGTCGCCGCGCACGTTCCTGATCGATATCCGCTTCCCCTATGAGCGGATGCTGTCGGCGAGCATTCCGACGGCAGTTGAGTGGTCGCCGGTATGGTTTGAGCGGTACTGGCGGCGCATCCCGCGCGATCGCGAAGTCATCCTGATGTGCGGCACGGGGATGATTTCGTTTGCCGCCGGTTACCGGCTTGCCCATGCCGGCCGTCCCGACGTCAAGGTGGTGTATGGCGGCTACACCGCCTGGCGCGCACTGCATGGCAACCTGCTGCGGCAGCTGCTTGAGGCAAAAAGCAGATGATGAACTGCGCCGGCGCAGGAATACGCTGGGGCATGGTACTGTTCAAGGTGCCGCTGTTGTGCTATGCCGTGGCGAACATCTATTTTGTTCTGCCGCAGGGAGCGGTTGCTACACGCGCATGGCTGGAATTGCTGCTGTTGGGGAATCTGATAGTGGCGTATGGCGCCGGTTGGTGTGTGGAAATGTTTCTGCCGCGCGGCGGAAAATGGAAACTATCTGCTGTGGGAAAATGGGTGCTGCCCGCAGCGGTTGCAATTGGGATACTTACGGCAGGCGTTGACACGTTGTCACTGGCGATGCTGCCGCTGCCTGTGCCGTACGACATGTCCTCGTGCACAGTTACGGTCCCCGGGGCGGTTATGGTAGCGCTGCACGGTGCGATTGCCGGACTCTTTGCCGGCTACACACTGCTTATCGGGATAGGCAGACATTCAGCAGCAGGCGGCGCAGGTCAGGCGGACCGTTTCGCTGCCGTAATCGGCCGCGTGATGGGAACCGGATGCGTGCTGCTGGCGGTTTTGCCGGTGTTGCTGGCCATCGCTGTTTTGCTCGCGGATTTCGAGGTCGACTACCTGTTTCCAGTGTCCTTGTTTCTGACAGCCGGGATCATGGTGATCAACTATGTGCTTGCGGCAACGGTCGGGCGGGTTTTGGCACGGACAGCGGAACACCGCTTGGCAACGCGCAGCGAAATCGGACTGTGGTTCCTGAGCGTGGGATTCGCCGTATTTGGCGGGTGGCTAATCGCGTTGCTGGACAACGTGCTCGTATTCACGCTGGCTTTCGATCACATGCTTTCCCCGCTTGCGCATGTCCCGCTCTTGCCGCTCATGGGCGGGTCTGCCTTTTTATCTGCGATTGAAGCGGTTCCCGGTGGCGTAGTGGTGGGAACAGTAGCTACTGGACCGCTGCTGGTGCGACGCAGCCGTCTGTGGTGCGAGATGGCATCGACTGATGCGGTGGTTCCATACGGAGCGGAAAGCAACAATGACTAAGGATATGTTGCGGGGCGCCGGCATTCGTTGGGGCATGGTGTTGTTCAAGGTACCGCTGCTGTGCTACACAATTGCGAATATCTATTTCATTCTGCCTCAGGGAGCGGTTGCTGCACGCGCATGGCTGGAATTGCTGCTGTTGGGGAATCTGCTA
>CAZWUZ010000149.1:3381-9418 GCA_964637655.1 uncultured bacterium | reverse complement strand
TCGCGCTTCATCAACATCTACGACAGCATGCTCGACCGCATCATCAACGGGCTGAAGACGTCGTAAGGGGGTGACCTGACATGCGTGTGACCAGCGCCAGCATCTACGGCACGGTGCTCAGCAATCTGCACAGCAACCTCGACAGCATCGACCTGCTCAACTACCAGATCTCCTCGGGGAGCAAGCTGCGCTACAGTTCGGACGACCCGGTGGCGACGCACCAGACCATGTGGTACAAAAGCGACATCACGCGCACGGAGCAGTACCTCGCCAATATCACCGAGGCCAAGGACTGGCTGATGGCGACGGACAATGCCCTCGACCAGGTGGGGAGCATCTACCAGCGCGTGCGCTCGCTGGTGGTGCAGGGGGCCAATGACAGCAATGTCGCGCTCGACCGCCAGGCGATTGCGCGCGAGGTCGACCAGCTGCTCGACGAACTGGTCAACACCGCCAATGTGCAGCATGGCAGCCGCTACCTGTTCGGCGGCAACGAAACGCTCAACAGCACGTTCAACGAGTCGCCGTTCGGCAAGGTGACCGACGCGGCGGGAAATATTACGGATGTCGTCTACCGCAGCGACCGCAACGCGGTCTACCGCGAGGTGGACGAAAACGTGCGCCTGCAGGTCAATGTCATCGGCGACGAACTGTTCCAGGTGAGTAACCACCGCGTGACCGCGGGGCTGGCGGTGGCGGACGAGACGGCGACACTTGACGCCGCCGTTGGCGCCAGCCAGGGCTACTTCCGCGTCAACGGGAAGAACATCTACTACGATACGACGGTCGATTCGCTCAATGCGGTGGTGGCGCGCATCAACGGCGCGGGCGCCGGCGTGCAGGCGTCAGTCGACACCACGGTGCCGGGGGCGTCGCGCCTCGTGCTGACCTCGAGCGACCCGCGGCAGTTGTGGCTGCAGGATGTCGACCGCAACGGCGCCACGGCGGTGCGGGAAGGACTGCTCAACGATCTGCAGGTGGTGAACGGCAACGCCGCGCTGGACGCGGACGGCAATTACACCGACAATGTCGCGGCGACCGCCACCGAGGTCAAGATGACCTCCTTCCGCCTGCTCATTCAGATCCGCGACGATCTCAACAGCGACAATGCCGCGCGGTTGAGCGGCGAGGACCTCGGCCTGCTTGACGACGCGCTCGAAGGGCTGCTGCTGTGGCGCGCGGAGACGGGCGGCCGGCAGAACCGGCTCGAGCAGAAGGAAAGCCGGCTGACCGACTACAAGATCCAGACGACGCAGTTGCTGCAGGAGGCGAGCGAGACCGATATGGCCGACGCCATCATGCAGCTCAAACAGTTCGAAACGATGCAGCAGGCGGCGCTGTCGGCCGGGGCGCGCATCTTCAGTCTATCCCTGATGAGTTTCCTGAAATAGGAGGCAGCATACCGTGGACATTACGACCAAACCGTTCGGCCCCGTGACCGTGGCGGACGACAGCATCCTGACCATCCCCGAGGGGCTGATCGGTTTCGCGGAGAGCACGCGCTTCGCCCTGCTCAGCGTTCCCGAGGAGCGCCCCTTCTCCTGGCTCCAGTCGGTGACCGACCCGCACCTGGCCGTGGTCGTGGTCAATCTGCGCGAAGTGCTCGGGGCGAAGTTCGCCCCGAAGGTGAGCGGCAGCGACCTCGCCGCGCTGGGGGTGAAGGAGGCGGCCGGCCTGATTTTCTTCGGCATCGTCGTGGTGCCTGACAACCCGCAGCTGATGACCGTCAATCTCAAGGGCCCGGTGGCGTTCAGCGAGCAGGAGAAGCGCGGGCGGCAGATCATTCTGCTCAACGAGGAATACCACGTGCGCCACCTGCTGCTGCAGGAAATGGAAGCGGCGCAGGCGGGGGAGGGACACTGATGCTGGTCCTCACCCGCAAGACGAACGAGAGCATCATGATCGGCGACCAGATCGAACTGGTCGTGGTTGATATTCACGGTGACCAGGTCAAGATCGGTATCCGCGCCCCACGCGAGGTTTCGGTACACCGCAAGGAAGTGTATGACGAGATTAAAAAAGCGAACATCAGCGCTGTGCAGGATGGCACGCCTAAACTGAGCGGGTTGGGGAAATTGTTTCCCGCCAGAAAAGATGATACAACTGACAGCCATGGAAAGAAATAGAAAAATGTCGATACAATCGGCTCAAGTTTGCCGCACCAGCTGACGATAAGAGCAATACGAGCCCCCGCAAGGGGGTATCAGGAACGCAGGACACCGGCACGGATGCCGGTGACAACGACACCAAGGAGGTGGGAAAAAGAACTGATTCACGCGTAGGCGAAGCATCGCTGTACGCGTTTTTTGTCGTCGGTTCGCGGGAAAACGCGGCGACCCGGAGCAAGGATGCCCCGGCGGAATAACTACTTGCAATCATTCAAGGAGGAATGATCATGGCAAGCGGAATGTTTGTCCAACATAATCTCTCGGCGACGTTTGCACATCGCCAGCTCACCATCACCAACCTGCGGCTCGACAAGTCGCTGGAGAAACTGTCCTCGGGCTACCGCATCAACCACGCGGCTGATGACGCGGCGGGTCTCGCCATTTCCGAAAAACTGCGCACGCAGGTCAAGGGTCTCGAACAGGCGGCGCGCAACACCATGGACGGCATCTCGCTGATCCAGACGGCGGAAGGTGGCCTGGAGGAGCTCCATCTCATATTGCAGCGCATGCGCACGCTGGCCATTCAGTCGGCGAACGACACGCTGACCACGTCCGACCGGCAGCTGCTGCAGGTCGAAGTCGACCAGCTGCTGCAGGAAATCAACCGCATGCAGACGACGGTGGTGTTCAACACCCGCCGGCTGCTGACGGGCGACTACGCGGTCGGGATCGGCTCGATCCAGCTGCATGTCGGCGCCAATATGAACCAGGTGCTGGGGCTGCACATCGGTTCGATGTCGACCACGGGACTGGGCATCAACGGTCTCATCTGGAAAAACAATGCCGGCGTGGTGCAGGGAGTCGGCATGACGACGCGCATCGGGGCGGAGTCGGCCATCGGCCTGATCAGCGCGGCGATCGACAACGTTTCCAGCAACCGGGCGGACCTCGGGGCGAAGCAGAACCGGCTCGAGCACACCTACAACTTCATCCGCACGGCGATGGAGAACATGCAGGCCTCCGAGGCGCGCATCCGTGACACCGACATGGCGGAAGAACTGACGAATTTCACCAAGACGCAGATCCTGTTGCAAGCAGGAAATGCGATGCTGGCGCAGGCCAACCTGAAGACACAGTCTGTGCTGCAGCTGCTCCAGTAGGAGCAGAAAGCAGGCACTGAACAGGGTTGACATAGAGACGCGGTTGAGCACACACGGGCAGGGGTAGTGGCAGTACGGGCAGAGAACGGCATCATTGATACGTTCTTAGACAATTATTCGGAGGTACCGCCGGGCCAGGGACGGCACGGCGGAACACATGGGTAAGAACCCAAGGAGGGAACGGTCATGGATATGCGCATCCAACATAACATCTCGGCATTATTCGCGCATCGCCAGCTGGGCATCACCAACCTGCGGCTCGACAAGTCGCTGGAAAAACTGTCGAGCGGCTACCGGATCAACCACGCGGCGGATGACGCCGCGGGGCTCGCGATCAGCGAGAAACTGCGCACGCAGGTGGCGGGGTTGGAACAGGCCTCGCGCAATGTGCAGGACGGCATCTCGCTGATCCAGACGGCGGAAGGCGGGCTGGAGGAACTGCATCTCATCCTGCAGCGCGTGCGGACACTGGCCATTCAGTCGGCCAACGACACGAACACGGCCTCGGACCGGCAGCTGATCCAGGTCGAGGTCAACCAGCTGATGTCGGAGATCAACCGGATGCAGACGACGGTGGTCTTCAACACCAAGCAGCTGCTGACCGGGGCGTACGCGACCGGCGTGGGGAGCATTGCGCTGCACGCGGGGGCGAACCAGAACCAGGTGCTGTCGGTGAACATCGGCTCGATGTCGACCACCGGCCTGGGGATCAACGGCCTGAGCATCGCCACGCAGGCGGGAGCGGAGACAGCCATCGGACTGCTGTCGAACGCCATCAACGAGGTGTCGAGCAACCGCGCCGACCTCGGCGCCATCCAGAACCGGCTGGAGCATACGTACAACTTCATCCGGACGGCGATGGAGAACATGCAGGCGTCGGAGAGCCGCATCCGCGACGTCGACATGGCGATGGAGATGACGAATTACACGAAGAACCAGATCCTGTTGCAGGCGGGCAACGCGATGCTGGCGCAGGCCAACACGCGGCCGTCGAACCTGCTGGCGCTGTTCCAGTAGGCGACGCGGCACAGACACAGGCAGTATGAACCGGGAGCGGCGCGACGACGGACTGATGATCGGTATCATCAGCGTCGCTCCCGGTTGTTTCCGAACCGCGGACGGGAGCCCGCGGCGACGAGGGAGGTGATGAACCACCGACGGGAGTGACAATCGAATACCACAGGGTGCGGATTCCGGTGCGGACGGCATAACTTCTGCAGGTAGCCGCGCAGGGACGCTGTCTTTCGGAACCGGGGACGCGGCGGATGTCATCCGTCGCGGTCACGGTGACGGCGGCTCTGCTCACGGGCATGGAGGCCCGGGCGGCACGAACGTCCAAGGAGGGAGGATTTCGTCATGTCCTTCAGAATTCAAACCAACCTTCCGGCGCTTTTCGCGCATCGTCAGGTGAATCTTACCAACAGTGCGATGGAGAAGTCGCTGGAAAAACTGTCGTCCGGATATCGCATCAACCACGCCGCTGATGACGCGGCGGGGCTGGCGATTTCGGAAAAACTGCGCACGCAGAGCAACGGGCTGGAACAGGCCTCTCGCAACATCCAGGACGGCATTTCGCTGATTCAGACGGCGGAAGGCGGCATGGAAGAGATGCACCTGATCCTGCAGCGTATGCGGACCCTGGCTATTCAGTCGGCGAACGACACCAACACGGCGTCGGACCGTCAGCTGATCCAGGTCGAAGTGAGCCAGTTGCTGTCGGAGATCAACCGGATGCAGACCACGGTGGTCTTCAACGGCAAGCAACTGCTGACCGGGGCATACGCCAGCGGTACGGGCAACGTCGCGCTCCACGTCGGGGCGGGTGCCAACCAGACGCTGAACCTCAACATCGGTTCGATGTCGACGACGGGACTGGGGATCAACGCGGTCAGCGTGGCGACACAGGCGGGGGCCGAAACGGCCATCACCGCGTTGTCGGACGCGATCAACTCGGTCTCCAGTGACCGCGCCACGCTCGGGGCGATTCAGAACCGGCTGGAGCATACGTACAACTTTGTGCGGGTGGCCCAGGAGAACATGCAGGCGTCGGAAAGCCGTATCCGCGACGTCGACATGGCTGCTGAGATGGTCAACTACACGAAGGGGCAGATTCTGAGTCAGGCCGGCATGGCCATGCTGTCACAGGCGAATCTCAGCTCGCGCAACGTTCTTTCGCTGTTCGGCTGACGTAGCAACGTCCGCATTGGATCCGCAAAGCAGCACCCTGTAAGGATGTAGCAACCTCACGGAGGAGGTGATGGTAATGAACATCACGGAAATGACTCCGGTGGCGATGTCCGCAACGGCATCACCCGCAGCACGGGCCGCGGTGGAAACACCCGACCGGCCGCAACCGCAGGCAGCAGAAGCGGGAGCGGAACGTGCACGGAACCGTCAGGAGAGTGAGCCCGGCGCCCGGGCGACGAAGGCCGCCCAGGAGGAACTGGAAGCGGCTGTCGGCCAGATGAACTCGATGGCGCAGGCGTTTCACCGCTCGGTCCGGTTCAACCTCTCCCACGAAAGCGGGAAGGTGCAGGTGAACGTAGTGGACACCGACAACGACAAGGTCATCCGGGAGATACCGTCCAAGGAGATGCTGAATCTGGTCAAACGGATTCACGACTTCATGGGCGTGATCCTGGACGAAAAGCGCTAGCGAACGCAGTGACAGGGGCCGCCCCCGCAAGGGGGCGGCTTTTTTGTCGGCTTGGCGGCGGCCTGCATACAGGAGGTGAGCGTGCCGCCGCTGCCATGGACGGCTTGGCGGCG
>CAZWUZ010000149.1:0-3281 GCA_964637655.1 uncultured bacterium | reverse complement strand
GGCGCCACCGGCACGGCGCGCCTCCTGCGCTTGACAGGGGCGCGGGCGTAATGTTTTATCCTCTGCAGACCAGGTCGCGCGTACGCGGCCCGTAGGAGGTGCTGGTATGGAACTGGAAGTGAATGCGGATACCTGTATCGGTTGCGGCCTGTGCGTCTCGATCGCCCCGGAGGTGTTCGAGATGAGCGGCAACAAGGCGGTCGTGCAGGAACTGCCGGTAGCGGAGGAGCATGCCGATGCGGCGCGGGAGGCAATCGAGGCCTGCCCGGTCAGCGCCATCAAGACCCTGTAAACGGCGCGCGGCGGCTGCCGCCCGCGGTTGCACCTATCCATATTGACGGAGGCATGTCCCGTGTCCATCTTCAAGGCCTATGATGTCCGTGGTACCGTTCCCGAGCAGTTGAATCCCGATGTCGCTTACCGGTTCGGCATCGCCGCGGCAAAATACTTCCAGCAGCCGGAGATCGTCGTCGGGCGCGATATGCGCCTGTCGGGCGAGGAAATCTTCTCGGCGCTGGCGCGGGGCATCCGTCACTGCGGCAGCGACGTCGTCGACGTCGGGGTCTGCGACTCCCCGCATATCTATTACGTCGTCGGCACGCACGGGTATAAGGCGGGAATCATGATCACCGCCTCGCACAATCCGCCGCAGTACAACGGCTTCAAACTCTGCCGCGAACAGGCCATCCCCATCAGCTACGACACCGGATTGAACAGGATCGAGGAAATCTTCAACGCGAACCCGCGCGGGGCAGCGGAACCGAACGGCAGCATCAAGCCGCGCGACTGTTTTGCCGAATACGTCGCCTATCTGCAGAAATCAGTAACGGCCCCGCTGGCGCCGCTCAAGGTTATCATCGATGCGGGCAATGGCATGGCGGGCAAGTACGTGGCGGAACTGCTCGCACCCCACCCGGTGCAGGCCACGGTCATGTACCCTGAACTGGACGGCAGTTTCCCGCATCACGAAGCCAACCCGCTGAAAGAGGAAAACGTGCGCGAGCTCTGCGCCCGGGTGAAGACGACCGGGGCTGACCTGGGCATTGCCTTTGACGGTGATGCCGATCGCGTGGCGTTCATCGACAACCGCGGCGAAATGATTTCCTGCGATATGATCACGATTCTCATCGCGCAGGCCTACCTGCGCGAGCAGCCGGGCGCGACCATCCTCTACGACCTGCGCTCGTCGTGGGCGGTGAAGGAGGAAATCGAAAAAGCCGGCGGCAAGGCGGTGATGAGCCGCGTCGGGCATTCCTACATCAAGCAGCAGCTGCGCGATCTCAATGCGGTCTTTGCCGGCGAACTCTCCGGCCACTACTATTTCCGCGATAATTTCTACTGTGACAGCGGCTTTCTGGCGATGTTCAAGGTGCTGCAGCTGCTGTCACAGGACCGGCGCCCGGTGGCGGAAATCCTCGCCCCGATGTGCCGCTACTGCGCTTCGGGCGAGATCAATTCGCGGGTGGGCAACCCGGCCGGGGTGATCAGCGCACTGCAGGAGAAATACGCGTCGCTGAAACAGTTCTCGCTTGACGGCCTCTCCATCGAGGCGGCGGACTGGTGGTGCAACGTGCGCAGTTCCAACACCGAACCGGTGGTGCGGCTCAATCTCGAAGCGAAATCGCGGGCGCTGATGACACAGATGCGCGATGAGGTGCTTGGTATCATCCGCGCATAAACGACAGACAAGGCAACGGCCCGGCACGCACACGCGTGCCGGGCCGTTGTGTTTGCCGTGCTCAGCGGGTGGCGCTGAAGGTGCCGATGGCGTTGTCGCTGGCGCTGGTCGCGAAGAAATCGCCGCCCACGCCCTCCGCATTAGGCCCGAAACAGGCCCCGTCGATTCTGCCGGAAGCGGAACCGCCCGGCATGGTCACGCTCAGCGAGGAGAGGCTGAACAGCCCGCCGGCAGCAAGGGAAACGGGCGAGGCCTGGGTCAGCGAAATCGCCGGCGACGGGAAACTGATGGCCGTGTTGCTGACCTGCCCGGTATTGAAGTTGATGTCGCAGGCGAAGGTGCCGCTGATGGCCTGCGGACTGCTCCCCGACAGCATATAGGTGCCGCGCGCTCCGCCGGTATAGTGACCGGTTACGCTCTGCGCGCCCAGTTCGCTGATGCGCAGGTCAGGGGTTTTGGTCCCGTCAAGCCAGTGAGCCGCGGCCAGGCGCAGGTCGGAAGTGTTGACAAAGGTGTATGCAGGGTCGTTGAGCACCCAGTTGCCCCATTCCATGTAGCGCTGCTGCGTGCCCGGCAGCATGATGCCGCCACTGACAGCCTTGTACCCGTAGGCGGTGCCCGACCAGTTGTAGCTGGGTGACTGGAAAACGCTGGTAATGGCGTTGATGCCGGTACCGGTGACCACTTCGCCGCCGGCACTGCCGTAAAAAGTCGGGGCGGTGGCGACGCTGAGCATGCTGCTGGTCGCGAAAACGCCGCCCGGGTTGAACCCGTTGCCGGCGGTGTTATAGAAAAGCATCACCCCGCCGAAGTGGGTCGGGTAGTACGGGGGGAGCGAAACCTGCGTGACAATCTGGTCACCGGTTACCGACGGGGCGAGCGGATCGAACGTGCCGGGGGGCGGTGGCGGCGGCAGCGTGCCGTCAGGCGGCGGCAGATAGGTACCGTCGGGCGGTGGCGGCAGCAGCGTCCCGTCAGGCGGCGGCAGGTAGGTGCCGGTCAGATAGGTGCCGTCAGGCGGTGGCGGCAGATAGGTGCCGTCGGGTGGGGGCGGGAGGGTGCCGCCGGGCGGTGGCGGCAGCGGATTGCCGTTTTCGTCAACGGGTGGCGGGGGCGTGCCCGGCGGCGGCGGCAGGTAGGCGCGCGGGTCATCGAAGGTGAACTGCGCGGAAAACGCGTCCGCCTGCTGCGGGGTGATGGCCTGTTGCCCGCCAATGCTGCCGTCGGGGGTGACGCTGACCACGGTCAGGTCGGCAGTGACCGTGACCGGGGGAATCCCGGGCTGCTGCCCGCCGATGATGACCTGATGGCCCGGCGCCATATCGAGCACGTAGTGCTGTTCGCCGTTGTCGCCAATCTCATGCCCGGTGGTGGTGCCGCGAATGCCGATGGTCGCCGATGGCGAGCGCATGTTGAACCCTTCGGGGTTGCGTCGCGCAATCTCCCCGGAAACCATGCGGAACGTGCCGCGCTGCAGTGCAAACTCGGCACTGCGGTTGGTCAGGTACTGGTTGATGCCGAGCGTGGTGGACGGCCCGAGCGTGAAGATGGTCATGTCGGTGAACAGCAGGCCGATGCGACTGTTGGCGGCCGTGGTGATGAC
>CAZWUZ010000148.1:0-9452 GCA_964637655.1 uncultured bacterium | reverse complement strand
AAGGTCGGGCACAGCGGACTTTACCGCGACCCCGACACACTCGAGCCGGTCGAGGATTACTGCAAAATGCCCACCGACATCGACTCGCGCGAGGTCATCATCGTCGACCCGATGCTCGCCACCGGCAACTCGGTCAGCGCCGCCATCAAGCTGGTCAAGGCGCGCGGCGGCAGGGAGATCCGGTACATGTCGCTGCTCGCCACCCCGCAGGGGATCGACCGGGTCACGCGCGACCATCCCGACGTCCACATCTTCACCGCCGCGGTCGACCCGGAACTCGACGAGCGGGGCTACATCATCCCCGGCCTCGGTGACGCCGGCGACCGCATTTTCGGCACCCTGTAGTCCTTTCTTTCCGTCGCTGTTCCTCCTCCGCTCAAGGTGTCTGCTCCGCCTGCCGATAAGACAGATGGCGGACAGGCAGTTCCGCCCGCACCGCGGGAGGCGGTGACGCCACGAGGAAGGGAGGGAAACCCCATGATGATTCCGGTTGATAATCCGCTGTACGCCCCGGCGACTGACGCCGAGTTCCGCACGCGGATGATTGCCTACATCCGCACGCATTTCGCTGATGTGCTCGGGAAGGACGCGCAGCTGCTCGAACAGCCCAACGGCCTGGACCTGGTTGAGGACAAAGTGAAAATGCTGCTGGCGCGGCACGGTATCGGCAGCGTGCGCAAAGCGGCCTAAGTTCGAATCATGTCAAAGCAGGCCCCCTGCGGGCCTGGGCGCCGGGGAGAGTGCTCCCCGGCGCTTTTTTTACGCGCTCCTGCTGTCGTTTTGCCATCAGCATGCGTTGCTGCTGCAGTCGCGCACCGCGCGCGGCGGTAGCAACCGTACAACGCGCTCCTGCTGTCGTTTTCCCGTCAGCATACGCGGTTCCCCTCAGCAGATCTCAGCCGAGCTTGTAGCCGAACTTCCGCAGCAGCGCGAGACGCTCCGCCTTGTCCCCGTCTCCTTCCACCCCTTTCGGTGATTCCCCGTCGATAACCCCGAGCACCCCGCGCCCCTGCCCCGTCTGCGCCACCACCACTGTCACGGGATTGGCCGTGGCACAGAAGACGCACGCCACCTCGGGCACCTGCTTGACGGCATTGAGTACGTTGACGGGGAAGGCATTGCCCAGGAAGATGAAAAAGGTGTGCCCGGCCCCGACAGCGAGCGCGTTGTCGCGGGCGAGGTCCTGCAGCGCCTGGTCGGTCCCGCTGACCCGCACCAGACAGGGCCCCGACGCCTCGCAGAATGCCACCCCGAACCGGATGCCGGGAACGGCAGTGATCAGCGCCTCGTGCAGGTCCTCCACCGTCTTGATGAAGTGCGCCTGCCCGAAAATCAGGTTGTGCGCCTCCGGGTTCTGTACCGCCACCGTCAGCAGCTCCATGCTGCTCCTCCTGCGGGCGGGCCGGTCGTGCCGCCCCGCCACAACCGCATGATAGCCGATTTTTCCGGTCCGCGCCACCCCGCCCCGTCGCTGCCGGCGGGGCGGATTTTCCCGACGGAACCCCCCGTTTTCCCGTCGCTGCCGGCCAATCGCACCGCGCCCGGTTTCCCCCGTCGGGGCGGGTCGGCTCCCCCGTCGCTGAAATTGCAAAAAACACTTGACAAAACCGGAATTTATGCTATAATCAGTGCAATGCGTCGTCGACGCAACCAATTTTTCGGGAGGGGAACACATGGCACAGGTAGTCGCGAAGGTCGGCGTCAAGAAGGAAAAGGGGTATCTGTATTTCCTCGACAAGAAGGGCAATGTGGCACGCGCCAAGATGGCCCGCGCGGGTCAGAAGGGCGGCAAGGTTGAAGTGGTCGCCGCCGCCGGCGTGAAGCGCGAGGACGGCTTCCTGTATTTCATCGACAAGGGCGGCAATGTCGCGCGCTCGGCGATGAAGCGGGGCGGGACGCGCAAGGCCAAAAAGGCGGCGAAGAAGCCGGCGAAAAAGGCCGCCAAGAAAGTCGCGAAGAAAGCCGTCAAGAAGGCCAAGAAGGGCAAAAAGTAACGTCGTTCAGCGACACGCAAAAGCCCGGCGGTGAATCCACCGCCGGGTTTTTTCTGCGCTCCTCCTCCTCTGCTGCGGTTGCCTGATGCGCTGCCGGAGTCGCGCACTGCGGTACACCACCCACTGCCGGTTTACGCGCTCCTCCTGCTCTCTTGCCCCTGCCTGACACCCTGCCAGAAGCGTACCCGCTACCGCCAGACCCCGGCAATCGTTGCGCCGCAGGCCGCACATTTCCCGTCACGCAACCGCAGATCCGTCACGCGAAACCCGTCACGGACGACGACTGCCGCCCCGCAGGCAGGGCAGACCGTGGTGCTTCCCGCCGCATCCGCGACATTGCCGGTGTAGACAGAGCGCAGACCCGCCGCCAGTCCGACGGCCCGCGCGCGCTGCAGCGTTGCTGGCGGCGTGAAGGGCACCTCGGTCAGACGATGCGTCGGATAAAAGGCGCTGACATGCCACGGGATATCCACCGACAGCGCTGCCAGCCACTGCGCGATGGCGCGCAGTTCATCATCGCTGTCGTTGACCGTCGGGATGACCAGCGTAGTCACCTCGACCCAGACCCCGGCAGCCACGGCGGCCGCAATCGTTTCGAGCACCGGGGCCAGCGTCCCGCCATAGACGCGGCGGTAGGTGTCATCGCGGAAACTCTTGAGGTCATAATTGGCGGCATCGAGCAGCGGCAGCAGTTCCGCCCGAGGCGCCGCGCTGATGTAGGCATTGCTGACCACCGCGTTGCGCAGTCCCGCCTCCCGGGCACCACGTGCCATCGCCAGCAGGTACTCGAACCACACGGTCGGCTCGGAATAGGTGTAGGCCAGTGACGGGCAGTCGCTGCGACGGGCAGCCGCCACCACTTCAGCTGCGGTCGCCCGTTCCCCGTCGATACGCCCGGTCCGGCGCGGATCGTCCGACAGCTGCCAGTTCTGGCATTGCGCACAGGTGAAATTGCACCCGGGGGCGGCGACGGAAAAGATCATGCTTCCGGGAAGGAAATGGTAGAGCGGCTTTTTTTCCACCGGGTCGGCTGACGCCGCGGCGAGTATGCCGTCATTCAGCGAATGGAGTTCACCCCCGCGCGCCTGCCGCACCCCGCAACGCCCGCACTGTCCCTCGCGCAGGCGGCAGCCATGCGGGCAGAGCCCGCAGACCACGGTGTCCCCCTCACGCCGCCAGTGGGCGGCGCTGCTCACGGGCGCAGCAGTCCCCCGCGCAGCGGACGACGGTGGGTGAGCACCGGAAGTTCCGCCCGCACGCGGCGCAGGTAGGCGAAATCAAGGTCGGCCACCGCGAGCCCTTCCGTCTCGTCACCACAGGCGGCGAGCACCTCGCCCCACGGCCCGACGATGAGCGAATGGCCGTAGCTTTCCCCGCCCTGCGGCACGCTCCCCGCCTGGTTGGGCGCAATCAGGAAGAACTGGTTTTCGATGGCGCGGGCGCGTACCAGGATATCCCAGTGCGCGCGTCCGGTATGCAGGGTGAAATCGGCAGGGAGCAGGCAGAGTTCCGCCCCGCCGCCGCTCTGCCGGCGGAACAGTTCGCTGAAGCGCAGGTCGTAGCAGATGGCCAGCCCGGTGACGATGCCGTCGATAACACTCATGCCGACCTCGTCACCCGCGACGAAATGGTCCGATTCGCGGCGGCACAGTGTCTCCCCGAGGTCGACATCGAACAGGTGCAGTTTGCGGTACTGCGCCGTGCAGTCGCCCGCCGGGTTATAGACGAGCGCGGTATTGGCCACCTTGTCGTCCTGCGGCAGCGGCACACCGCCCGCAACCAGCCAGAGCGCGTGCGCGCGGGCCAGCTGGGCGCACGCCTCGCGCAGCGCGGGGACCGCCGCACGCGCGACCGCCGGCAGGTGTTCCTGCGGCCCGCGGTAGAGGCAGTTCTCCGGCAGCACCACCAGCCGCGCCCCCGCTGCTGCCGCCGCGCGCACCTGCACGCCAATCCGCTCAAGATTCTGCTGCGGGTCACTGCCGGACGCGAGCTGCACCGCGGCGGCACGCAGCATCGTGCTCAGGCGCGCACCCCCTGCACCGGGCCGCAGTGAATCGCGCCGATGACGGGCCGCTCCCCGTCGAACACCACCAGCAGCAGCAGCGGCTGCACCGACGCGGTTCCCGCCCAGGTACGGCGCACAGTTGCCGCAAACTGCAGTTCACCGTCCGCACTCACCCCCCACGCGCCGCCCGGCGTGGCGCCGGCCAGCGTACGTCGTGCGGCCGGCGAAAAAAAGCGGTAGTAGGTGGTGCGATAGCCGTCGGGTGAAACGAGCGGTGCCGCGTCACCCCGCGGCAGCGCCGCGCACCAGCGCGCCACGAGGTCAGCCGCCAGCCGCCAGCGTTCGTCGTCGGGGAGCGGCTGCGGGGTGCCCGCCCCGTTCCAGGCAGCGGGCTGCAGGCCGAGCCGGTCAATTTCCGGGAACTGTGCCGGTATCCGCACGGCGCTGGTGTCGTCCGGTACCGGGCGGGCTGCCGCGATAAACCAGCGGCCGTCCATGCCGATGCGGCAGAGGAGTTCGAGCGCGGCCGGTCGCCCCGTGCCGGTGGCGGCGGTAAATTCGGCATCATTCTGGATGCGCCAGCGCTGCGCAACCACCGCCTGTGCGCCGAGCGCGGCCTGCACCGCCGCCGCCGCGTTCGGGTAGGAACGGTACTGCCGCTCGCGGCCGGTGCCGGTGAGGAAGCGCGGCACCGACTCATCGAGCGGTTCAACCGTCAGCTGGCAGCCGCCCAGCAGCAGCAGCGCGCCGGCCGCCAGCCGCCAGCGCCGGAACATGTCAGTCGCTGCTCGCCGCCGTGACCGCGGCGACATTGACGATGTCATCCACCTTGCAGCCGCGCGACAGGTCATTGACCGGCTTGTTGAGCCCCTGCAGGATAGGCCCGATGGCCTCCGCCCCGCCGAGGCGCTCGACCAGTTTGTAGCCGATGTTGCCCGCATTGAGATCGGGGAAGATGAGAATGTTGGCGTTGCCCGCCACGGGACTCCCCGCGCACTTGCGCGCCCCGACGGCGGCGACCAGCGCGGCGTCCGCCTGCAGCTCCCCGTCGACGAGCAGCCCCGGTTCCTGCTGCCGCACCAGTTCCGTCGCCGCCCTGACCTTGTCGACCAGTTCGTGTTGCGCGCTCCCCTTGGTCGAGTACGAAAGCATGGCGACCCGCGGCTCCCAGCCGAGCAGGCGGCGGGCCGAGTCGGCCGTGCTGCGCGCGATGGCCGCCAGCTGCTCCGCCGTCGGTGCCTGCACCACGGCGCAGTCGGCGAAGAGCACCGCCCCCTGCTCCCCGAATTCCGCACGCGGGGAGAGCATGATGAAGTAGCTGGAAATGATCGGGATGCCCGGACGCGTGCCGATGCCGAAGAGCGCGGCGCGGATCAGGTCCCCGGTGGTGTTGACCGCACCCGAGACCATGCCGTCGGCGTCACCCGCCTGCACCATCAGCGCCCCGAACATGAGCGGTTGCGCCGCCGCCGCCAGCGCCTTCTCCTCCGTCATCCCCTTCGCCTGGCGCCGCTCATGCAGCAGCGCCGCGTACGCTGTCAGGCGCGGGTCACTGGCCGGCTGCACGAAGGTGCACCCCGTCAGGTCGGCCCCCGCCGCCTGTGCCGCCGCCGTGAGCGCCGCCGCTTCGCCGAAGATGATCACTTCCGCCGCGAGTTTCTCCGTGCGGAGGCGCTGCGCCGCCTGCAGCGTGCGCACATCCTCCCCCTCGGGGAGGACGAGTCGCTTCTGCTTGCGTCGCGCCGTGTCGTGGATGGCCTGCATGATCGGGTTCATGGTTTTTCCTTCCGGATGCGGTCGCGCACCTGCGCCGCCACCGCGGGCGTCACCAGTGCCGAGATATCGCCGCCAAAGCGGGCGATTTCCTTCACCACGCGCGAACTGACATAGGCATACTGCTGGGCGGTCATGAGGAAGACCGTGTCGATGGCGGGTGCCAGCGTGCGGTTCATCTGCGCCATCTGGAACTCGTACTCGAAATCGGTGATGGCGCGCAGGCCGCGGACGATGACCGTGGCCCCGCACTGCCGCGCGTAGTCGACCAGCAGGCCGCCAAACGCGCTGACCCGCACGTTGGGCAGGTCGTGCGTCGCCTGCGTGATCATCGCCACGCGCTCCGCCTCATTGAACAGCGTCTGCTTGTCGGGGTGGCGCAGCACCGCGACATGGAGCGTGGCGTACAGCGGCGCGGCACGGCGGATGATATCGAGGTGCCCGAAGGTGACGGGGTCGAAACTGCCGGGGTAGAGCGCGACCGGGCCCATCTCAGCGCACCAGCAGCAGCCCGGTGACCGCGACCAGGGCCAGCAGTTCCCAGATAATGAGCAGCAGGACGCGCCCGCCATGCGCGACGCGTCCGGCGTTGTACGCCGCCACCGCGCGCTTCGTCATACCGATACCCGCACCCCAGAGCAGCAGCACACCGAGAAAAACCAGCAGTGCGAATCCCCGTTCCGCCAGCGCGCTCTGCTGCTGCAGCGCCGCGCGCAGGCCGCGCCACAACGCCACCGTCCCCCACCCGAGTCCAACCGTGGTGACGAGGATCATCGCCGTGCCGAGCGCGGCCGCCTCGGCATAGAGCAGCCCGGCCCCGGGATAGACCATGTGCAGCAGCAGCGCGGGACCGAAGCTCCGCCCGGTCGCGCGCGGCGCGAGCGGGGTCGCGGCCGCCGGTGCCGATGCCGGCGCCACTGCCGCCGGTGCGCTCTCGTGCGGCACCATGGTCCCGCAGGCGGTGCAGAACTGCGACTCGCGGCGCACCGCGTGGCCGCAAACCGTGCAGGTGTTCATGGCGCGTACTGGAAGCGCAGGCCGCCGTTGACCTGCGGCGGCGGGAGCAGCGCATGCAGGCGTTCCCCGAACGTGGTCAGCAGCTGCAGCAGCCCTTTCTGCTCGGGCGGCTTATATTCCGTGTAGCGCGGCTCGCCGCTGATCCCCGCGGCCGCGGCGGCCGCCGCCTTGGCATCGTCGAGCGTGCCATAGGCATCCACCAGCCCGAACGCCAGCGCCTGCCGCCCGGTATAGACGCGCCCGTCGGCGAGCGGTTCGAGCACGACGCGTTCCATGTCGCGCCCGCGGCAGATATCGCTGATGAACTGGTCATGCACGTCGTCGAGGATCCCCTGCACGTACTGCCGCTCGGTGTCGCTCATGTCGCGCGTCGCGCTCGGCACGTCCTTCATCGTCCCGGCGGTAAACGTGCGCGGGGCGAGGCCGATCTTGCGCAGCACCTCGCTGATGTTGTAGAAATCCATGATCACGCCGATGCTGCCGACCTGCGAGCACTCGGCGACGTAGATGGTATCAGCGGCCGCGGCGAGGTAGTAGCCGCCCGAGGCGCCGAGCGCCCCGACGCTGGCGATGACCGGCCGGCCCGTCTCCCTGAACTTCATCAGCTCGCGGAACAATTCCTGTGAAGCGGCCGCGCCGCCCCCCGGCGAATCGATGCGCAGCACCAGCGCCTTGACCGCGTCGTCCTCGCGCTGCTCGTTGACGAATTCGATCTGCCGCGAGGTGTCGAAGATGACCCCGTCCACGGTCAGCAGCGCGATCTTCTTCATCCCCGGCAGCGACACGCTGCTCCCGCCCAAGCCGCCGACGAGCAGCACCACCAGTTCAATACCCAGCACCACCGCGAGGCACCCGGCCACCAGCAGGCCGAACGCCACACCCCAGCGCGTCTTCATGTCGCCTTCTCCGTTTCCCCCGGCACCGCAGTGCCGGCAATCGCCCGGTAATGCTCCTCGACCAGCGGGTGGTGCGGCAGCAGCTGCCGCGCGCGCTCGATATGCGTGCGCGCCTGCGCCGCGTCACCCTGCCGGTGGTACGCCCATGCCAGTGAATCGTAGATTGCCCCGTTGGTGCGGTCAAGTGCAAGCGCCGCGGTGCACTCCTGCAGCGCCCGCGCGATATCGTGCTTCCCCTCGAGGTAGACGTAGCCGAGCGCGTTGCGCAGCGAGGCATCCTGCGGGCGGCGCTCCAGCGCCTCGGTGAACATCCGCAGGGCGCGCCCGGTATCGCCGCGGGCGAAGGCGGCATAGCCGATGCCCGAGCGCGCCGTCACGCTCTCCGGGTCGAGCGCGAGCAGCTGCTCGAAATAGTGCAGCGCGAGGTCATGTTCCTCCTGCCGCCCGAAGAGGTAGCCGAGCACCCCCAGCGCCTGCCGCCGTTGCGCATCGTCGACCCCGCCCGCCAGCGCCCGCTCGAGATGTTCCACCGCGCGGTCGTCCTCGGCGAGGTTGGCGGCGCACAACCCGCTGTAGAAGAGCGCCTCGCTGTCGCGGGGATGCGCGGCGAGATGCGCCGTGAGCGCCTGTGCCGCCTCGGGGTACTCGCGTTCGCGCAGCAGGGCAATTCCCTGCTGCAACAGCGCCCGCGCCGCCTGCGGTTTCACCACCGCCACTGCGCCAGTTCACCGCGCAGCGCATGCGCGGTGACATCGAGGGTCAGGGGGGAAACGGAGACGTAGCCGGCCGCCACCGCGTCCTGGTCGGCATCACGCTGCGGTTGCCACTGCGGCTTGCCGCCGCCCAGCCAGAAATAGTCGCCGCCGAACGGGTCGACCCGCCGCGTCAGCGCGTTGCGGTAGCGCCGCGCGCCCACCTGCGTGACCCGCACCCCGCGCACCCGCGCGAGGTCGGGCACATTGACGTTGAGGTAGGTGCGGGGAGGGAGCCCGCGGGCGAGCAGCTGCCGCGCCACGCGCACCCCCCAGCGCGCCGCCAGCGCATAGTTGCGCCGTTTGCCGATGTCGAGCGACAGCGCGCATGCCGTCAGCCCGAACGCCGCCGCCTCCGCCGCCGCCGCCGCCGTCCCCGAGTAGGCGATGTCATCCGCCAGGTTGGGCCCGCGGTTGATGCCGGAGATGACCAGCGCGGGCTTGAGGTGCAGCCCGAAGAGCGCGTAGTTGATGCAGTCGGTGGGCGTCCCCTGCACCGCGTGGCGGTCGCGCGCCACCTCCTTCGCGCGCAGGATGCGGGTCAGCGACAGCGCGCGCGAAATGGCGCTGCGCTCCCCTTCCGGTGCCACCACCACGACGCGCCCGACCCGGGCCAGCGCGCGCGCCAGCACCTGGATACCGTCGGCGAGGATGCCGTCGTCGTTGGTCAGCACCAGCAGCGGGCGGCGGCTCATGGTTTCTGCTCCGGGGGGAGGTCGCGGTAGTGCGGCAGGCAGTGCCGGCACCCCTTGATCTTGATCTGTTGCGGCGGTTTCTGCGTGAGGATCTGCGCCACGACCGTCTCGTCCTGCCCGAGCACGCTCTTGCAGAGCGGGCAGCGCCGCTCGCGCGCCGCGTCGCGGCTTTCCCCGCCGGTCAGGTGCATCAGGATATAGGCGACGATGCCGACACCGAGCAGCACCGCCCCCGCCAGAATAAGCCAGTCCATTGCGTTTCCCCTCGACGGCGAGCATACCATCCCGTCGGGCAGCGTGCAAGTTTTTGTATCCGCCTT